>JAYPXD010000300.1:0-1934 GCA_038135395.1 Alphaproteobacteria bacterium | reverse complement strand
CCAGTTCCTGCCCGGCCCGGCGTCGGCGCAGCTTTCGTTCTTCGGATTGAAAAACACCCTGATCGATTTCGCGCTGAAGCAGATCAACGTGCCGGGATCGCTGGAGATTACAGTAACGAAGGTGGAATCGCCAGCCGATGGCGCAACCGATCTCATCGGTGTAGCGGTGGCCGATGGAGAAGGGGTCTGGCTTCGCATCGGGCGGGTCTCGATGAACTGGGATCCGACGCGTCTGGCCAGCGGCCAGGTTGCGGTCACCAAGCTGGCGGCTGACGATGTCGAGGTTTTGCGCCAACCGAAGTCTACGCCGACCGATCCGAAAGCGGCCAAATCGGATGCGGACTCCGGCAAGCCCCTGGTCTGGCCACGCTCGCCAATTTCGGTCGTGGTCGACGGGATGAAGCTATCCCGGGTTCGGATCGCAGGTGGCGTGCTGGGGCCCAGTCCATTGGCCTTCAACGCCAGCGGCCAGTTCCGGGACGAGGGCGACGAGCAGACCGCCAAGTTCGCCTTGGACAGAACGGACGCCATCGCCGGCACGATCCGGTTCGACTACCGCCGCAAATTCGCCAGTGAAGTGTTGCGCCTGCTGGTGGACGCGAAGGAAGCGCCCGGCGGCGTTGTCGCCGAACTTGCAGGGTTGCCGCCAAAATCAGCCACCGTAGTCCGCATCGAGGGAGAAGGGCCGGTATTGGATTGGACGGCAACGCTGCGGGCTAAGATTGACGACATCGGACTGATCGACGGCAAAGCCCGGATCGCATCGGTTCAACCGCTAGACCTGACATTGGATGTCTCGGCAACTGCAGAGGGGCAACTGCGGCAGTCGGGCGGTCCCTTGCTGGCCGATCCGGTGCGTCTGCAGACAGACTTGGTCGTTGCGGAAAACGGGCTGTTGACATTGCGACTACTGGCGATCGCGTCGCCGTTCGGACAGGTGACCGCATCGGGGCAGGTCGACACGAACTCCGGGAACGTGCAGGCGGCTGTGGAAGCCGATATTCCAGCGTTAGGTCCATCGGAAATTCCCGGGATCACCGTTAAGGGCGCGCGGTTTTCAGGTAAGGCCGCCGGGACGTTGGATTCCCTGCGCGGCACAGGCGTGTTCGTGTTGGCCGCCGTAACCGGCGATGGTTTCGCCGCGAAAGGGCTGAAGCTGGATGGTGAAGTATCGCTCGCCGGAGAAATGGTGCGGTTCGGGTTGAAAGGGCGGGCGGACGGCCTGGTGGCCGACCGCTTGGACCTGGCAGGCAGCGAGGGTGTGGGGTTCGATGTCGTTGGTGACCTGACAGGCCAGATCGCAACGCTCAGCAGCTTCGACCTGACCGGACCGGTGCTCGTGGCGCAGGCAAGCGGCAGGGCAAGCCTGGCTGGTGGGCCGTTAGCGTTGACGTACAAAGTCGCTGTTCCGGACCTGACGTCGGTTGCCCACAGCTATGACCTCAATGCCGCCGGCAGGATCACCTCCGAAGGCAAGTTGAGCGGCACGTTGGCGTCGTCAAGGCTGGATGCGTTCACAACGGCTGACGATCTGGCCATGGACGGCGCGGCAATCGGCAACGTGCGCGCGCAGCATGACTTTGTCGTCGGCAAGGCGGTATCCGGAGTGGTGACTGTGGAGGCCGCCACAAAGGCCTATGGCAAAGCTACAGCGGCGACGGAATTGCTGTTGGACGCCCAGATACTGACGCTATCGAAACTGCGTGCAAACGCTATGGGCGTCGCCGTGCAAAGCCCGCAACCGCTGCGCATCGATCTGGCCAAGTCCCTGATCAATGGCCGGGTCGCATGGCAGGCTCAGGACCTGGCGTCATTAGCCCCGATGGTGAATGCTCCGCTTGCAGGCAAGGCCGGTGGCGAATTGGTGCTTGTAACGAGGCAGAACCGCCAGAATTTGACGGTCAATGCGATGCTGGAGGGGGCCAAGTTCGGCA
>JAYPXD010000299.1:0-4732 GCA_038135395.1 Alphaproteobacteria bacterium | reverse complement strand
CCGCGCCGGGATCATCCCGACGCTACCGTGGCTGACTTTTCCACCGCCGATTACACTGTTCTTTTAGTCCTATGTTCCTGGTGAAAAATATGGCGGATTTCTGCGGCGCTCCGGGGTTTAAGGCTACTTATTGAGATAAGGTTGGCTACAAATTGAGATAGCCTTGGCTACTTATTGAGATGGCTTTGGCTACAAATTGAGATGCCCCATTTAGACCCCAAAGCACCCTCAACCGCCACATATGGTGGGCAATCTGCCTCCTGACCCAGACCTTCTCGTTTTATGGCTACAAATTGAGATAACCCATTGTAATAAAGGCTACCCTGGTGCTTCACAGAGGTAGCCATATATGGTTTACTTTTCAAGTGGCACGCTATCGGACTGTTCAAGCTCGCACAGACACTCGTTCCCTGGTTAAGCCAGGGGAACTGGTTGATGTCGTAGAGCAGACACCTCTCACACTCTATGACCGACGAGTGTTCAATCTGCTGCTGGCTAATGCGTGGGAGCAGATTGAGGATGACGTAGAGCACACCATCAAGAAATCCGAGCTGAAAGGCTCTATGACAGGCAATGACCGCCTGGACGACACAATAGGGCGCTTAATGGGCGCACGAGTGGTCGTGGCATTAGAGCGTGATGGAAAGCCTTATCATCGCTCTGTCGGCTTACTGGACCATATTGATGAGCCAATAAGAGGTGATGGGAAGGTCTACTACCAATTCCCACGCAAGCTTCGTCAGCTTATCGGGAACTCTCATATCTTCGCCCGCATCCAGCGAGACGTGATGTTGGCGCTCTCGTCCAAATATGCCCTGGCGCTATACGAGATGGTACAGAAGCGTGGAAATCTCTCTCATCAATGGAACGAGACTTTTGAGGTTGACCGTGTGTGACGTCAGCACCTGTCGGACAGAAATGAGGGTTTGAGGAACGGAGGATTTCTGGTTCATCGCGGACTGACGGAGACCATCGTTGATATTTTGCGAATGTCCATGAACGGTTCCCTTCTCGCCGTGGTCAAAGACCGTTGATCGGGACTTTCAGCATGAGGTTACCGTCGGCATCCCTCGGGACTTCGCCGGCACGCATGTTCACCTGCAAACTGGGGATAATCAGCCTGGGCATGCCCAGCGTGGCGTCCCGTTCCGTCCGAAACCGGATGAAGTCCGACCGGGTTTTGCCGCCGCCGACGTGGATATTTTTCGCCTTTTCTTCGGCTACCGTCGTCTCCCAGGCAATTTTTCTACCACCCGGTCCGTAGTCATGGCACATGAACAGGCGCATTTCGGCTGGCAAGGACAGGACCTTCTGGATCGAGTCGAACAGCATGCCGGCGTCTCCGCCCGGAAAGTCGGCGCGGGCCGAACCGCCGTCCGGCATGAACAGGGTATCGCCGACAAAGGCCGCATCGCCCATTACATGCACCATGCAGGCCGGCGTATGCCCCGGCGTAGCCATGGCGAAACAGGTCATGCCGCCGACCTGATACGTTTCGCCATCCTCGAACAGGGCGTCAAACTGGCTGCCGTCGCGCTGGAACTCCGTGCCTTCATTGAAGACTTTTCCGAAGGTCTCCTGCACCACCGTGATCTTGGCGCCGACGCCGACCTTGCCGCCAAGGCGGTCCTGAATATAAGGGGCCGCTGATAAGTGATCGGCGTGGACGTGGGTCTCGATAATCCACTCCAAATGCAACCCGCGCTCACGTATGCGGGCAATCAGTGCGTCGGCATGTTCGAAGGTGATGCGGCCCGCCGCATAGTCGATGTCCATCACGCTATCCACGATGGCGCAAGCATCCGAGCCTGGGTCCTTTACGATATAGGAAATGGTGTTGGTCGCTTCGTCGAAAAAGCCTTCGACTTCGGGCTTAACAGCCATCGAAACAGGGTAGGCGCTCATCACGTCCTCCTCGCTGACCGGAATCAGGTCGTCTTACAGGTCTTAAGTCCGATCAGCGAATAGACCGGACAAATACGGATGGCAGCGACGGTCAACATGACAACGCCTGCCGCCGCGGCTACCCATTTCCACATGGTGGCATCCAGGATGCCACTTGCAAAGGCGACATACAAAAGCGCCACGCCCAAGATGGCGCGGACGGCGCGATCGACAGTTCCAACATTGGCGGTCATCAATAATCCTCCGGTTTGTTGTCGATTCTAAGATAGACCGCAAAACCGCAGAGTTCTGTGACCTTGTCACCTTGGACGCAGATATTTTGCGCCGCGACGGTCCAGAGCTGCCCCCGACCCCTTCTGATCGGCCCTTGGCCTAGTGTCCGGCCAGGCCGGACAAGGCGGCCCGGTCTGTCAGCACAAGGGTTCCCCGCGACTGGCTGATCCAGCCGCGGCGCTGGAATTCGTGCATCTGCCGCGAGATCACTTCGCGCGCGGTGCCCAGCTCCGTTGCCAGTTGCTGGTGCGTCGCCTTTATTTCACGCAGGCCAGCCCCCATTGCAATCAGACGGGCGGCGAGCCGTACGTCGATGCGCCCAAAGGCGACCTCGTCGATTACCCGGAATAGGTCGGTGATCCGCCGGGAATATGCATTGAAAACAAATGTGCGGAATTCTCCGGACTGCGCCATCAGTTCGTCGAAAACTGTCCGCGGGATAGCCACGGCTTCAACGTCAGTTTCCGCTTCTCCCTGGGCGGAATATTCCTCGTTCGCTAACAGGCAGGCCGTGGTCAGCACACAGCTTTGCCCGGCCTCGACCCGGTAAAGAACGATTTCCCGGCCAGTTTCGGACGTCTGATGGACCCGCACGGTCCCCTCCAGCAACAACAGCAGATAGTCCGGCGATTTTCCCGGGCCAAAAATTATGTGGCCAGCAGGCGCATGCACAACCTGACTGCGGTTGACCAACACGTCGCGGATGGCCTTCGGCAAGGCGGCAAGCCCCTCAAAACGCTCGATCCAGTCCGTCATCCGGTCCTCCACCACTTCGCCCGAGGCGCACTTGCCGAGCCGGCATGCGCCGCCTTCTTGGAAACCGGCACTATAGTAACCGGCTTCAACAACCCGGTATGAGCCATTTTTTGTGACAACATTTTAGACCTAACCAGACGGCGCTCCGGTTTCCATCTCTGCCCACAGACGATCGACAGGACAGCAGGCGTTCCGGCGGGACAACGTCGCCGGAATCGCGCAGGCAAACCTTGGTCTTTTACCAGGGCAGCGAACCGAACCGTTACTAGAGCAACGCCCGATCAAATGGAGTCATTGGATCGGGGGAAGTTGCTCGCCATTCATAGAGTTAGAGCAGATTCACCCGATCCTATCGGATCGGGATCTGCTCTATTCCTGCGATGGCCGCCGTAGAAGCAGAGCCAACGGTATCGCAGCGGCAGCTGTCAGTGCCATCATCAGGAATGCGTTGATATAGCCCACCATCGCTGCCTGCCGGCCGATTTCGCCGGAAAGCCCCATCAGGCCTGCGACCGAACCCAGGTCCCAACTCTCCAACGTTCCGGGGTAATTGGTGACGAACCGGAATGGCGTAATGAATTCCGCAAGTTCTGAATAGCTGATCGACTTGCTTCGCAAAAACACCAAAACCGACATTGAAATGAACAGGCTCGAGCCAAAATTTCGGGTCATCGTGAACACGGCCGACCCTTCAGTAATATGGTCCCGCGGCAAGGTCGAAAATGCCATGACCGCCATGGGCGTGAAAACAACGCTGTTGCCCAAGCCCATCATATAGTGGCTCCAGAAAATCGCGGTCTCCGTCACGTTGATATCGAATTGCGACATCCAGAAACTGCCCGCCGCCTGAATGAAAAAACCAGCGGCAATTGCGAACCGGGGCGCTATGCGGGTGAGTTGGGAGATAAACAAAAAGGCCGTCCAGTTACCGAGACCGCGTGCGGCTATCAATGTGCTGATCGCATCTTCAGGATAACCGCGCAGATCGTGGAGCAGCGTAGGAAATAGCACCAGACTCGTGAAACTCAGCATACCGACAATGAATGCGATAAACGTGCCGACTGCAAAATTCCGGTCCAGTAAGAGCGAGGGGTTCAAAAATGGCTGTTCGGCCGTCATGCACTGGACGATGAACATCCAGAACGACAGCCCGCCCAGGAACGTGCAGGCAATGATGACCGGCGATTCGAACCAATCAAGTTTCTGCCCACGGTCAAACACCAGCTGCGCACACAGCAGGGCGCAGGCCAGCGCCAGGAATCCAAGCCAGTCGAACCGCAGTTTCTTCAGCGTGGTGTGCGAGCGCAGCGCCACCCAGATGCAAATGAGCGTAAGAATGCCCGGCGGCACGATCATCAGGAAAGCTGCCCGCCAGTTCCAGGCTTCGGTCGCCATCGCACCAAGGATCGGCCCCACCACCGGCCCAAACACCGATCCCACACCCCACATTACCAAGGCAAACGGCTGCAAGTGCCGCGGGAATGTTGCCAGCAAAATCGCCTGACCCAGCGGCGCTATGGGTGCCCCGAATGCACCCTGCATCACACGGGCAAAAATCAGGGTCTCAAGATTGTTGGCAAGCCCACAAACCGCCGACGCCAGAGTAAAGCCCGCAACCGTGCCAAACAGCATATTGCGCCACCCGAACCGCCCGGCCAACCAAGCCGTCAGCGGCGTGACAATGGCCGTCGCCATCAGGTTCAAGGTGATGACCCAGGAAATCTCGTCCTGTGTCGCCGAAAGCGCTCCCCGCACCTGCGGCAGTACGAGGTTCGCAATGGTAATGGTCATGCTGAAC
>JAYPXD010000298.1:0-4743 GCA_038135395.1 Alphaproteobacteria bacterium | reverse complement strand
CGAGTGCAGTTCACCCTTGTGCGAGCCGGGAACGACTTTCAGGCAGCCATTTTCCTCGGTCACCTCGTCCAGCATGATCAAGGCCGTGACGACGTCGTCGTTGGTATGCGGCGTGAACAGGAAATCCTGGTGATAGTGCACCTCGGTGTGAGAGCCGGGCAGCTTCAGGTTGATCTTGTCATGGTGAAACTTGACGTCCGGGCCGATCAGGTCCGCGACCATGTCCGCCACCGCGGCATTCCGCATGACATCCGTGTACGGCGCATACAGGTCGGACGGGTTATTGATCCGGCGCAATGCGGGATTTTCCGCCGAATGCTCCGCCCCCATGTCGAACCGCGGGCGTCCGTCGATCGTTTCCGCGCCAAAGGGCTTCGCATGGCCGCGGCTTTCCTCGACCCATTCGGTGATCAGCCCGCGCATCGCGCCAAGCTGCGCGGGCGTAACGGCATCCGGCACGCAGATAAAGCCATCGCGCCAGAAAGCGTCGATCTGGTCCTCAGTCAATACGGACATGGCAAAAGGCCCTTGAAAGCGGAAATGGAAGGCCAGACCCTACCCTGAGCCGCGGCTTAGCCAAACACCTTTTGCAACAAAGCTGTCGTTCTCGCCGCCGGGTTATCCCGGATCGCCGCCTCTTTCCGCGCCAGATAGAGGAATACGCCATCCAGCGCCTTTTCTACCACCCAATCGGAAAGATTGGCCTTCGCATCCGGCACAAATGGCAGCTTGGCGTATTCGCCCATGGTGTTGTCATAGGCTTTGGCAGCGCCGGAGGCTGCGAGTTCCGTATTCACAATTGGCGTGAAATCGTCGGTCAGGCGCGGCGTCATTTTCGATTCGAAATAGCGGGTCGCCGAATCTTTCGGGCCGCTCAGGATCTTGCGGGCGTCATCGATGGTCATGGCGTCGATGGCTTCGAAGAATGCGGACTTGGCCTTCGGCACCGAGGCCTCCGCCGCCCGGTTCATGCGCAATTCCAGGTCGTCGGTCAGGCCGCTTTTCCCGACCACTTTCAGCGCCTTCTGCACCTGGCCAAGCGCGCCCGGCAGGGGAATATGCACATCCTTGACGCCGTAAAAGCCGTCCTTGCGCCCCAGGCTGCCGACCACATTGCTGGAGCCAACCCGCAACGCTTCGCGCAGGCCCTTGCCGATTTCGATATCGCTGAGACCGCCGCCACCGCCGGTGCCGCCCGCCGCACCGCCAACAGTGCCGAGCAGGTCCTTGCCCTTGCTAAGCCAACCGGATTGGGCCTGAGCCGCCGCCGATACCAAGGCGCCGGCCAGCGCCAGCATCATCGTTCTGCGCTCGATCATGTCTCGATCCTTTCGTTCACTCTTCCGACCGTTCGGAACCGGAGCCCGTCGCCCTATACCCAACGTTGAATGCTGCACTGCCAGAACAGTATGGCCGTTTCAGGGCTGCCGCCAATCACATCCTTGCCAACGCCCAGGTCTCGCGCCAAAACTGGACGCAACACAAAAAGACAACCGGAGGTTCTTCCCATGTACCTGACCCAGGGATTGAAGCGCGCTGCCCAGGTCGACTTCGACGGCACCTCGACCTGTATCATGGCGCCCGACGGCAGCGAGCGCCGCCGCTCGTGGGGCGAAACCCTCGGACGTGTCGCGAAGCTGGCCGGCGCGATGCAGAACCTGGGCCTCGGGGCCGGCGACCGCGCCGCCATTCTGGCGTTGAACAGCGACCGCTATTACGAATTCTTCTTCGCCACCGCCTGGGCTGGCGGCGTATTCGTGCCGATCAACATCCGGCTGGCCCCGCCAGAGGTCGTCCATTGGATTACCGATTCTGAGGCCAAAATCCTGTTCGTGGACAAGGCATTCTCAGCAATGTTGCCGGCGCTTGCTGGCAAGATTCCCAGTGTTCAACAGATGGTATATCTGGGCGACGACGACCCGCCGCAAGGCCTGCACGCCTATGAAGCAATCCTGAAAGCCGCCGATCCCGTACCGGATGCCGAGCGCGGCTACGAAGACTTGGCCGGGCTGTTCTACACCGGGGGCACCACCGGCCGCTCTAAAGGCGTGATGTTGTCGCACCGCAACCTGGTCAGCAACAATTTCAATGTCATGAGCGTGTTTCACTACAAGCCGGGCTCACGCTATCTGCATGCGCCGCCGATGTTCCATATCGCCGACTGCGTTGCCGTGTTCGGCCAGACCCAGATGGCAAACAGCCACTATTTCATCCCGATGTTTACGCCGGAAGGCACGATGAATGCGATCCAGCGCTGGAAAATCACCGACACACTGCTGGTTCCAACCATGGTCAACATGACCGTAAACCATCCGAAAGTGGGCGAATTCGATCTCTCCAGCCTCGAACGTTTAGCCTATGGCGCGTCGCCGATGCCGGAGGCCGTGATCCTCAAGGCGATGCAGGTGATCCCGAACGCCCAATTCTACCACGCCTATGGCCAGACCGAGACGGCGCCGCTGACATCCACCAACGGGCCGGAAAGCCACGTGTTTGAGGGTCCCTTAGCCTACAAATTCCGGTCCGTCGGACGCTCCGCCCCCGGAGTCGAAGTGCAGATTCGCGACGAGAACGACGTTGAGGTTCCGCGCGGCGAGGTCGGCGAAATCTGCGTGCGCGGCCCCAACGTCATGCAGGGCTATTGGCGCCAGCCCGAACTGACGGCGCAGACATTGCGCGGCGGCTGGATGCACTCCGGCGATGGCGGCTATATGGACAAGGATGGCTACATCTACGTTGTCGACCGGGTGAAGGACATGATCATCTCCGGCGGCGAGAACGTCTATTCGGCGGAAGTGGAAAGCGCCGTACAGATGTTCCCGGCCGTCGCGGAATGCGCCGTTATCGGTGTGCCGGACGAGAAATGGGGCGAGCGCGTGCATGCCATCGTCCGCCTGAAAGACGGCCAGAGCGCAACAGCGGACCAGATCATCGCCCACTGCCATGAACAGATCGCCGGCTTCAAATGTCCGCGCAGCGTTGCCTTTGTAACCGACCCGTTGCCATTGAGCGGCGCTGGCAAGATCCTGAAAACCGAGCTGCGCAAGCCATATTGGGAAGGGCACGCTAAGCAGGTGAACTGAACGCAACCCGGTCGCGCCTCAGGGTCATTGCGCTGTAACATCGGGCGGTAAGCCAACACCCTTGTCTTTCATGCAACGGAGCGACCGACCATGGCCGCGGCTCAGGTGTTTTGGGCATTTCTGAAGCTCGGCTGCACGTCGTTTGGCGGGCCGTCGGCGCATATCGGCTATTTCCGCAACACGTTCGTCAGTCGGCTCGGCTGGCTGTCGGAAGCGCGCTACGGCGAGTTGGTCGCCCTGGGCCAGTTCCTGCCCGGGCCGGCGTCCAGTCAGGTCGGGTTCGCCATCGGATTGGAGCGGGCCGGCGCGCTGGGCGGATTGGCGGCCTGGCTTGGCTTCACCCTGCCGTCGGCGCTGATCATGCTGTTGGCGGCGTTCGGCCTTGCGTCGCTGCCGGCGGAATGGCTGCCGGGCATTGTGCACGGCCTCAAGCTGGTGGCCGTGGCCGTGGTGCTGCACGCGGTGCAGGGGATGGCGGCGGGGCTCTGCCGGGATCGGTTCCACAAGCTGTTGGCGGTCGGCGTGCTGGTGCTCGCCCTACTACTGCCGGGCGTCGCCGGGCAATTGAGCGGGTTGGTGCTGGCGGGCCTTGCGGCCTTGCTGTGGGCAAGTCCCGTCGCGGCGCAAGCGCCGCCCCCCGAGCCCTCGCCGCGCCTTGGCATAACGCCCTTTGCGCTGATCGTCCTGGCCGTCGCACTGCTGCTGTTGATGCCGCTCGCCGCGACCATCGGGGTCCCGGTCGCTGCGATGGCCGAGCCGTTTTACCGGGCCGGGGCATTGGTATTCGGCGGCGGCCATGTGGTGCTGCCGTTTCTCGAGACCGCGACGGTCGGCAGGGGCTGGCTGTCCAGCGGCGATTTCCTGGCAGGCTATGGCGTGGCCCAGGCCATTCCCGGCCCGTTGTTCACATTCGCGGCCTATGTGGGCGCGATGAGCCATGGCCTGATCGGCGGCATCGTCGCTCTCGTAGCAGTATTCCTGCCCGGTGGCCTGTTGATGGCGGGCGTGCTGCCGCTCTGGACCAGGCTTTCGGCCCGCCCGAGCCTGAGGCGCGCGCTTGGCGGCGTCAACGCCGGGGTCGTCGGGGTGTTGGCGGCGGCGCTGTACAACCCATTGTGGACCGGCAGCGTCTCGCGCGCTGAAGATGTCGCCGCCGTCGCCATCGGATGGAGCATGCTGCAACTGGCGAAGTGGCCATCCTGGACAGTGGCGCTGGCCGGCCTAGCCTATGGCCTGTCGCTAGCAGCGATCCCGTAACTTAGAACTAATCCAAATCCAGGAATGAGCAAGTCGAGTTAAACCCGTCCGCTGCCAGGACAGTGGGACATTTTGGCAGTCTTGATCTGAATCAAGTTCGGCCGAGCCTCGCCAATTACTCTCCAGATATCATTTCTGAACTGGAGACCAACCATGACCAATACAGCGTTCCTTCTGCTGGTTCTGCTCGTATTCATTACTTTTATGGCGGTGCTGTTTTGGGCAACACAGACGACATCGCACCTAGAGGGCCACAAGCTGCAAAAGCCGGCCGATGCAGAGCCCGGTCATCACTAAAGCATTGCCCGATCAAATGGAGTCATTGGATCGGGTGAAGTTGCTCGCCATTCATAGAGTTAGAGCAGATTCACCCGATCCTATCGGATCGGGATCTGCTCTAGAA
>JAYPXD010000297.1:0-4784 GCA_038135395.1 Alphaproteobacteria bacterium | reverse complement strand
TTGCGGGCTCGACACGCGGGTGGTGCCCTTGGACAATCAGCTGGAAGAGGCGATGCAAAACGCCAATTCCATCGCCGCCAAATCGCTGCCGATTGCGATGATCTGCAAGGAAAGCGTGAACCGCGCTTTTGAAACCACCCTGGCAGAGGGTGTGCGCTTTGAGCGCCGGCTGTTCCATTCGACCTTCGCTACGGCTGACAAGATGGAAGGTATGGCGGCGTTCGTGGAAAAACGGACGGCGGCATTCCAGCACCGCTGAGCCGCCTGCGGCACAAATCTTTGCTGTTCGGCTTGACCTGCCGGTTGCAAGCCCCTATAAGCCGCGATCTCCTATTAACCGGCGGCAAGGGATAGCCATGGCCAATTCTCCGCAAGCACGCAAGCGCGTGCGCCAGACGGCGCGTCGTACCGCCGTCAACCGTTCGCGTGTTACGCAGTACCGTACGTACGTGAAAAAGGTGGAAACCGCGATTGGCTCCGGCGATGCCGAAGCTGCGCGTGAAGCTTTCAAGATCGCCCAGCCGATTCTGATGAGTGGTGTGAACAAGGGTATCGTTCACAAGAATACCGTCGCACGCAAAATTTCGCGGTTGCATCGCAGGATCCGCGCGATCGCCTGACGGTTTTTCCGATCCTGTAGCGTCATGAGTGCCGGCTGTTGGGTTTCCACGCCGGCACTTTTATTTTGTACACCCAAAAGTGGTGTTTCGGTTGGAAAATTCGCGTTGCTGAATACTAAAGCGTTGGATTCTGCGGCGCTCGGCGGTCAAGTAATTTATTTCTCCTAGCGACCGATTTGACCGTTGTGTCCGAGGCACACGGATTGTTACAGTCTGTGGACCGGATTCAATTGGCTAAGTAATTAGCTAAAAGAAATGTGCAGGAAAGCGATAAGACGTAAAAATTTCTGCGATATTCAAGTAGTTCGGTAATAATTGCCATTGTTTGGCAATTGGTGAGTGCCGTGTGCATCTTGCAAAAACCCATTCTGATGCTGGCGCGCGTGAATGTGAGTATCAGGGCTGTTGGGTGACTAGTGTTGTGTCGGGAATGCTTTTGTGAGGTGTCATAGATGGGTGTAGGTCAATCCGTTTTGGAATGTTCGGCGCAAGATGCTTGGAATGCGGTGCATGCGAGCGAGGACGCGTTCATCATTGACGTCCGCACCAATGTTGAGTGGACGCAGGTTGGCGCGCCGGACTTAGGAGATATTGCGCAAAAGTTGCATTTTATCTCCTGGCAGCTGCCGCCAGACATGCGGGTTAACGAAAATTTCTTAGGTTCGCTGGAAGAGGCCGGGCTTCCCAAGGACGGAAAGTTGTATTTCTTGTGTCGGTCGGGCGTTCGCTCGCTTGCGGCGGCCAAGTTGGCCTCCGAGGCTGGGTATCAGACGACGGTAAACATCATCGCAGGGTTTGAAGGCATTGCAGGGCCTGACGGCCAGCGTACGGGAGGCTGGCTGGGCGCCGGACTCCCAGCGACCCGTGTTCGCGCTAAATCATAAATTCGGGGAATATTTATGGCTCCTCCAGACGTTTACGATGTGCGGACCGCACAATGGCAGCGCATTCGCGGGAAATTGCTGGCGGAATTAGGCGGTGGCGTTTTCCGCAGTTGGCTGAAGCCGATGATGCTGTGCGATATGGATATCGACTCGGTTACCATCGGCGTACCGACCCGCTTCATGCGTGACCGGGTGAATGCGCTTTATGGCGACAGGTTACGCGCCCTATGGGCTGCGGAAGGCGTCGATTGCGTGCACACGATCGTGAGTTCAGGCGTCGAGGCGCGGCCAAAGCCGGTTGCTCCGGTGGAGCCTGACTGCGGTATCGGCAATGACGTCGCGGACGCAAACGCTTTGGTCGAGCCTGTTCCATCCGATGACAGGCCCGATGGTCTGGACACCTCCGCGCCCAAGGATGAATGGATCACCAGCCTGGGGGCCTCGCTGGACCAAAGGCTGATATTCGACAACTTTGTCGTCGGGAAACCGAACCAGTTTGCGCATGCAGCCTGCCGCCGTGTGGCGGATGCAACCGAAGTCGCGTTTAACCCGCTGTTTCTTTACGGGCCGGTTGGGATGGGCAAGACGCACCTGATGCATGCCATTGCCTGGCATATTCGGCAACGCGCGCCACAACGCCGGGTTCTGTACATCTCGGCGGAAACCTTCATGTACCAATTCATTCGCGCAGTGCGGTTCCGCGATACCGTTGCGTTTAAGGAGCAGTTCCGGTCGGTTGACGTGTTGATGGTTGACGACGTGCAGTTCATCTGCGGCCGAGAGTCGACCCAAGAGGAATTTTTTCACACGTTCAACGCGTTGGTCGATCAGGGGCGTCAGGTCGTCATCAGTGCCGACAAGTCGCCATCCGACCTGGAGGGGCTGGAAGAACGGTTGCGGTCTCGTCTCGGTTGGGGCTTGGTAGCGGACCTGCACCCCACAGATTACGAACTTCGGCTTTCCATTCTGGAAGCCAAAGCCGACTTGTTGAATTTGGATATGCCAAAGCCGGTGATGGAGTTTATCGCCCACCGGATTTCGTCGAGCGTGCGCGAGCTGGAAGGCGCGCTGAACCGCCTCGTCGCCCATTCCGAATTGGTTGGCCGCGAACTGACGATCGAGGCGACGCAGGAATTGCTGCGGGACGTGTTGCGGGCAAACGACCGCCGGGTCACTATCGACGATATCCAGCGCCGGGTGGCAGAGCACTACAACATCCGTCTGGCCGATATGTCGTCGCCGCGGCGCGCCAGAGCGGTCGCCCGTCCCCGCCAGGTTGCGATGTATCTGGCCAAGCAATTGACCTCCCGCTCGCTGCCGGAGATCGGCCGCAAGTTTGGCGGCCGCGACCATACCACGGTGATGCATGCGGTGAAAAAGTTCGACGAATTGCAGGCTTCGGACCGGGGCATGCAGGAGCAAATCGAATTGCTGCGCCGGATTCTGGGCGCCTGATCGGTCAGGCCGGCCGGCGCATGACCACGTGTTCCGGCTCGGCGGTCAGCACGCACTCGTCCTTTTGGTTGCGTACATCCCAAGTGAGGCCGACATACCCGCGGTCTGGCCGTGATGACAGCGTGAGCGCCCGCACCGTGACCACGACGCGCAGCGTATCGCCGGCATAGACCGGCTTGAGGAACCGCACGCCGTCCAGCTTGCGGCCGGTAACGTTGGTCCCGGCGAACAGGCCGGTGGAATGCACCAGACGGAAGCAGACGCTAAGCGTGTGATAGCCGCTGGCGATCAGCCCGCCATAGATCGAATGCTCGCGGGCATAGTCGACATCGGTATGGAACGGTTGCGGATCGAACTGCCAGGCAAAGTCGATGATCGCGGCTTCGGTAAAGGTGAAGCCGGGGGATTTAAACTGCTCGCCGACGGTCAGGTCGTCGAAATAGCGCGCGGCGACGCTTTGGACAGGGGCGGCCATTGGCAGGACTCCGTTCGGCTCGATTGGGATCACCTGGTTTTCCGTTCGCTCCAAAAGCGCAAGACGCTGGCGGCAATGGAACAGGCGCAAAAGGCGACGATACAGGCAAGTGTTGCACCGGAAAACTGCAAGCGTCGATCCGCCTGCTGGACCGCGAACACGCAAACCGGCCCAAGGGTTCGGAACACATTGGCGGCCAACGCGGACGAGCGCTTTACCCCGATCCGCACCAACAGGGCCGGCAGCACGATCAGTATAAAGGCGAGAGCGGTCAGCCAGGCAATGTCGCCGATGTCCGGCCGCCGCTCGGGCGTGCCCTGCACCGCTTCCAGCACTGCGGCTGCAAGCAAAGCCACCACAAAGCTGGAGCCCAGCCCGCCTTCGGTACTGAGGCCGGCGTCGTTCAGGCGGCGGGTGTGAAAATAGCTGACCGTAATAGCCGCTCCGCCCAGAGCGGCGGCGGCCAGAGCCGTAGCCTGCACCGGCCAGTCGCCTTGCGCCAGGCCGGACCGGTTGCTCAATACGACGATAGCAAGGCCGGCCAGAGCGGTTGTCAGTCCCGCATAGGCCAGCAATTCGGCTTTCGCAGGCTTGGCGATAGCGGTTGTCCAGCCGAGCCTGCCGGCGATGATCGCCGTCAGCGGGCCGGCGCCGTTATAAAGGGTGGCGACGACCGCCGGCTCCAAATGGCGCAGCGCATAGAGGAAGGCGAGCCATGCCGCAGCCGTGGCGGCGTTGACGGTCAGTACGGTCGGCAGATGCCGGCGGAGGCAGGCAAAGTCGCCTGGCGTGCGCCACGCCGCATATCCGAGGAACACCGCGGTCGACGACGCGAAAGCCAGCACGGCGACGAACAGGAAGCTGACTGACTGAAAGATATTGCCGAACAGTGCATCGCGCACGCCCTGGAACAGGGCGAAGGCGAACAAGGCCAGCAGGCCGATCTGCGATGGCGACACCAAGGGTCTCCGTTAACGACATCCGTCTCTGGAAAGTGCCTGCCGCCGAGGGGCTGCTCCACCCGTTTCGTGCTACTCCGCCGCCCGGTGCGCCAGGTCGGCCTGATCCTTGGCGTTGTAGTTGGCGTCGTACCACCAGATCACGTAGTCGCTGTAGGTGATCGGCGGGAATTGCGGTGGGTCGTCCGGGCTCTGGCAGGATGGCAGGCAGGCAATCAGCGTATCCAGGTGCGGCCCCAGAAAATAGGGGATGGCATAGCGGTCCTGGCCGATGGGCGGCAGCGCCCGGTGCGGCGTCGACCGGTAATGGCCATTGGTCCAGCGGTGCAGCATGTCACCGGAATTTACGACGAACGAGCCCGGCACATAGGGCACGTCCAGCCATTCGTCA
>JAYPXD010000296.1:4106-4811 GCA_038135395.1 Alphaproteobacteria bacterium | reverse complement strand
TTCCGGGGTTTCTGTCGGGGACATAGCCCAGAGGTATCGTTAGGCCCGCGGGCCGATCTGGTAGTTCGGCGGTTCGCGGGTAACGGTAATATCGTGGACGTGGCTTTCGCGCAGGCCGGCATTGGTGATGCGCTGGAACTGGCAGTTGCGCTTCATGTCGTCGATCGTGCCATTGCCGGTATAGCCCATCGCCGCCTTCAGGCCGCCGACCAACTGGTGAATGACGACGCTGACAGCGCCTTTGTAGGCGACCTGGCCCTCGACCCCCTCCGGCACCAGGTTCAGGGTGTCGTTGACTTCCTGTTGGAAATACCGATCCGCAGAGCCGCGCGCCATCGCCCCGACCGAGCCCATGCCGCGATAGCTCTTGTACGAACGGCCCTGGTAGAGGAAGACCTCGCCTGGGCTCTCGTCCGTGCCGGCGAACAGCGAGCCGACCATGGTGCAATCCGCGCCCGCCGCGATGGCCTTGGCCAGGTCGCCGGACGCGCGGATGCCGCCGTCGGCGATGGCCGGCACGCCCGCCGCCTCGCAGGCTTCGGCGCACTCCATGACGGCGGAAAGCTGTGGCACGCCGACGCCCGCCACGATGCGGGTGGTGCAGATCGAGCCCGGCCCGATGCCGATCTTTACGGCATCCGCGCCGGCGTTGATCAAGGCCCGGGCCGCCTCGGCGGTCGCGACATTGCCGGCAATCACCTGGGT
>JAYPXD010000296.1:0-4096 GCA_038135395.1 Alphaproteobacteria bacterium | reverse complement strand
AATGTCCGTGCGCGGTATCGACCACCAGCACAGCGACTTCGGCATCGAACAGCGCCTCGGCCCGGGCAATACCCTCTGGCCCGACGCCGGTGGCGGCGGCGGCGCGCAGCCGGCCGTGCGAATCCTTGGTTGCATTCGGATTGAGTGCGGCTTTCTCGATATCCTTGACTGTGATCAGGCCGATACACCGGTGATTGCCGTCGACGACCACCAATTTTTCAATGCGGTGCTGGTGCAGCAGGCGCTTGGCCTGCTCCTGCGTCACGCCTTCGCGTACGGTGATGACGTCCCGCGTCATCAATGAGAGAATTGGTTCTTCCGCATTGGTGGCGAACCGAACGTCGCGGTTGGTCAGAATCCCCACCAGCCGCCGCGTCCCTTCCTGCACCACTGGAATCCCGGAAATACGGTGATGCGACATGAGATGCAGCGCATCCGCCAGCGTTTGGTTCGGACTGATGGTGACGGGATTGACCACCATGCCGCTTTCGAACTTTTTCACTCGCCGGACTTCGTCGGCCTGACGTTCAATCGACAGGTTCTTGTGGATTACGCCGATACCACCGGCCTGGGCCATAGCGATCGCCATCGGCGCTTCGGTCACCGTATCCATGGCGGATGCGACAAGAGGAATGCCCAGTTCGACTTCCCGCGTCAGGCGGGTTCTGGTCGATGCCTGCGCCGGTAGAACCGACGAGGCGGCAGGGCGAAGCAACACGTCATCGAACGTCAGTGCCAGCGGGATCGCACTGGTGTCGCGCGGCGGCAAGGTATCTGGCATGTCAGCCCTCATTCAGACGATAGCCCGACCGACACGACATCTTCGCCGCGTCTTAGCCAGGCAAGTGTGGGTTGACGCGTTTCTATATACCTGCCAACGCCGAGTTCCAAGCTAACAGGTCTCATTCTCGTCGCGCACAGTGCCGCGGTAGCCCTGGGCAACCAGGTAGAGTTCCGAGGAATCCTTCCGGCTGGCCTCGGGTTTCGCATGGCGCACAGTGGCAAAATCTTTCTTCAGCACTGCCAGAAATTCGCCCACGGCGCCGCCCTGGAACAATTTGACGACGAATCCGCCGCCGGGGGCGAGAGTCGCCTGGGCGACCTCGTAGGCCACTTCCGCCAAGGCCAGAATGCGGATTTGGTCGGTGGTCTGGTGCCCTGTTGTCGATGGCGCCATGTCGCTCAGCACCAGGTCCGCGGGACCACCCAGCCACTGTTTCATTTGGACTTCGCTATCCGGGGTCTCGACGTCCAAGACATGGCAATCGGCCCCGGGAATCGGACCGAACGGCAGAATATCCACGCCCACGATGGTGCTGTTCGCTGCCTGCAGGCGCTCTACTGCGACCTGGCACCATCCTCCAGGCGCAGCGCCCAGGTCCAGTACGCGCATGTTGCGCTTCAGCAGCTTGAATCGCTCGTCCAACTGAATCAGCTTGTAGGCCGCGCGGCTAAGATAGCCGTCCCGCTTGGCCGCAGCCACGTAGGGATCGTTCAACTGCCGTTCCAGCCATCGGGTCGAAGAATTGCTTCGCCGCCGGGCCGTGCGCACCCGTTCGGTCAGGTCGCGGCTGCCCCGCCCGCTGGTCCCGCGTGTGCTTCTCATGGTTACGCACTGATCCTCGACTGGTCGGCTGCAATCAAATTGAACAATATACCCTCGCGCAGGCCTCTATCAGCGACCCGCAACCGCCCCACCGGCCATTCGCGTAGAATTGCGTCCATAATGGCGCATCCGGGCAGCACCAGGTCGGCGCGATCCGGGCCGATGCAGCCATGATTGCAGCGTTGCCGCATGTCCATGCGGCTGAGCCGGTCCACCACGGACTGAATTTCGGCAAATTGCATCCATCGGCCGTCAACCCTGTCGCGCTGATAGCGTTCCAGGCCCAGATGGATGCCGGCGATCGTGGTCACCGTCCCCGACGTGCCGATCATCTGCACGCGATCTTCGGCCAAATGCCGGCGAATGCCAAAGCGCTTTTCGAAATGCCCCAGCAGGTCGCGAACGGTGGCGATCATCAGTTCATAGGTTTCGTGATCGACCTCTTCGCCACAAAATTCCTCGGCCATGCGGACAACGCCCCATGGCATGGACATGCTGTCGATGACCTGCCCTTCGCCACCGGAGCTGCCGACTTTCAGCCAGGTGACTTCGGTCGAGCCGCCGCCGATATCGAACACCAGGGCATAGGGGCGGTCCGCCACCAGCAGGGGACCGCACCCGCGCGCGGCAAGGCAGGCTTCTTCGCGGGCCGAGATAATTTCCAACTCGATGCCGGTAATGTCCGCCGCGCGGTCCACGAATGCCGAGCAATTGACCGCGCCCCTGCAGGCTTCGGTCGCAACGAAGCGTCCCCGCAGATGGGTATGGCGGCGTACTTTTCCGGCGCAGATGCGCAGCGCTGCGATCGTTCGCTCAATAGCGTTTTCTGACAAACGTCCAGACGCTTGTAAGCCTTCTCCCAATCGGGTGATGCGCGAGAACGAGTCTATAACCCGGAACCCATCGGTTGCAGGCTGGGCCACCAACAGGCGGCAATTGTTTGTGCCAAGGTCAAGCGCGGCATAGACCGGCTTGCCCTCAGTATCCGTCGTCCGGTCCTTGCTCCCAGCAATAGGCCGTTGACGGTGATACGCGTAACCCAAGGCAGCCTCCCGTTGCGGCCTTTGCGGCCGAGCTGCGCTCCGTATATTTGATAAGATCTTACGGGATATTGCAGTGCGATACCAGCGACAACCGTTTGCCGCTACGATAAGGACTAGGCAACGCCGTCCCGGCATGCTAGACGAGCGCCTCTCGTCGCATCGGGCGGCCCTTATGGCTGTCTTGGGGAATAGTTTAGCGGTAGAACCCCGGACTCTGACTCCGGTAGCCCTGGTTCGAATCCAGGTTCCCCAGCCAAATCTTGTTTTTCGCGGATTTGCCGCCGCTGCCTGCACTTGAACGGGCGGCAATGGCCGTTGTTTCCGCCAAGAGATCAAAGGGTTGGCGTAAGGTGGCGACCACCTCCCCATCCTCCCAAGAACAGTTCGAAAGTACGAAGCTGAGCAGGCGGCGCTTTTCGCGGGCGGGCTGGCGTTCGAACAGCGCCTGAGCATTGCGGGCAAGTTCGAGAATCCGGACGCCATCGTCCATATAGGACTGCTCGGCCTCCTCGTGGCGGTCGATGTCGCGCTGCAAGCGCCGCTGTTCCTCTCGCCATTCGCCCGCCATCTTGTCGAAGAAATCGCCGCCGATCTTGCCGTCGAGCTTGTCGACATACATGGCGCTGATCCGCTCGCCGAGCCGCCTCTGCTCGGCCTGGAGCCGCTTGATCGCTTCCTCGTGCTCGTGGCGTTCGTCCGCATGGCTGGCGTGCAGCGCCTCGCGTACCCACTCCAGAACCTCGTCGTCGAACCGAAGCTCGCCAAGCATGGTCGTGAACTGCTGCTCCAGAACCTCCTCGCGCACATATTTGCGGCGGCAAGAGGCGGGCTCGCCCCGGCATTTGTCGGCGTAGCCGGTGCAGTGGTAGTAGATGTACTTCTGCTTCTTGATCTCGCCGACCACCGAACAGCCGCAGCGCGCGCAGGCGATCAGGCCCGAGAAGGCGAAGTCGTGGGTCATGCGCCGATGCTTGCTGGCGTTCCGGCCATCCATCACGCCCTGTACCCGCTCCCATGCCTCGACCGAGACCAGCGGCTCGTGCTTGCCCTCATAGAGCTTGCCGTTCCACTCAAACCAGCCAGTGTAAAGGCGATTGCGTAGGATCGAATGCACGGTGCTGGTGGGAACCGGCGCGCCGCTCTTCTTGTAGACCAGACCGGCAGCGCGGGCCTTCTTGGCCACCTCTTTCAACGCAAACTCGCCGGTCGCGTACCACTCGAACAGCTTCGAGACGACCGGCGCGACCTCTGGATCGACGGCGATGACCTTGCGCCCGTCCGGGCCGGTCACGTTCAGGTAGCCGAGCGGCGTCTTCGTTGGCCAAATGCCCTGCTCGGCCTTCTCCTGCTGGCCCTTGCGGGCCTCCTCGGACAGGTTGTCGATGTAGTTCTTCGCCATCAGAACCTTGATGCCGGGCATGAACTTTTCAGAAGAACGAGACACGCG
>JAYPXD010000295.1:0-4840 GCA_038135395.1 Alphaproteobacteria bacterium | reverse complement strand
CGGCTTTAGCATCGCACGCCTGGGGTCGGCTGAGCGCTTGCCACATTTATTCCCGCCGCTAAGCTGCGGCCCTGTTGCAGCCTCATCCGCCAATCGAGAGTAAGACCTTGAGCCTCCCCCTGCTTTTTACGCCCACCACCCTGCGCTCCGTCACCCTGCCGAACCGGGTCGTGCTGTCGCCGTTGTGCATGTATTCGGCCAAGGACGGCCTGGCGAACGCATTTCACCTCTCGCATCTGACGGCCTTTGCCCGTGGCCGGGTCGGCCTGGTCTTTACCGAAGCGACCGCGGTCGCGCCGGAAGGGCGGATCAGTCATGGCTGCTGTGGCATTTGGAACGATGCGCAGGCCGAGGCCTACCGGCCGGTGGTCGAGGCGATAGAGGCGATGGGGGCGGTACCGGCGATCCAGATCGCGCATGCCGGACGGAAAGCCTCGGCGCATCCGCCGTGGGAGGGCGGCCTGCCGCTCCAAGCAAGCGACGCTGCAGACGGCCAGACCCCTTGGCCCACCATTGCGCCTTCCGCCATCCCGGTCGGCGAAGGCTGGCCGGAGCCCCGCGCCATGACCGAGCAGGATATTGCCGGCATGGTGCAGAAATTCGCCGATGCCGCCCGCCGCGCCGCCGCAGCGGGTTTCAAGGTGTTAGAGATCCACGGCGCGCATGGCTACCTGATCCAGTCT
Organism: Alphaproteobacteria bacterium; assembly: GCA_038135395.1. Classification (GTDB taxonomy): domain Bacteria; phylum Pseudomonadota; class Alphaproteobacteria; order Bin95; family Bin95; genus JACKII01. The sequence goes on along the minus strand of JAYPXD010000295.1, from coordinate 4,157 downwards.
TTCCTTTCGCCGCTCGCCAACCAGCGCAACGATGCGTATGGCGGCGACCTTGCCGGCCGTATGCGCTTTGCTTTGGAGGTGGCGAAGGCGGTGCGCGCTGCGTGGCCGCAAGACCTGCCGCTATTTTTCCGAATCTCGGCCGTCGATGGCCGGCCTGGCGGCTGGGAGCTGGATGATTCCGTCGTGCTGGCGCGCGAACTGAAAGCGCTGGGCGTCGACGTCGTCGATTGCTCGGCTGGCGGCATCCTGGGGGCTCCAGCGTTCCGCGCCGGCGACGACGGCAAGCCGCTGCGCACGGGCGGCGAGCGCCCGCCGGGCTTCCAGGTGCCCTATGCCGAGCGGGTTCGTCGCGATGCCGACGTTGCGACCATGGCGGTTGGCGTCATCACCACCGGCCCGCAGGCGGAAGACATCCTGCAAACCGGCAAGGCCGATCTGATCGCGATCGGACGGGAGCTGATGTACAATCCGTTCTGGCCGCTGCATGCCGCCGAGGCGCTGGGGTTGGATGCAGACCGCAAGATGTGGCCCAACAACTACGGTTGGGCGATTCGACGCCGCGCCGATATCCGGGCCGCCAACGCAGCCGAATAGCCGGCGCAGCCATCCTCGCCCTCGGTCAGTTGGGGCGGTTTCTGATCAGGCTGATCAGAAACCAAGATAGGCAGGGTCAGCGCCAGATGCGCTTCCCGATCAATCTGACAGGTCAGATTAATCCGAAAGCGCGCTAGCCAATCGCCCCCGGATCACCTGGCCGGGGGTTTCGCCCTGGCTCTCGCCATTGACCAGCGTCACGGCGCCGTTGACTACGGTCGCGGCGATGCCGGTCGCCTTTTGCACCAGCCGCCGCGCCCCGCCCGGCAGGTCGGTTTCCACCGTCGGCATGGCGGGCTGCACCTTGTCGGCGTCAAACACCAACAGGTCCGCCTTCATGCCGGTGCGGACCAGGCCGCGGTCATACATTTCCCAGGCCGACGCGTTGTCGAAGGTCAACTTGCGCACCGCCTCCTCCAGCGAGAACGCCTGTTTCTCCCGCACCCAATAGCTCAGCATGTGGGTTTGCAGCGACGAACCCATCTCCTGGCACACGTGCGCGCCAGAGTCGGAGAACGTGGAAAGCGCGCGTGGATGACGCAACATGGCCAGCACCTCGTCCGGCTCGTTGTTCACCAGCGGCTGCACGAAGACCTGGTTCTCGTTGGCGACGATCAGGTCCATCATCACCTCGACCGGATTCGCACCCTTTTGCTCCGCCAGTTGGGCAATCGTCGGGTCATCCCACTTCACGTCGCGCATGGCATAGAGGTTGGTGTAGTCGGGCTTGCGTGGGTCGGTGGTGGCCGCCTGTCCGCCCTGGAAGGTATTGCCGCGCGGCTTCATCCCGGCCTCGGCGGCGACCAGACGCGCGCGGACCGTGGGGTCGCGGAAGCGCCGCTGCTGTTCAGCGATGGGCAACTCGCGCACCTCTTTCCAGGCCGGCAACACATCGAAGGGCAGATAGGACTTGGCCGAAAAGATGGCGTTAATCGACTTGGTGGTGGTCTGACCATAGACGCGCGCGCCGTCGTTGGCGATGCTATCCATCCATTCGAATTGGTGCTGCCAAGGGTTCGGGGCCGCACCTTGCTTGATGGAGGCGACGCCGAACATGACTGGACGCCCGCTCTCCAACACGACGGGGCGGAGTTCGTCCAGGAAGCGGCGGTGCGCTGGGCCGCCGTTGAAGTCCGGGCTCACCTGAAAGATGCCAGCGTTCATCTCCGTCATGACGCCGACCAGGTGCGCCACCTCCGTCCAATCGGCGACCCGGCTGGCAATCGGCCGGCCGTCTGGCGTTACGTGGGTCGAAGCGCGGGAAGTGGAAAAGCCCATGGAGCCCGCCAGCATCGCCTCGCGCACGGCATTGGCCATCGTGCGCAGGTCGTCCTCGTTGGCCTTTTCGGAGAGCGCGCGCTCGCCCATGGCGTACATGCGCAAGGCGGAGTGGGCGATGTAGGAGGCATAGTTGATGCCCTTCGGCAGCACCTCCAGATTGTCGAGATAGTCCGGAAATGTCTCCCAATTCCAGGCGATGCCGTCCAGCATGGCCGCTGTCGGGATATCCTCCACCGCCTCCATGCACCGGGCATACCACTCGCGGTCCTCAGGCTTGCAGGGCGCGAGCGCAAAGCCGCAATTGCCCATCACCGCCGTGGTGACGCCATGCCAGCACGAGCAACTGCCGAGCGAGTCCCACGCGATCTGCGCATCCATGTGCGTATGGCCGTCGATGAAGCCGGGAGAGACGACCATGCCTTCGGCATCGACGGTCTTTTGCGACGGCGCGCGGATGCGGCCGATTTCGGTGATGACACCGTCTTTCACGCCCACATCCGCGCGATACCGCGGCAGGCCGGACCCATCGACGACAGTGCCGCCCTTGATCACCAGATCGAACGCCATGTTGCTGGCTCCCTGCACTATGTGTGTCTGCGGGGCCCATGCTAGCACAGCCGCAACGGGTTTCATCAACCCGCATCCGACCAGGTCCGATCCGGCGTTCCCCGCCGCCAGAGCATCGCCCGATCCAGTCGGATCGGGATCTGCTCTATGCCCGCTGCTTGCGCCGGCTCACGCCGATAAACAGCACGCCGCCCGCCAACAGCGCTACGGTCGCCGGTTCCGGGGCAAACGTTGTCGGCAATGCGCCATTCTGGTCAAAGACCGTTTGGCCCGATGACACATCTACCAGGCTCCATTCCGGCAACAGGTTGTTGTCGGCATCGTAGAGGTCGATGCTTTCCAGGGTGAATGTGTTGCTATAGTTGGCAAATGCGGAAAAGGTGCCGCCTTGGGTGATCTGCGAATCATCCACCGTGACAAAGGCGCTGGACCAATACAGCAGACTGATCGTCTGGTTCAGCGGCAATCCACTGATATCGTAGGTAAAGTCTCCCGGCCCAAATTTGGTGAGCGGATTGATCAGGACGTCGAACAAGTCGACGAACACCGCGTTCGTATCGGTCGTCGCCAGGAAATCCAGCCACGAACTTACGCAGTTGTCGAAAACCGTAAGGAAATCGCAGGTGGCAATATTGTTCGGCGATTGCGTGCCGGACACATGCCAATGGAAAACCGCACGATCCGCCAGCGCGCCGGCGGTGAAGAACTCAACCGTGGTGCGCGAGCCGAACGCACCGATAGCATAATAGCCGTTGGCCGCCTGCGTGTTGGTGATATCCAGGCTTGCTGCGTTGTGCGCCGCGTAGAAACCGCTGGCAACCGTCGATGCTGTACCGGTGATCGTCGCGCCATCGACGTTAAACGTGCTGTTTACACTCAGCGCCGCGGGGGCGAAGTTGCTGCTGTATATGGTGCCGACGCCCATTTCCGGCGTAAAGCCGCCGGTAGCGCCGTTGATCGCAGTCGCAAACGCATAATTCTGAAAATATGGCGCTGGCCCGCCGGCGTCGCTGCCGCCGATGAATGTGACCGTCGCTTGCGAACCGCCGCTGACCAGAGCGCCCGCAACGACCACCAAACCCAACAAGCCTCTCTGAATAGACCGCACCATACCGACTCTCCTTATCGTACACCCCGATAGACCCTACGTAATTACGTACAGCATATCGTACAGGGAGAGACGGACCAAGCGGCCCGGAGACGTAATCAAATCGTACTAAGCCATCAACGCAGCGTTGCAATCATCGCAACGCCACTGCATCGATCGAGTGCGTGACGGGCTTGGCGTCTCGGAGCGCCGTGCCTGTCGCGTGCTTAGTCAGCACCGTTCGACACGACGCCATATTCCCAGAGGCCGGGAAGACGAGGACCGTCTCGTCGCCGACATGATCGAACTGGCCAGGCAATATGGTCGTTACGGCTATCGCCGCATCGCCGCATCGCCGCGCTGCTTCGTCAGGCCGGCTGGCAGGTCAACGACAAGCGGATCGAGCGGTTGTGGAAGTGAGAAGGGCTCAAGGTTCCGTCAAAACAGCCGAAGAGAGCCCGGTTGTGGTTCAACGACGTCTCTTGCGTCCGTCTGCGGCCGGCGTAACCCAATCACGTCTGGTCATACAACTTCGTCCATGACCGGACCCACGATGGCCGGGTCTTCAGAACATTGAACCTGGAGACCTCCGGAAACCTATCGCGGGGGCGAATTTTGTGACTCGATA
>JAYPXD010000294.1:0-4843 GCA_038135395.1 Alphaproteobacteria bacterium | reverse complement strand
GTGCGGCTCCGCGCAAAGAGCAACTGGTGAACCCGCATGACTTCGGTTTGGTCGAGAGGCGCAAACTGGGCGCCACTGGATCGCACATCCTCGACCGCTAAGGCGCCTTCGATCCAGTGGCATCGCGGCACCAGCGGAGCAAGGCTTTCATCTGTAGCAAGCGCCTCTAGGGTTGCGGCTTCCGTTTGGGCGAGGGCGCGTGTTTTGTCGCTGATCGGTACCTTGATGAACCAAGCCTCGTCCTTGTCCTTTGCAAAGACCACGAACTTTCGGTTTGGCCCAGGCGTGCCTAGAAAAACACCGAGCGCCTCGAACCGCGCGCGCAACACAGCGTAGAGCGAGCCGTTGGAGATGCTGACGGTCACGCGCCGCGACGGCAGGTGTAAGCCAAGCGTCCCAAGCAGTTGGGCTGCGCAATAGACGATCCGGGCGCGGCGGCTCGCCTGTGGCCAGGTCTCAAGGTGCCAGGGCCGCCGGAAGCGTGTTTCAAGCAGCCAACGGTCCCTTCCGCGGCGCGGAAATAACCGGAAGGTCGTACTCTCGCCGGGAGCGTCCCGAGTTCCGAACAGGGAGGGAAGGTCGATCATCTGTTCAGGATCTCGTCCGTGATGCGCCGCGCGGTGATCTCAGGGGCGCCGGTATTCTCGATTTCGATGGCACGGGGAAACAGCCTTGCAGCCTGCCGGTAGGCCGCTACCTGTCGCGCGGTCTCTTCCGGTGGCACTTCCTGCTTGCGGGTTTGGATAACGTCAGGTGGGGCGGTGATGATGATGACCAGATCAGGGCGGGGCGCAAGTTTCAGAAGTGCCCGCATCCACCATCGCGCCCGGCCCAGCCGGTAGCGCCGAGGGTCCACCAGCAGGTCGTGGATGAAGCGATCGAACAGGACTAACGGGTTGCGGCGCTTGACCCACGGTAGGCCCATGTTGAATTCAAACAGCATAAGCAGAATTTTAAGCAATACACGCCCAGTCCCATATTGCCGCCCTTCATGTGGGTTCGTATTGACCGTCGGCGTGCCGGAGGGGCGGTACCGTCTCAGGTAGCCGGGCGCAAAATAGTAGCGTGCGAAATCAACGCCTCGCGCTGTCAGCCCGTCTTCCACAAGACTAAGCAACGTCGTCTTTCCCGCACCATCGGGGCCTAGGAATACAACCGTTTTCGGAAGCTTTTTCATAATTGAATTTTTGCCTGCAGTTTTGCGAGGATGTGCTGCGATAATGCCATTAAGACCCTCTCGAGATCATCGCCGGAAGTTCTGGGAGCTGGACCTGTAGCACGGGCGTCAGCGCGGCCTTGTCGGTCGGCGTCGATCCAACGAATGCAGCGTGCAGGACAACCGTTTCGCCGCGAAATCTTCGCCAGGCTAGGCTCACGCGGCCCATGTCGGTATTCGGGATAACCAATGGACTGGGAAACCCCACGTGTGCGAGTAGGGACCGCAACCGCTCGGTGACCGCGGCACGGCGGGTGCTGTCGGCACCCGTTACCAGCAAGATACAGCCGGAAGTGGTCGAGCGTATCAGGGTGAAGCGGAGTTTTCTCCAGATCACACGCAGTCCCCACCCGGGCATCCCGACGAGGCCGACACCCGCCGATGCCGCTCGCAGTCGCCACTTTGAAAGGCCTGTCAAGCGGCCGCGGTCCAGTTCAGCGCCCGACATAGGCAAGCCGGTAGCATTGATGAACGCATTGATCCGTTCAGGCGTGCAGGCCGCCGCGATCCGCTTGCGGTCGCGGTCGCGCAAGTAACCTGCGTAGAGCATCTTCTGCAGGAGTGTTGCCAAGCCGATGGTTTCTGCTTCGGAGGCCGAATCGTACAATCCTTCAAACAAGGAGCGTCCTACCGGGTCCGGCCCTGAGGCTGCCCAAGTCACACCGTTGAAAAAATCGATTTTGACCGCGCGATGGGCCCTGTCTTCGCCCCAACGTTGCACCAGACAGATCTGGGTCAGGTAACCAATGTCACAAGCCTCGGCGACGGTCCAACCCGCTTCAACCGCTCTTTCCGTGACCCGCAATAGAGCTTCGCGTGAACTGTGAATGGGCACCAGCACGTCGATATCCCCGTCCTCGCGAGCGCGGTCATCCAGGCCACGGAGGACGAGGAAGTCCATTTGCCCTTCAAGGGCCCTGCACACAAGGTCGGTGGCCGCTTGCTTGAATAACACGTTAACGCTCCAAAATGTCCTTATAGGCCGCGACCATGTCCAGGGTGACAGCGTCCCAATTCAGCCGCGACTCGATCAATTGCCGCCCACGGCGCGCCATCGCGGGCCAATCATCCTGATGATCGAGTGCTTTGCGGAGCGCCCGTTCGATGCCGAATGCAGTGGGTTCGCACATGATAAAGGCACCGGTTTCGGCGAAATGGCTCGTGTCAGAGGTGCGCGAAATCACCATTGGCACGCCGCGGGCGAGCGCTTCCATTGCGCCTATTGAAAACACATCGGTCTTCGACGGGTGTACGAAAAGATCGATGCTATCGAGGAATGCAAGCTTGTCGTGGCCAAATTGCGGGCCCACGAGCTCGACACCGCTTGCGGCGTAGCGGCGCGATATAGCGTCGCCTTCTTCCGATGCCGGCCCAGCCAGGAGCAACCGCGCAGGGTGATCGGCAGCAATCTTGGCGAAAGCGGCGCAGAGCGCGTCGAGGTTCTTTTCGCGCGAAATCCGGCCGATATAACCGATGCGGACATCGGTACTGGCCTTGTCTCGCACGGGCCGCGGCGGGAAATCCGCGAGGTCCACGCCATTGGGGATGACGCGCATCGCCTTGGGCTGGATTTCTGCCAGAGCTTCGGTGCTTTCTTCCTCAGTCAAAACATGAATCAGCGCTGCCCGTTCCAAATGTCGCTTCTGGAGCAACAGGTGAAAAAGTCGTTTCTGCAGGCGGTTCCGCCATGTGTTTCGCGCCGGTGACAAGCCACCGTGCAGAGTCACAACATAGGGCGTGCCGGCCGCCTCGCAGACCCGCCCAACCCACAGGTTGAGCGGAGAATAGGTGCTGTGCAGATGCACGATGTCAGCCGCCTCGACGGCCTGTCGCACAGCTCCGCGAAAGGCAGGGCTTTGCTTCGAATAGACCGTAACGACAAAGCCGTCTCGCGCTATCACTTCTCCTTCACACTCAGCGGTCTCCGCTTTGCCCAAGACGGTTACTACTGCCCCATGCCGAGCTGTGTATTTGGCTAACCCCGCAATCACTTGGTTGACACCATTGGCTCGGTTTTTGTTGGCTTTGCCGAGGATAACATGCAGGATTTTCATGTGAGGCTGCTTCCTCGCCGTTTGCCAGCTCGACCCATTTCGAGGTCAAGCCGGAGGATGAAGGCGAGACACATCCACAAAAATAGTGCTGAGATGTTTCCGAAGGTGAAAATCCAAGCTTCGAACAGGCCGTGGGTCATGGAGGAAAACACAACTATGACCGATAAAATGCTGAGGGGCGGAGCGGTTCGATGCTTAATTCCCTCAATTAGGCGGCGGATTGGGCCAAGTAGCAGCGCAATTGATGCAATAACGAAGGCGATGAAGAAAGGTACTCCTAGTTCCTCCGGGATCGAGATTAACGAGCTTCCTTTCTCTGTATCCCTTGCGAAGTCAGAAATCTCTTTAAAGTTCACAGGGTTAACGCCTATGCCATAACCAAGGATGGGCTGTTCCCAGATTGCAGCTAGGTGGAGGTTCCAAAGGATTAAACGGGTTTCTAGTGCTCCTAGCGAAATATTGCTGTATTTTCCTGCGAAGAAGTCGAGTATGTCAGAGCTAAAATAGATCACTGTGGCGGTGGTCGAGATGACTATGAGCAAGCGCACGGTAATTTGGCGTCTTGTGAGCACGAGTAATGCAATGGCAACGGCTAACGCCAGCAAGCTGGCGCGTGACCGTGTTAGTACAAGGATGCCTATTGCAGCCAACAATACAAGCACCCATAGAATTTTCCTGCCAAAGCCTCCCTGTGCAAAGTATGCTAGGCACAACGGAACAGTGAATATAATAATCATCAGCGCAAGTGAGTTGGAGTTTGAAAAACCGCCTCTGAAATTTCCCTGAAAGAATATCTGGGAGCTATTGAAGAAAACTCCGAACACGATACCAAGGGTTAGGGTTATTGTTACACCAACGGAAAGCGCTATTAAAATTCGCAGCTGATTGGCACTTGAAAACGCTATTGCGTAGGTAATCAGGAAGCAGGCCACCGCGATATTAAGTAAGGTGCGCTCAAGGCTGACTTCGAGGTTGATAGACCAAATGCATGACAGCGCTCCAAAGCCGGAGATGCTGAGAAGTAGAAGAGATAACCTGAGGGCCGGCTTTTGGGTTGAAGAAAACCAGAGCGCGATTGCTGCGGCGAAAAGGAGAATGGGAAATCTGAGGATTGCCAGCGGCGCCAAACCGGAAATGATATCGGAAAGTGGCACCAGCAAAAACGCTGGGACGATAGTTGCACTGAAAAAGGTCGAAAGAGCTATGCGCACGAGTCTGCCCCATTAAATCCTATTACAGCCATTGGTGGGGGGCATCATATTCATAGTTTCATCACTTGAATGCCTAAAGTCTTTTTAGTCTGAAACGCAAGAATTACGGACCACGCAATGATCCCTAAGGCAGCGGCATATGCTGCGCCCACAGCACCCAGGCGCGGCGCTAGCAGAAGCGTAAGGCCGATGTTGAGTGTAAGACCGAAGCTTTGAGCGGCAATTACGGATCGTTCAGTGTTGGTCATGGCCAAGAAGGTGCTTGTGGGGCCCAGAAATGCGCGAATGGATAGTGCGGCAGCAATGATGGCAAGGGGTTCCACGGCAATGTCGACGTAAGAGCTTCCGAAGGTCAGTTGTAC
>JAYPXD010000293.1:0-4844 GCA_038135395.1 Alphaproteobacteria bacterium | reverse complement strand
GTCGACTTCCTGCCGAAGGTTAAGATCGAGATCGTAGTCGATGATTCGATTGCAGCCCGCGCCATTGAAGCCATTCAACAGGCCGCGCACACAGGCCGCATCGGCGACGGTAAGATTTTCATCTCTACCATCGATGAAGCCATCCGCATTCGCACCGGCGAAACCGGCAACGAAGCCGTCTGAACCCACCCTATTCCCTTTTTCTCGTACCTAGGAGAGCTTGCCCAATGACGCTCAACTGCAAAACGCCGGCCGACGTGCTCAAGGCCATCGCCGATAATGACATCAAGCATATCGACCTGCGCTTCACCGATCCGCGCGGCAAGCTGCAGCACCTGACGCAGTGGCACACCACCATCGACGAAGACGTCTTCGAAGACGGCTTCATGTTTGACGGATCGTCCATCGCCGGATGGAAGGCGATCAACGAGTCCGACATGTGCCTGCAACTGGACGTCTCCACCGCTGCGATGGACCCGTTTGCCGCTGAGCCGACGATGATCATCACCTGCGACGTGCACGATCCGATCAGCGGCCAGCCCTACGAGCGCTGCCCGCGCTCCATCGCCAAGGCCGCCGAAGCCTATCTGAAGTCCACCGGGGTCGGCGACACCGCCTTCTTTGGCCCGGAAGCCGAATTCTTCGTGTTCGACGACGTGCGCTTCGCCACCGACATGAACAACATGTCCTACCAGCTGGACTCGAACGAAGGCCCCTACAACAGCTTCACCGAGTTCGAAGACGGCAACCCGGGCCACCGCCCGCCGGTCAAAGGCGGCTATTTCCCGGTTCCGCCGGTCGATAGCGCCCAGGACATGCGGTCCGAGATGGTCAGCGTCATGGCGCAGATGGGCCTGGACGTTGAGAAGCATCACCACGAAGTCGCCTCCTCGCAGCATGAGCTTGGCGTGAAGTACACCACGCTGGTAAACGCCGCGGACGGCCTGCAGACCTACAAATACGTCGTTCAGATGGTCGCCCATGGCTATGGCAAGACCGCGACCTTTATGCCGAAGCCGATCATCGGCGACAACGGCAGCGGCATGCACGTTCACCAGTCGATCTGGCGCGACGGCGCCCCGACCTTTGCCGGCAACCTGTATGCCGACCTGTCGGAAACCGCCCTGCACTACATCGGCGGCATCATCAAGCACGCCCGCGCGCTGAACGCCTTCACCAACGCCACCACCAACAGCTACAAGCGCCTGATTCCGGGCTTTGAAGCGCCGGTGCTGCTGGCCTATTCCGCGCGGAACCGTTCGGCCTCCTGCCGCATTCCGTACGTCGCCAGCCCGAAGGGCAAGCGCGTTGAAGTGCGCTTCCCCGACCCGGCCAGCAACCCCTATCTGGCCTTTGCCGCCATGCTGATGGCCGGCCTCGACGGGATCAAGAACAAGATCCATCCGGGCGAAGCCATGGACAAGAACTTGTACGACCTGCCGGCTGAAGAACTGGCCAACATCCCAACGGTCTGCGGCTCGCTGCGCGAAGCTCTGGCCGCGCTGGATGCCGACCGCGCCTTCCTGACCGCCGGCGATGTGTTCACCGACGACCAGATCAGCGCGTATATCGAGCTGAAAATGGAAGAGGTGCACCGCTTCGAGCACACGCCGCACCCGGTCGAGTTCGCGATGTACTACAGCAACTAAGCAACCGTCTCCGGTTGCGCTGAAAAGCTGTTGCGAAGCCCCTGCCAGCCCACTGGCGGGGGCTTTCGTATTGGAGGCGGAAAAAAGCATGTTAGGCTGGCGGTTCAGGATCAAACCGTCTCACCCGCTCAGGTAGAATCAGTGGCCAAAATCGTATCGCAACCGGATGCGGCAAGCTTCGAAGTTCTGGAAGGCGAAAGCCTGCTGGCGGCGGGCCTGCGTGCCGGCATAGCGTTCGCGCATGCCTGTGGCGGACGCGCCAAATGGTCCACCTGCCGCATCTGGGTGCAGAGCGGACTGGATGCCTGCAACCCACGCACCGACTTGGAACGCGCCATGGCGGAGCGGTTGCGGCTCGACGACCACGTCCGGCTGGCCTGCCAGTTGCGGCCGACGGGGCCGGTCTCGGTTCGCCGGCTGGTGCTGGACGAAACCGACCTGATGATGTGCAGCCAATTGGACCGGGAGGTCGCCGGCCGGTCCGGCGAGATATCCAAGGTCACGATCTTTTTCAGCGACATTGTCAATTTCCCCGGCGTGTCCGAGGAGTTGCTCGACTATGACGTCATGTACCTGTTGAACCGGTATTTTGTGCAGGCCGGCGACATTGTCGAACGCAATGGCGGCTATATCGACAAGTTCATCGGCGACGGCATGATGGCGATCTTCGGCGCCGACGGCCAATCCGACGCCCCGCTGCGGGCGGTGAATGCAGCCGTGCAGACTCTGGCTGCGGTCGACCGGATGAAGCCTTACTTCAAGTCGCTGTACGATGCGGAGTTCGACATCCGCATCGGCCTGCACTATGGCGAGGCGGTCATCGGCACGCTCGGCTCGGTCGGACACGAGCGGATGACCGCGATCGGCGACGTCGTGAATGTCGCCAGCCGGGTCGAGGCGGCCAACAAAGAGGCGGGGACGCGGCTGCTGATATCGGACGCGTTGCTGGAGCAGGTGGAGGGCCAGGTCACCGTCACCGACTTCATCCGCACCCGCCTGCCCGGCACCAGCGAGCGCATCACGCTGCACGAAGTCGCCGCGCTCACGCCTGAGGGTCAGAAAAGGCTGGATGCTTCGAGCGGCCGCGACCGGATGTATTTCGCCGGCAAGTCCTGGACAAGAATGGCGCCAACAGACGCGCTAAACGATGGCGGACACGTCGTGCTGTCCCTGGAAGATCTCGATCTCGTCATTATCAACGACAAAGGCTCGATGTTTGCGTTCAACAACGCGTGCCCGCACCTGCACATCCCTTTGTTCGAAAACCGTCCAGGGGCGGTCGAAGGCAGCGCCGGCATGATGCCGGACAACGTCACCCCCCGCCCGCTGTGCAGCCGGCTGACCGGGGACCGGGGCCTGGTGTGCCGCTGGCACGACAGTTGCTTCGACCTGCAAACCGGCGAAGTGCGGGACTGGGTGCCGGTGCTGGAGGACGGCCTGTCCCCAGGATGGGAATTCATCGGCGACATCTCAAAAAACCGCGCGCGGCTCAAGACCTATCCATGCACATCCAGGATGGGCATGTCTGGGTGGCCTTGGGCGAACGATAACCTGCCGTACCTGCCCCTCACCGGCCGCCGGCGACGGCCAAGGTATGGCCGCTGACATACCCGGCTTCGTCCGAGGCCAGGAATACGGCCGCCGAGGCCACCTCCTCCGGCGTGCCGAGGCGGCCGAGCGGCGTCACCTTGCTGGGGCTGAACGGAACGGTCTCGTCCATGCGGCGCAGGCCCGGGCCAGTGCGCTCGGTATCGATCGGGCCGGGCGCAACCGCGTTCACGGTGATGTTGAACTCCGCCAGTTCCAGCGCCACGTCGCGGATAAAGCCATGCACGCCGGCCTTGGCGGTCGAATAGGCCGCGCCGCCCTGGTAGTAGGCCGTCCATGGCGTGCCCTCGCGGCTGCCGGAGGACAGGCAGATGATCCGCCCTGCCCGCCGATCTTTCATGAACCGGGCCGCCGCGCGGGTGCACAGAAAGGTGCCGCGCAGGTTCAGGCGCAGGACGAAATCCCAATCCTCGACGCTCATGTCCCAGATTTTGTGATTGCGGCTGCCGCCCAGGTTATTGACCAGGATATCCAGGCCGCCGAAGCGGTCGATAGCGCTTGCCACCAAGGCTTCCGCCCCCGCTTCCTCGGTCAGGTCCGCGGCCAGGGTCACGACCTCGCCGCCGCCCGCACGGATCGCCGCGGCGGTCCGCTCCAGCGCATCCGCCTCCAGGTCGCCGATGGCGAGCCGCGCGCCTTCCTTTGCGAACCGCTCGGCAATCGCCTTGCCGATGCCATTGCCAGCGCCCGTTACAACCGCAATCTTGCCTGCCAGCCTGCTCATGCTCTATCTCCGCAGCGAATTTCGACTGCCCCAGCTTAAGCACAATCGGTTGCGGCTTGAAACCACCGGTGATCGGCGCGCCAATTCGGTCTATGATTCCGATGCACAGGCCAGCGCATGGAAGGAACATACCCATGACCACGTCCACCGGAATCGGCGCCGTCGATTATTCCACCTCCATTCCCAACAATGTCGGCCTCGCCGGCGACCGCCGCGTGCTGCGCGCCCTGGAACGCTGGCATCCGAACTACCTTGGCTGGTGGAAGGACATGGGGCCGGAAGGCTTTCAGGAAGCGATGGTCTAACTGCGCACCGCCGTCAGCGTCGATCGCGAGGGATGGGCGACGTTCGACTATGTCAAAATGCCGGCCTACCGCTGGGGCATCCTGCTCGCCCCGCAGGAGGAAGGCCGCACAATTCCGTTCGGCCGCCACAAAGGCGAGCCCGCCTGGCAGGAAGTGCCCGGCGAGTACCGGGCGCTGCTGCGACGGCTGATCGTCATCCAGGGCGATACCGAGCCGGCAAGCGTCGAACAACAACGCCATCTGGGCCAGACCGCACCCTCGCTCTATGACCTGCGCAACCTGTTTCAGGTGAATGTAGAAGAAGGCCGGCACCTCTGGGCGATGGTCTACCTCCTGCACAAGTACTTTGGCGCGGATGGCCGCGAGGAGGCGGACGAATTGCTGCGCCGCCGCTCCGGCAACGCCGATAGCCCGCGCATGCTGGGCGCATTCAACGAGCGCACGCCGGACTGGCTCTCGTTCTTCATGTTCACCTACTTCACCGACCGCGACGGCAAGATGCAGTTGGAGAGCCTGGCCCAATCCGGCTTCGACCCGCTCAGCCGCACCTGCCGGTTC
>JAYPXD010000292.1:2910-4858 GCA_038135395.1 Alphaproteobacteria bacterium | reverse complement strand
CCACAGACCCAGCGGCTCGTTGACATCCTCCACCAGTAGGACCGTGAATTCGCGGCCCTGGACGAAGGATTCGACAAAGAAGTCGGTATTGGCAAACTCCGGGACAGCCTTCAATCTGGCCACTTTCGCGGCCACCTCGTCAGCATTGCTGCACACGGAATCGACGTGAATGCCGGTACTCGCGGCCGAAACGTCAGGCTTCACGATGACCGGGAAGTGCTTTGCATCCAGCTCAATGCGGCCATCGCGGACAGGCGCGAATGCGGGCGTGTCGATACCCGTAGCGAACAGCAATTCCTTGGTCGCAACCTTGGAGGTTGTCTGTTCGTAGAATTCCGCGCTCGCTCCGGTGTAGGGCAGTCGCGCCGCGTTCAGAGCGTGGATGACCGACAGGCCGGGATAGCCGTCAATCTCGGACCCATCGCACAGGTTGAGAACGATCAACGGGCCGGCTTCCTGCTGGCTCTTGATGGCTGCGATCGTGTCGGCGACATTGCCGATCGTCACGACATGCCAATCGAACGTCAGACCAAGCGGATCGAGCCAACCCTTGACCTCCTGGCGGAACTCCGGCGGGTCGTATTCCGGGCTTGACGGCTTGCCGTCGACAATCTGGTACGGCGCCAGGACATGCACGCGCGGCCGCAAGGCCCGAATATCGAAGCTGGCTGCGTGGTCCTTGCCGTTCCTGATCTCGTCGCTCCACCGCTGCGCAATGTACGGGGAGATCAGAGGCATGATGTCGTGGCGCTGCTCCTCCGTGAGGAACCGAAAACCGCGAATTTCGCCAGCGCATTTCGGCGAACCGCAGCCGCAGGCGAATGGCGATGTCATCGACCATTCGGTGGTGTTGTAGTTGAAGGTCAGTTCCTCACCGGGCGCGATGTCGCGCGCGGCAATCATTTCCCGGGATTGCACGTCGATCCGGACGTTCGGCTCGCAGCCATGGTTCATCAGATCCCAGTCGGAATCGTCGTTAAGCACATGCCGGTCGGCATCCAGCTGAATTGTGTATTTGGTCGGCAGCCCGACGATCTCGCCGGCCAGATAGAAAACCACCTCTCCAGCATTGATCGGCACGGCTGCCCGTACGATGTTGCCGAACTTGCCAACTTCAACCCTCGCCCTAACAAATTGCAGGTCCATCACTCTACTCATCCCCAGTTATTCCCGCACTGACGAAGCCTGTGACCATCTCGGTATTCGGCCGCATATTGCTCCTATGGCCGATGATAGCTGAACGCTGTCTGAATGAGGAAAACAAACAGCAATGTCGAATACCGGTCAGCGCGCCAAGTCAACCAAATTCCATAGACCCACCCATCGCCTATAATGGGCGATGAGTGGGCAGCCTGCAGCAAACCAGGTCTATCAG
Organism: Alphaproteobacteria bacterium; assembly: GCA_038135395.1. Lineage (GTDB taxonomy): Bacteria > Pseudomonadota > Alphaproteobacteria > Bin95 > Bin95 > JACKII01. The sequence continues at coordinate 3,483 of JAYPXD010000292.1, read as the reverse complement.
CAGAGCTGCACGGTCTGTTCAGTCCTAGTTTAAGTTGGCCCAGTTATTCCAGGTCCAGCATGATGGACGTTCCCGGGTTCATAGGGCTGGCAAATGGCGGGCATGCGAGCCCATGCTTCACGTCAAGAGTGTCTTGATAAAATTTGAGCAGCCGCTGTGGGGGTCGACATAGGCCATCCCCAAAATCGAGGTCACTGATTTGAGCGGCGACACGGCTGTGGACATGCCCTTGCTGCCGCTGGGCGTAGCGAAGGCCATCGTTCGTAAGCTTTATCCAGCCGGTCTGGCTGCGGCATGCGGCGACGGTGTGTTTCGTTTAGCCCGCTTGGGTTGGTGTGGCGGTTGAAGCCGCTGTTGAGAGCCTTGAGGAGTCTTATTGTGCACCTAGAACTCGCGCCATATAGGTCTCACAATATCAATTACATGATATGGCTAGGGATCGATATCCGAATGGAGGTTGCAAGAGTTTTCTGCAGCAGGTGGAAGTTGAATTTACCGCTTGCGCACAAGCAAAAACCGCATGCAGGGTCGCCGTGGTCAGCATACCCATAGTCGTGGTTCTCATTGTCGTTG
>JAYPXD010000292.1:0-2900 GCA_038135395.1 Alphaproteobacteria bacterium | reverse complement strand
TTTCTATAGTTGATAGATTCCTAAATTTCATAGACTTGCTACATTTTCAAGTATGCGCAGCGCCAATTGCGCTAAATCAATTCTTTCATTCGCACATTCTGCAATCTTTTAATTAAACGGACTTCGTTTCGTCATGAGGTATGCCGCGTTACGTTTGGTGATTGACTAACTGCGCAAGCAAACGCCTTCAGGAGGTTTCCGCCCGGGCAGGCAGATGTTCTCGTCGCGCGATGTAGATCGAGAGCCGGTTCCACGCACCTCGCTGCCGGAAACGCAGTCTGACTTGAACTACATTTTTGGAGGCGCATCGTGACTTTGACCCCAACACCCTTGTTCGGCGATATTCAAGTCAATACTACTACCGCCGGTGAGTAGCGTTATTCCACTTTGACAGCGCTGAACGATGGCGGGTTCCTGGTAACATGGTCGTCCCTCAATCAGGACGGCAGCGGCTGGGGCATTTACGGTCAGCGCTACAATGCCTCCGGCACGGCGCAGGCTGGCGAATTTCAGATCAATACCTACACATCCGGCGATCAGGTCCATTCCAGTGTAACGGCTCTGCCGGATGGCAGCTTTGTGGTGGCGTGGACATCCTTTGGTCAGGATGGAAGCGAAAACGGCATCTACGCTCGCCGCTATAGTGCGTCGGGCGTGCCGCCGATATCAATGGCGACGGTTTCGACGACTTGCTTGTCGGCGCACATAGAGGCGACTATGGCGGCTTGCAGGCGGGCGAAGCCTATGTGCTTTTCGGCAAGGCCTCGGGGCTCGCCAGTATCGACCTGACCAGTCTTGGAGTCGGTGACGGCTTCGTTATTCAGGGTGATGCAGCCGGAGACGAGGCTGGCTGGAGCGTGTCTTCAGCCGGTGATGTCAATGGCGACGGGTTCGACGATCTGATTGTCGGAGCGCCTTTTGGCGACGATGGCGGCGTTGATGCCGGTGAGGCATATGTGATTTTTGGCAAGGCCACTGGTCTTGCCAATATCGACCTGACTGGTCTCACCACTGCTGATGGCTTCATGATGCAGGGCGATGTTGCGTTCGACCATGCGGGCTATAGCGTTTCTTCCGCCGGTGATGTCAATGGCGACGGATTCGATGATCTGATTTTAGGTGCCCGCTGGGGCGACAATGGGGGCGTCGATGCCGGCGAGGCGTACGACATTTATTGGCGCGCTCCATTGACGCCTGTTGTCCGGACCGGCGCTGCGGCAGATCAGACAATTCGAGGTGGCGCATTCGATGACAGTCTCTTCGTTCCAGGAGGCGCCGACATGTTGTACGATGCGGCCGGCAATGACATGCTCGATGGCGGCGCCGGCAACGACATGTTGTTTGCAGGCAGCGGCGATAATCACCTCTTGGGCGGTACCGGCAGGGATATTCTGCAAGGCGGTATTGGCGACGATACCTTGGACGGTGGCAGCGACAGGGACATCGTCGACTTTTCCGCCGCGACCGGGGCACTGATCTTCACCGTCGGTTCCGCAACCGCCTCCGCACCGGGACTGGGAACCGACAGCCTTGTCAGCATCGAAGGCGTCTATGGCTCGGCATTTGCCGATACGCTGACAGGGAACGGCACCTCCAACACATTCCGGGGCGGCGCTGGCGACGACATCATAGATGGCAAGACCGGCCTCGACGTTGTCGCTTTCTCCGACGCCACTGGCGCGATCATCTTTGCCATCGGTGTGACAAGCTTCTCTGCCCCAGGTCTCGGCACCGACACCCTCATTAGCATCGTGGGCGTCGCCGGAACAGCATTCAGCGATAGGCTCCTTGGCGACACCGGCATCAATGAACTCATCGGCAATGACGGCGACGACGTCATTCGTGGTGGTAACGGCGACGACATCATTATCGGTGGCGAGGGCGACGATACGCTCGCGGGCGGCGACGGCGCCGACGACTTCCGCTTCGCCGGCGGCACCGGCGCCGATGCGCTGGCCCATGCCCAGTCTCTCGGCACCGACACCATCAACGACTATAGCGCCGCCGACGGTGATAGCTTCGGCCTGTCGGACGCGGATTTCGGTTTCGGTGCGGCCGGCAACCTGCTCGATGGCGATACCTATTTCGAGGTCGATGGCGGCAGCTTGAGCGCCACGCCTTTCGATGCTTCCGGCGGCGACGCCGGGCCGGCCATCGTCGTCTTCGGCGTCGGCGCGGGCAGCGATGGCGTCGGGCTCTACTACACCGACGACGCGTCGAACATGAGCAACGCCAACTCCTATCAGATCGCCGACATCATCGGCGTCAACATGACCGACGTGGAGGCGGCGGACTTCTTCCTGAGAAGCTGAGCCCCCTACTCCCCCACCGCACGCAGCCGCGCGCCGCGCCCGGCCGGCACCGGTTGCAGCCGCCGATAGGCCAGCGCCTCGGCGATGTGCGGGCGCCGGACGCCCTCATCGCCGGCGAGATCGGCGATGGAGCGCGCCACCCGCAGCACCTGGTGATAGCCACGCGCCGAGACGCCGAAGCGCTGGCAGGCCTCGACCAAAAGCCGCCGGCCCTCGGCGTCGGGTTCCGCCACTTGGCCGAGCAGCGCGTCCGGCAGTGCGGCATTGTCGCGGATCGGCGCCCCCTCACCTTCGGGCGCCAACTTCCCAAGCCGCGCCGTTTGTCGCCGCCGCGCGTCAAAGACCCGCGCCGCCACCGCGCCGGAACTTTCGCCGGGAGGCGCCAAACCCAAATCCACCGGCGGTACCGGCGGCACCTCGATATGCAGATCGAAGCGGTCCAGCAGCGGGCCCGACAGCCGGTTCTGGTAACTGTCGGCGCATTTCGGCGCACGCACGCAGGCCCGCGCCGGATCGCCGAGATAACCGCAGCGGCAAGGGTTCATGGCTGCCACCAATTGCACTCGGGCGGGATAGGTGACATGCGCG
>JAYPXD010000291.1:0-4865 GCA_038135395.1 Alphaproteobacteria bacterium | reverse complement strand
TGGCGAGCAACTTCCCCCGATCAAATGACTCCATTTGATCGGGCGTTGCTCTAGCTCGCCAGCCCCTCCAGCGTCCAGCGGCCGATCAGGTTGCGCTGGATCTGGTTGGTGCCCTCGATGATCTGCAGCACCTTGGCGTCGCGGAAATAGCGCTCGATCGGATTGTCCTTGCTGATGCCGGCCGAGCCCCACAGTTGCACGGCGTCGGTGGCGACTTTCATCGCCGTGTCGGTGGCAAAGCACTTGGCCATCGCCGCCGCCAGCGCCAACTCCTTGCCGACGACGCCCTGGTCCGCCAAAGCGGCGGCGCGGTAGACCAGGGCGCGCGAGGCTTCGATCTGCATTGCCATGTCGGCGACCATCCATTGCACGCCCTGGAACTGCGCCACTTTCTGACCGAATGCCTGCCGTTCCTCGACAAAACGGGCCGCGTGCTCCATCGCGCCCTGGGCCAGGCCGACGCCGCGCGCACCCATGATCGGGCGGCCAGGGTTGAAGGCGTCCATGATGGCGCGGAACCCGGCCCCCTCGCCACCCAGCCGGGCGCTTTAGGGCACAAAGGCCTCGTCAAAATAAAGCGGGCAGGAGGGCACGCCGCGAGCGCCCAGCTTGTTTTCCGGCTGGCCAATGGAAAATCCGGGGGTATCGCGCTCGACGATAAAGGCGCTAATGCCGGCATGGCGCTTGCTGGGATCGGTTTTGGCCGCGACCACGAACACGTCGGCGACAGTGGCGTTGGTGCAATAAACCTTTGCGCCGTTCAGGCGATAGCCGCCTTCCGCCTTGTCGGCCCGTGTCAGAATGCCAGCGACGTCGCTGCCGGATTGCGGCTCTGTCACGCTGATGGACGCGCGGATCGAGCCGCTGGACAGACCGGGCAGCAGGCGCTTTTTCTGCGCCTCCGTCCCGGCGGCGAGGATGCCGCCGAACGTGCTCCATTGCAGGATCAACAGGTAGGCCGTGTTGTAGCAGACGCGCCCCAACTCCTCGACGGCCAGACAGGCGGAGGTCAGCGAACCGGTGCCGCCGTAAGCCTCGGGGAACGGCAGCGAGAACAACCCGAGACTTTGCAGCAGGTCGAACATGTCCTGCGGATATTCCGCCGTGCGGTCGATTTCGGCGGCGCGCGGCGCAACGCGCTCGTCAGCGATGCGGCGGAGCATCGCCTGGAGCTGGCGTTGTTCATCGGTGAGTTGCAGAAGCATTGGCGGCAGTCCGTTCGGATCGGCGAGAGTTTTCAGACCTTCACCTTAGGATAACGGCCGCAGACGGCAAGTGCGCCGCTAGCCGCCGAATTTTCGGGCGCAGACCACCGCCTGGTTCAGATACCGGCTCATTCGCGCCAAAGCCGGGTCGCTGCGCGTCTCCGCACCGGTTAGCCGCCGACGCCGGCGCGCCAATGCGGCCACCACCATTCGCAACTGCGGCGGCGGCATAGGGCCGTTGGTTGTGGTAGAACGGCGCGGCAGCAGGCCGTCGTAGCGGGCTTCCCGTCTTGCGCGCCGGGCCAGGAGGCTGTCAGGATCATGCATCACTGCAAATTAGGCTATTTTTCCTAATTTGTCAATCCTGGATTGCGGCAATGCGGCTTGCGTATAGGATGCCCGACCGTTCCCCATGCAGCGAGTGTCCCCCTATGCCCTTCCGCACCATGCTGTTCACCCCCGGCAACCATCCCCGCAAAGTGCAAAAGGTGTTTGACGCCGGGGCCGATGCGGTGATCCTCGACCTGGAGGACGCCGTCGCCATCGCCGAGAAGCCGCAGACCCGCGCCGCCGTGGCCGCGGCTCTGAAAGCCCGCTCTGCACCGCGGCGGCCACTGGGTTATGTGCGGGTCAACGCCCTGTCCACCCCCTTTGCCTTTGGCGATTTTCAGGCGGTAGTCGGCCCCTGGCTGGACGGCATCGTTCTTCCCAAACTCGAAAGCGTTGAGGAACTCGCGACAGCCGAATGGCTGTTGGCGCAGTGCGAGCGCGAAGCCGGGGTTACCGAAGGCAGCATCGACCTGCTGCCGATCATCGAAACCGCCCAAGGCGAACAGGCAGCCCTGGCCATCGCCAAGGCAGCGCGACGGGTCAAGCGGCTATCGTTCGGCGCCGGCGACTACACGCTGGACATTGGCCGCGACTGGTCGCTGGGCGAGGCGGAGTTGCTGCCGATGCGCCATCATATGGTCAGCATCAGCCGGGCTGCCGGACTGGAGCCGCCCATCGACAGCGTCTACATCCATTTGAACGAAACCGAGGCCTTCGCCGCTTCCTGCGCATCGGTGAAGGCCTTGGGATTCCAGGGCAAGCTTTGCATCCATCCTGGCCAGATCGCGACAGCAAACACGGCTTTCACGCCCAGCGCCGACCAAGTCGCCTATGCCGAAAAAATCGTGGCGGCGTTCGAAGCTGCAGAGGCCGCCGGCAGCGCCTCGATCCAGGTGGAGGGCTATTTCGTCGACTATCCGATTGTCGAAAAGGCCCGGCGAACCCTCGCCCTCACCGCAGCGATTGCCGAGGCTGGTTAGCATCTCGGTCAGGCGCGTTATGAACTCTAGAGCCTAGGCTCAAGGCTCTGGCTCGCTAACCGGCCTGGCATCGGCATCGGGGTCCTCCTGCTGCCGCGCCCACATGGCGGCATACACCCCGCCGCGCGCCACCAATTCGCGGTGCCGCCCGCGTTCGACGATCTGGCCGGCGTCCAGCACCAGGATTTCGTCCGCATCGACGACCGTCGAAAGCCGATGCGCGATCACCAGCGCAGTCTTTCCGCGGGCCAGTTCGCGCAAATTCTGCTGAATCGCCTGCTCGGTCTCGGTATCCAGAGCGCTGGTCGCCTCGTCAAACAACAAAATCGGCGGGTCCTTGAGGATCGTGCGGGCGATCGCCACCCGTTGCTTTTCACCACCGGACAGCTTCAACCCACGCTCTCCCACCATGGTCGCATAGCCGTCCGGCGTCGATGCGATGAAGTCATGGATTCGGGCCAAGCGCGCCGCATGCTCGATGCCGGCCTGGGCGCTGCCGGGGCGGCCATAGTCGATGTTGTAGGCGATGGTGTCGTTAAAGAGCACGGTATCCTGTGGCACGATCCCCAGCGCCGCCCGAACGCTGGCCTGCCGCACCTCGCGGATATCCTGGCCGTCGATCAGAACGCGGCCGCCGTTGACATCATAAAACCGAAACAGCAGTCGGCTGATGGTGGATTTACCCGCGCCCGACGGGCCGACCACCGCGACGGTCTTGCCGGGCGGCACCTCGAAACTCACGCCCTTGAGGATGGGACGCCGCGGGTCGTAACCGAACTCGACATTGTCGAACCGCACCGATCCGCCGCTTACCGTCAACTCCGGCGCGCCGGGCTTGTCCTCCACCTCTGGCGAGACGCGGCGCAAATCAAACATACGCTCCATATCGACCAGAGCCTGTTTGATCTCGCGGTAGGCAAATCCGAAAAAGCCGAGCGGTTGGTACAGTTGGATCAGGTAGGTATTGACCATGACGAAATCGCCGACGCTCATGGCGCCATCGGCAATGCCGGCAGCGGCCATGATCATGACGATAGTCAATCCGGCGGAAATGACGAACGACTGCCCGACGTTCAGCAGCCCGAGCGACTGGCCGTTCGCGACCGCTGCCTTTTCATACCGGCGCAGCGAATGGTCGAAGCGCCCGGCCTCGTGGTCCTCGTTACCGAAATATTTGACCGTTTCGTAGTTCAACAGGCTGTCGATGGCGCGGGTATTGGCGCGCTGGTCCGCCTCGTTCATGCGCCGGCGCAGCTTGATCCGCCAACTGGTCACCAGCACGGTATAGGTCACATAGAGCACAACCGTCGCAACGGTGACCACCGCGAACCAGATATCGAGCAGGCTCCACAACAGCGCGAACACCAGCACGATCTCGATAATAGTCGGCAGGATGGCGAACAGGGTAAAGCGCAACAAGGTGTCGATGGCCTTGGTGCCGCGTTCGATAAACCGCGACAGGCCGCCGGTCTGCCGCTCCAGATGGAACCGCAACGACAGGCGATGCAGGTGCCGGAATGTTTCCAGCGCGATGGCGCGGATTGCACTTTGGCCGACGCTGGCAAATATCGCATCGCGCAACTCTCCGAACGCCAGCGACGCCACCCGCGCGCCGCCATACGCCAGGATCAGCCCTAGCGGTAATGCCGCCATCGGCCCCGCATTCGCCAGGTCGGGCAATGAATCGACTGCCCGGCCATAGAGAATCGGGACATAGATCACCGCGAATTTGGCGATCACCATGCTCAGCATGGCCAACACCACCCGCGTGCGCGATTTCATGTCTCCGGCGGGCCAAAGATACGGCAAAAGGGTGCGGATCGTCTGCCAATCAGAGCGCGTGGACGAGTCAATCGAAGCGGTTGAGGGCGGCGTCATGCGGAGGCTCTCGCATATGAAGGACTGCAGCCGGCCAATTGACATATTTCTGCAACAGGCGCTGACTATTGCGGTTGGTATAGCAGTTGCATTGGGTAACTGCTTGGCGGCAAATTCACCCTCGCTGGACGAGCGGACAGTGCCGGGTGGCTGGCGCCGCACCTTTTCACCAAAGGAGCGTTGCTGACATGCACGTCGCTTTGGACCGATGTTCGGCATTGGTGTTGAACGCTGATTTTCGACCACTCAGCTATTTTCCGCTGTCGTTGTGGTCGTGGCGGGAATCGATCAAGGCGGTCTTTCTGGACCGCGTGAACGTATTGGCGGAATACGACATCGCCATTCATTCGCCAAATTTCGAGATGCCGCTGCCGTCTGTCATCGCATTGAAGGAATATGTGCCGCCGGCCAAACGCGCGGCGTTCACTCGGTTCAACGTATTCCTGCGCGACCGGTTTGATTGCGAGTATTG
>JAYPXD010000290.1:0-4888 GCA_038135395.1 Alphaproteobacteria bacterium | reverse complement strand
CAGTCCCGAAATCGCCAGCAGGTGCCCCAGGCCGGCGTTGCGCATTGCCTCTGCGTCCTCCCGGGCGATATCGCCTCTCCACCCCGTGGTCACGCCGACCAAGACGCCGCCGGCCCGCGCCGGCACCTGGACCAGCAGTCGATGGCGCAGCCAACGGCGGGCCTGGGCCAACGGGCCGGCCTCCCAACATAGGCCTGCAACCGTCGTTAACCGGCCCAGCCAGCCTTCCGCGCCGACCCGCTCAAAAAAGGCGATGCGGCGGGGATCGTAACTGTTCGGATAAATCGCGCCGGCGACCGGGAACAGGCGCGCGTTCACTGCTAGCTGCGTTCCAGGCCCCAGATCCGCCGGCGGGTTACGCCAGCGAAAGCGGGCGCGCAGGCCGTCAGGCAATGGCGCGCCGTGCCCCCATTCGCCAACGATAATCTCTGTAAAGGAACTCCGCGGCGTCACCTGCTCGACACAAGCCAACGTGGAGAAACTCGCGGTGGGCGCCTGCAGGCGCGGCGATTCAACCAGCGCCACCCGCACCTGTCCGGCGGCAAATCCGGCCGCGACCAGCAACAATACCAACGCCCCCAGGCGGACAAGACTGTGCCGCGCCAGCAGCGCCAGCAGCAATGCCGGACCGGCCAGGAGGGCCGTGGCCACAAGCGGCGGTTCCGTCGGCAACACAAAGTAGGCAGCGGCTACAGCGCCAAATGCTACCGCAAGCCAAAGAGGCCGGCGACGCGCCTCTGCCCGCCAGGTATCGGCGAGCCATGCAACAGCGGCCTGGCCGCGCGGCCCCGTCACTTTCGTCCGCTGCTATTGACGCTGATCCGGCCCATGCCGATAACCCACCTCAATGGTCCTTTCCTGCGATATACAATCAAAGGTAAGGATTAAACAACTTTAAGATGAATGAGCTTGAGCCCCATGTCTGTTGTCACCCGCTTCGCTCCCTCGCCGACGGGCTTTCTGCATATTGGCGGCGCCCGCACGGCGCTGTTCAACTGGCTGTTCACCCGCCACCATGGCGGCAAATTCCTGCTGCGCATCGAGGACACCGACCGCAAACGCTCGACCCAGGAAGCTGTGGATGCGATTCTGGACGGCCTGCGCTGGCTGGAATTGGACTGGGATGGCGACGCCGTCTATCAATTCGCCCGCCAGGAACGCCATGCGGAAGTGGCGCACGCCATGCTCGCTGCCGGCCATGCCTATCGTTGCTATTGCTCGCCAGAGGAACTGGAGCAGATGCGCGAGCAGGCCAAAGCCGAGAAACGGCCGATCCGATACGATGGCACCTGGCGCGACCGCGATCCGTCCGAGGCCCCGGCCGGTGTCGACCCGGTCATCCGGCTCAAGGCGCCACAAGAGGGCGAGACGGTGATCGACGATCTGGTGCAGGGCCGCGTCACGGTCCAAAACGCCGAACTGGACGACATGGTGCTGCTGCGCGCCGATGGCACGCCGACCTATATGCTGAGCGTCGTCGTCGACGACCATGACATGGGCTGCACGCACGTCATCCGCGGCGACGATCATCTGAACAATGCCTTTCGTCAGGCGCAGGTATTCAAGGCGATGGGCTGGGATCTGCCGGTATTCGCGCATATCCCTCTGATCCATGGCTCAGACGGCGCCAAGCTGTCGAAGCGGCACGGCGCATTGGGTGTCGACGCCTACCGCGACATGGGTTTCCTGCCGGCTGCGGTGCGGAATTATCTGCTGCGGCTCGGCTGGGGGCATGGCGATGACGAGATCATCTCCACGGCTCAGGCGATCGAATGGTTCGATATGGATGGCGTTGGCCGCTCGGCTTCGCGGTTCGACATGGCAAAGCTCACCAACCTGAACGGCCACTACCTGCGCAACGCCGACGACGCGGAACTGGTGCAACTGACGACCGCGCGCCTGTTGGCAAACCATGGCATCAGCGTCGGCGCGGTCGGACAGGCGCGCCTGCTTGCCGGCATGGCCGGATTGAAAGAGCGGGCCAAGGACCTGAACGAATTGGCCGAGAACAGCATTTTCTATGTTCGCGATGGCGTACAGCCGTTGAACGACAAGGCCGCCAAGCTGCTGGATGCGGACGCATTGGCCACGCTGGCCGAGTTGGCCGAGACGTTCGCGACCTTGGAGCCCTGGGACGAAGAGGCCCTGGACGCCGCTGTCCGCGCCAAGGCGGAGGCCTCCGGCCAGAAGCTGGGCAAGGTCGCCCAGCCGCTCCGGGCCGCGCTGACGGGATCGAATGCCTCGCCCAGTTTGTTCGAGGTGATGCGGATATTGGGACGGGACGAGACAATGGCGCGGCTACGCGGTCAGTCTTAATGTTTTCACGCTTGTCAACCGCTTGCAAAGGGGTTCGGGAACGCTGTAACCTGCTTGGATAAGAGCGTTGCCCGGGCCTCGCTGGCCAGATTGAATTGCCAAGCCCGACACCCCGGTTTATGCTGCACTGCAATGGAATTTAACCGACCGCCTGCAATCCTGGCGAGCCGGATCCCGTAGAAGATGAGGTATAAAATGTCCACATCCGGAACCAATCACACGGTAACCATCAAGGACAGCGCCACCGGTAAAGAGACGGTGCTGCCGGTCATGCATGGCACCGCCGGCGCGCCAGTGATCGACATCCGGTCGCTCTATAAGGACATGGGCCTGTTCACGTACGACCCAGGTTATACCGCGACAGGGTCCTGCCAGTCGAAAGTGACCTATATCGACGGCGACAACGGCATTCTGCAGTACCGCGGTTATCCGATCGAGCAGCTGGCAGAGCATTCCAACTATATGGAAGTGTGCTATCTGCTGATGAACGGCGAACTGCCGAACGCAGAGCAGTATAAAACGTTCGAGCACACCATCACCAACCACACGATGGTGCACGACCAGTTGGTGAACTTTTTCCGTGGCTTCCGCCGCGACGCGCACCCGATGGCGATCCTCTGCGGCGTCGTCGGCGCTCTGTCCGCCTTCTATCATGACTCGACCGACATCGACGATCCGCATCATCGCATGGTCGCCAGCCACCGGTTGATTGCAAAAATGCCGACCATCGCTGCGATGGCGCACAAGTACTCGATCGGCCAGCCGTTCATGTACCCCAAGAACAACCTCGGTTATGCCGCCAACTTCCTGCACATGTGCCATGCCGTGCCGGCAGAGGAGTACAAGGTCAACCCGGTGGTCGCTAAGGCGCTGGACCTGATCTTTATCCTGCACGCCGACCACGAGCAGAACGCGGGCACCTCGACTGTGCGCCTGGCAGGCTCGACCGGCGCGAACCCCTTCGCCTGCATTGCCGCTGGCTGCGCGGCACTGTGGGGGCCGTCGCATGGCGGCGCCAACGAAGAAGTGCTGAAGATGCTGACCGAGATCGGCACCAAGGACCGCGTGCCGGACATGGTCAAGCGCGCCAAGGATCCGGACGACCCCTTCCGCCTGTTTGGCTTCGGCCACCGCGTCTACAAGAATTTCGACCCGCGCGCCAAAGTCATCCAGAAAGCCGCGCACGACATGCTCGAAGAACTGGGCCTGCACGATCCGCTGATGGAAGTCGCGCTGGAGCTGGAGCGCGTGGCGCTGGAAGACGAATACTTCATCAAGCGCCGCCTGTATCCGAACGTGGACTTCTATTCCGGCTTCATGCTGAAGGCGATGGGCTTCCCCGTCCCGATGTTCACCGCGCTGTTCGCCATCGGCCGTACGGTCGGCTGGATCAGCCAGTGGAACGAGCTGATCGAGGACCCTAGCCAGAAGATCAACCGTCCGCGCCAGTTGTACAACGGCATCATTGACCGGAACTATGTGCCGATCAGCCAGCGCTAAACGCCGGATGCGACCTCGGGCTTGATCCCGGGGCGCTGAACGGTTCAGATAGAGGCCCTGGAGCAAACCGCTCCGGGGCCTTTTCTTGTCTTGCCGGAGCCTGCCCGCCATGTCCGAAGCTATGATCGTCGCCGCCCAACCGGAAGCCGCCGAGGCCGGCGCACGCGTTCTGAAGGCTGGTGGCAACGCTATCGACGCTGCCATGGCAGCGGCATTGGTGCAGGGCGTGGTCGATCCGCAAATGTGCGGCATCGGCGGGTTTGGTAACTGTCAGATCTATATGCCCGGCAAAGGCGTCCACACCTGCCTGGATTTTCATGGCAAGACGTCTTTGGCCGCCACGCCGGACATGTGGCACAACCTGCTGATCGAGGAAACCCGCGACGGCTTTGGCTTTGTACTGAAGAACAACGTCAACGACCTGGGCTATGGCTCGATCACCACCCCGGGCTCACTGATGGCGTATTTCGAGGCCGTGCGCGACTTCGGCACCTGGGATTGGTCCGATGTGGTTGCGCCCGCCATTGCGCAGGCGGACAAAGGTTTTGCCGTGCGCCCCCATGTCTATTTCTGGTGGACCCATGGGGCCGCCCTTGGGCGGGTGCAAGTCGAGGAACGGCTGGCGTTTTCCGCCACCGGCCGGCAGGCCTATTTCACCGACGACGGCAAAGGCGGACGCCGCCTGCGCCGCATCGGCGAGCAGGTGCAGAATCCGGATTTGGCGCAAACCCTGCGCATTCTGCAACGCGACGGCATTGAGCCGTTCTACCATGGCGAAATTGCGGACAGGATCGACGCCGACATGCGCGCGAACGGCGGCCTGATGCGCAAGGCCGACCTGGAAGCTTACAAAGTCGGCCGTTCCGACCCGATAGAAACCCTCTATCGCGGCCTGCGCGTCGCGTCCTGCCAACCACCGGGCGGCGGAGTGATGCTGCTGGAAATGCTTAACATCCTGGAGCATTTCGACCTCAACGCCATCGGCCATAACTCAAGCGAGTATATCCGCGTCGTTTGTGAGGCGATGAAGATCGCCACCGCCGACAAAGAAGCCCATGTCGGCGACCCGGCC
>JAYPXD010000289.1:0-4945 GCA_038135395.1 Alphaproteobacteria bacterium | reverse complement strand
AGGATGAACCAACGGTCATCCTTGCTGCGGTAATGATTGGCCATGGCGTTCGGCGCATCGTCGCGGTGCGGCCGCAACTGCACCTCGCCGCCCAACAGCGCGGCTTGGGCGTAAAAACCATTCATCCACATGCCGTTCGCCATCAGACTGGTGGAAACCTTGCCGCCCTTGCCGGTCTTCTCGCGCCGGTACAGCCCGGCCATGATCGCGGCGAACAGAGCCGTGCCGGTCGGATGGTCGCCCATGCCAGGCAATGACCGGACCGGCGCCACCCCTGGCGCGCGCATCATGTCCATCATGCCGGTGCGGGCATAAAGCGCAGTCGAATCGAAACCGGTCCGGTCGGCCTCCGGCCCTTCCTCGCCATAGGCGGTCAGGCTGGCGTAGATCAGGCGGTCATTCAGCGGCGCGAGGTCGTCGTAGGTCAGCTTGAGTTTGCGGCGCACCGGGAACGGAAAGTTGGTCACCAGCACGTCGGCCTTAGCCACCAGCTTGCGCAGGATCTCCTGGCCCTCCGGCGCGAACAGATCCAGGCACATGCCCTTTTTCGAGCGGTTGTCGACCATCCAGGCAAAATCACGCCCGCCGGTATCCGGCATGCCTGGACCGGAATGCAGTGCGCGGAGGCCATCGCCGGCCGGCGATTCGATCTTGATCACCTCCGCCCCGAAGTCGGCAAGAAAGGTGGTGGCAACCGGCGCGGCGATAAAGCTGGCAATATCCAGCACCAACAGCCCCTCAAACAGGCGGTCTGTCATCGGTGAAACCTCTCTAAATGATCCTTGGCCGTTTCGCGCGCGCGCCGGCCCTGCTAAGACTAAGGCATAGTCCTAGCACAAAGCCACGGTCGGACCAGGGGCAGCAAGTCCCAACCGGCCGCAGGCGACGATCTTCCCATCTTTTTGAACGGAAACTCCCCGATGAAGCTTCTTGGCAGCCCAACCTCGCCTTACGTCCGCAAATGCCGGGTCACCCTGGCCGAATTGGGCCTGGCGGACAGCGTCGCCTTTGTCGTACCGCCCGAAGCCGCCGACCAGCGACGAACTGATCGCCGTAAATCCGGTCATGAAAGTGCCGGCGCTGGTTTTGGACAACGGCGATAGCCTGTTCGATTCGCGCATGATCATGCGTTACCTGAACGAAAAGGCCGGCGGCAAGCTGTACCCGGCCGGCGACTGGGCGATGGTTCGGCGTGAAAGCACGGCGGAAGGCATGATCGACGCGTCGCTGCTGCTGCGTATGGAAACCTTCGCGCGCCCGAAACAATTCCGCTGGGGTGGCTGGATCGAAACCCAGAGTAAAAAGATCAACAGCGTCCTCGACGCCATGGAAGCCGAGGTCGGGACGCTCGGCGCCGTCAGCGGCGCGGCGATCGGCATGGCCTGCGGTCTGGGCTACCTGGACTTCCGCTTTGCCGACTGGGGCTGGCGCAACGGCCGGCCGGGCCTGGCCAAGTGGTTCGAAGGCTTCAGCGCCCGCGCCTCGATGCAGGGCTCGAAGCACGAATGAGCGAGCCCTCGCCCAAGGAGATCGCCGAAGCCACGGCCCGGGTGATGCGTACCCGGGACCGTGCCGCCCGCTTTCTCGGCATTGAATTGCAGGAAATCGGACCGGCGCATTGCGTCATGTACCTGACGGTCCGCGAGGACCATGTGCAAGGCCTGAACGTCTGCCATGGCGGGTATATTTTCTCGCTGGCGGATACCTGCATGGCCTATGCCAGCAATTCCGCCGATACGCCGAACCTGGCGCAGTCGGCGCAGATCACGTTTCTGGCGCCCGGCCAATTGGGCGATGTGCTGACCGCGACGGCAAAGCGCGTCGCGGAAGCCGGACGTAACAATCTTTGGGATGTGGAAGTCGTCGATCAGAACGGCAAGCAGATCGCCGTATTCCGCGGCCAGACCCGAGCCGTGCGCGGCAAAGTAACGGAGATGTCCTCTTGAAGTGTTTGGTTAAAGCCGCCGCGCTTTTGGTGGCGCTGCTCGTTGTTTCCGGCGTAGCCTCCGCCCGGCAGGTCCACCTGGCTGGCAGCTATGCGGTGATCGACCTGCCCGGCGATTTTGAAGAGAGCCGGCAGTTTACCGGCGCGACCTCGCCGTCCAGCCACGCAGCAATTCTGATCACGGAGTTACCGGCGGATTCGTTTCAGGTAGTGGCTGCAAAGCTCTTGAGCAATGCGCAGGCGCTCTCGGAAAAGAACATCCAATTGGACTCTTTGAAAGAAACGCATCAGGGCCCGCATGCAGCGTTGATTGGGCGCGGCCGCCAAATGATCGGCGACCAGTCGGTCGACAAATGGCTGTTGCTGATCCAGTCGCCAAAGACCGCCATGCTGGTGACCGCGGAATTGCCGACAATTCTCGCCACGCCGGAGCGGACGGCGATGGTCGAATCAGCGCTTGCTTCGGTGCGCGTCGCCGACATCCGTCAGGACGCCCGGACAGTGCTGCCGTTCACCCTCGGCGAAACCGAGCGGTTTCATTATGAGCGCGCCCTATCGGCGAACACCGCGCTTTTGACCGAGCCAGCGTATACAGGCGAGCTTGCGCGTCAGCCGATCTTCGTTATCACCGCGTCGCGGGCGGCTGACTGCGGCGACGGCAAGGACGACATGCATGCGTTTGCCAACCGCACGCTGGCAGGCATTCACCGGGTGAAGGACCTGGCAATTACCAAAACTTATGACGGACCAATTGGCAGCGACACCGGAGTGGTGACCGAGGCGACCGGAACCATGGCTGAGCAAGACGTCGTGGTCATGCAGACGCTGCGCGTTCGCGACTGCACGTACCTGCGCACCATCGGCATTGGGCTGGCGTCGGATGCAGAAGCCTATCGGGCGGAATTCGCCCGGCTCGCGGCGCAGGTCGGGTGGAAGCCATTGCCCAACAAACAGTAACCCTAAAATCTCGCGAAGAGGATCCTACCCCATGCAATTCGGCCTATCCGCCCCCTTTCGCGGCCCCATGGCTAACCCAGAAGATTTGCGGGCCATTGCCCAAGCCGCAGAGCGCCTGGGCTTTGGCTATATGACGGTATCCGACCATATCCTGTGCCCACGCTCTATCGATGCCAAATATCCCTATGCCGACGATGGCGAGTTCCCGTGGACCCAGGGCGGCGGCGGCGATTGCATGGAACAGTTCACGCTGATGGCCTGGCTCTGTGCGGCGACCACCAAGCTGCGCCTGTTGACTTCGGTTGTCGTCATTCCGCACCGCAACCCGCTGTTTATGGCCAAGTCGATTGCGACAATGGACGTGCTTTCAGGCGGCCGGGTCTCCATCGGCTGCGGCACGGGCTGGATGCGCGAGGAGTTCGAGGCGCTGGGCATCGCCCCCTTCGAAAAGCGCGGCCAGGTGACGAACGAATACATCGGCGCGATGAAAGCGCTCTGGACACAGGACAACCCATCTTACGACGGCGAGTTCGTGAAGTTCCGCGACGTGATCTTTGATCCCAAGCCTGTGCAGAAGCCGCACCCGCCGCTCTGGATTGGCGGCGAGAGCGGGCCGGCGATGCGCCGGGTGGCAGCGGTCGGCGATGTCTGGTACCCCTTCGCCTCGAACCCGAAATTCCGCCTCGCCTCCGCCGATGCCTACCGAGACCGCGCCCAGCGGGTGCAGCAGGCGGTGGCCGAAGCCGGACGCGACCCGGCGGACGTCGGCCTCGCCTATAACAGCCCGTACCACTCTGAAAAAGCCGTGCAACTGGATGGCAAACGCGTCGCCATGACCGGTACGGCAGAACAAAGGGCGGAGGATGCGCGGGCCTTTGCTGAGGCTGGTGCAACCACCATGATGGTCAACCTGACGGCAAACACCCGTGCCGAAATGCTCGACCGGATGGAGCGCTTCTCGGCCGAGGTTATGCCGCTCGTTTGAGCTCGTGGACCAGTGGCAGGCTCACGCGCCGGCGACCATTGCCTCGCTGACCTGCCACAACCGCTCCGCCGCAGCGTCATCTTGCGCGGCGGCGGACGGCTGTACCAAGCGTGATTTGGCATAATAACCGCCGCTCAGACCCTCGACCTCAGGCGATGAGGCCAGGTGGATCGACGTTTTGGCCCCGTCCTCGACGCTGATCGCCAGCACCAGCATCGCCGCCCGTACCGCCAAACGAAAAACCAGCGGGTTATCGCCACCGAATGCGGTCCGCACAAAGCCCGGATGCAGGGCATTGACGGTGACGCCAGAGCCGCCCAGCCGCTTGGCCAGGCCGCGGGTAAACAGGACGTTCGCCAACTTCGACGCACGATAGACCGGCCAGCCCTTGTAGTGACGGGTCGCTTGCAGGTCGTCGAAGTCCAGCCGCCCGCCCTCGTGCGCCCGGCTGGCGACGTTGACGATGCGGGCTGATCCTGCTTCCTGCAATTTTGGCAGCAGCAGGTTCGTCAGCAGGAAATAGTTCAGGTGGTTCAGGGCAAACGTCCGCTCGAACCCTTCCGCGGTTTCCTGCCGGTGCTGGAACAGGCCGCCGGCGTTGTTGACCAAGACGTCTAGGCGCGCTTCGCTCTCGGCCACGTCGCGCGCCAACCGGCGGACCTCGCCGATCAGGCTAAGGTCGGCCCGGTGGAATGCCAGGTCCGCCCGCGGCAGTACCTTGCGAATGTCCGCGAGCGCGCGCCGGCCCTTTGGCTCGTTCCGGCCAACCAGCAGAACCCTGGCGCCCATGCCGGCCAACTCACGCGCCGTAACCCAGCCGATGCCGTCGGTCGCGCCAGTGACCATGACGGTCTTGCCTTGCATCGGTGACGTCGCTTCCGCCATTCTCGTCTCTCTGATTGCTGGGTGGCCTAGGGTGCCGCGGCTGGCAGCAACTGCAGGACATGGGCAGCCGCTATATCGTCCAAAGGACCCAAGGTCACGGTCTCGCCGCGGGCCCACAGCGGCAGCAGGTCGGCGTAGTGGGGCGAGAAGATATTGCCGGACTGGCCCAGAGC
>JAYPXD010000288.1:0-5025 GCA_038135395.1 Alphaproteobacteria bacterium | reverse complement strand
AGGTGCCGTCTGGCAGGACGTACATCGTCGAACATGTCTCGGCGCCGTCGCGGATTTTCTTCCACTTGCTGCAGACCATGTTGTCGGCGATGCGGTAGGTGCCGGTGTCGCTAAAGTCGCCATTCGCGACCTTGATCATTTGCTGATCTTTGCCGTCGCGCGCGAGCTTCCAACTGTTGCCGGATTCAAGAGACTTGCCGGATGAAACCACCGGTTTGCCGCTGGCATAAATCGCCTGCAACTGCGCGCCGGTTAGGGCCGTTCCGGTCGGTTTTGGCGGTTCTGTAGTTTTGCAAGCCGAAACTGTCGCGCAAAGCGCTATAACGGCAATAGAGTAGCCGAGATATTTCTGAAACATGATTGACCCCCTTGGTTGAATTGACAACGGGAAGTCAAACACATTCAAAAAGTATTCGCATACCCGATTTTGGGTATTTTATCGAATATTATTATTGTTTAGTCATATTCTAAAACATCTTTGCCATAGCGAGCCAGATATACCGGTACCGCGTGCCCGGATGGCAGGTTCCAAGGGTCGCCTTCGGCTAACAGGCGGCGCACCTCTTTCAGCGCTATACTGGTTGGGTCGGGCGTGTTCGGCATCGCCAGAGCGTCGGCGATGGGGATCCATTGCAGATCGACCAACTCGCCCGATCCGCCCAGTTCGCCGGTGGTGTTACGGCGGTCCACGATGAAAAAGCGGGCGTTGAAGCGGCGGACGTTGTTCGGCGGCGTCACCGCACGCGCGACATAGTCCAGGCAATCGAGCCGCGGCGCCAGGCCGGTGGCGAAAATCGGCTCCCAATCCTCCGGCAGGGCGCTGACGTCAAAGCCGCCATTGTGTGGCGCGCCGACCATCAGGCCGGTTTCCTCGAATGTCTCGCGGATGGCGGTGCAGGCCAAGGCCCGCGCCTTGCGCAGCGAGGCCTTGCGTGTCAGCCGCTCCAGCACCGGCGGGCGCAGCGGGCTGTGCACCGGTACGCTGGCGTCGTCGGCATCCAGCCGGCCGCCTGGGAACACGAAGGTATTGGGCATAAACACATGCCGGCCCGAGCGGTGGCCCATCAGGATGCGCGGCTCGCGTTCCGCCTGGGCGTCGCTGGAGCGGTCGACGACGATCAGGGTAGCGGCATCGCGCGGCGTCAACGCCCGTTTGCGCTCCGGCTTTGTCGGCCTGGTGTCAGCGGCCTGGATTTTGTCATCGGTCATGCTAGCGTCCTTGGCGGCGCCGGTCGGCGTCCCGTAGCGGTGTTGGATGCCAGTCTAGTCCAGCGTCGGCGCGAGGCAACGTCCGATCCCCGAATTTTGAGGAAATGCTCCGATGATCGACCCCGCTTATTGCCGAATGATGGCCCGCTATAACCGCTGGCAGAACCAAAACCTGATCGCCGCCGCCGGAACGCTGAGCGATGCGGCCAGACGGCAGGAGCGCGGCGCGTTCTTCGGCTCGATCTTTGCGACGCTGAACCACCTGCTGTGGGCGGATACGATCTGGCTGCACCGCTTTTCCGGTTCGGCGAAGCCTGAGCAACCCAGCATCCCAGGCTCTGTCAACGAGGCGGCGGACTGGCAAAGCTATCTGGTGCGGCGCGAGGCCAAGACAGCGGAGTTCATCGCCTGGGCCGACGTCGTGACTCAGTCGGATCTCGACGGCGATTTGGTCTGGTATTCCGGCGCGGCCAAGCGGGACATGGTGCGGCCGCTGGGCATGATGGCCGTGCATGTCTTCAACCATCAAACCCATCATCGCGGCCAGGTGCACGCAATGCTGACTGCCGCGGGCGCCAAGCCCGACGATACCGACCTGATGCTGATGCCGCCGGATTGATGCGCGAGATGGAGGCGGGAACCGGCCTCAGGGCGTCGCATCCGTGAGATTTCTCCATCGTTCGGGTTGCCGATTGCCGGCCAAAGCCTTACTTGCAGGACAATCATGGGTCATTTGGCCGAAAATCTCATTTTTGTGCGACGGAGCCTAGCGCCGATATGAACGATTCCATCCCGCCATTTTCGGCACAATTGGTGTTGGACTTTTGGTTCGGCGAGCCGAATTCATCCGACTATGGCCAATCGCGGAACGTGTGGTTCGCCAAGGACAGTGCGTTCGATGCGGAGGTCCGGGCCAAGTTCGGCGGACTGCTGCAGGCGGCCAGCCACGGTATGCTCGATCACTTCTGGAAAGATGTGGCGATGCCGAACCTCGCGCTCACCATTGTGCTGGACCAGTTTTCGCGGCAATTGCATCGCGGCGAGGCCAAGGCCTTTGCCCAGGATGGCCACGCGCTGACGGTCGCCAAGCATGCCATTGCCCAGGGCTACGATCGCGACGCCCTGCCGGTGCAACGCCTGTTCTGGTACCTGCCGTTCGAGCACAGCGAAAACCTGACGGACCAGGACCGCAGCATCGAGCTCATCGAGCAACTGGGGAATGCGGAATGGAGCCGCTATGCCCGCGAGCATCGCGATGTCATCGCACGCTTTGGCCGGTTCCCGCATCGCAACGCCGCCCTCGGCCGGGAAAGCACGCCCGAGGAACAGGCCTACCTGGCGCAACCGGGCGCTGGCTTTTAGCGGAACAGATAGACCGGGCTGCTCCAGGCCTGGTGTCCATCCTCGCGGGTGAGACAGATATAGGGGCGGGTGTCGCCCTCGCCCGGCGCACGAACCGCCAGGGTGTGGCTCCAGCGCAGGGATTTGGCGGTCAGCCGCTCCGGTAAGCGGTATAGCCGCAGGCGCTTGCCCAGGCCGCCGCATTCGAACACGGTATCCTCATAGCCGATATCCTGGATCAGCACTTCGAACTGGCCTTGCGCCGTCTCGATTTCGATCCGGCCGTCCGTGCCATCGGCCAGCCAGATATCCGCGCCGCCAAAGCTGCCGGTGGTCACCGCCTTCCAGGCCAGACCCGTATCGCCGCGGCTTTCCAGCCGGTTGTCGGCGTTCCAGAAATTGATGGGGTTGGCTTGACGAATGCGGTTGCCGTGCAGCGCCAGGTGCCCGTCCCAGGTCACCATGCGGCCGCGGCCGCGGTATTCGGCCCCCTCCCAAATCACGCGGATTCGTGCGCCCAATTCGCGCTTTGAGTAGGGGCGGATGACCTCCAGCGTTTCCAAACCGTCGCGCAGCTCGATGCGCTCGATCGGCGACGCGCCCGCGACGTCGAGATGAAAGGTTGCGCTATCGCCCTCAACCTTGACGATGTCGCCCATATAGGCCCGATCCGCCGGCCAGGTCTCTGTCGGCCCCAGGTCGGGGTTGCGCCGATGGATCAGGCCGCCCCCCGGCAGAGCGACAGAGGCTTCCAGGAACATGCGCGCGCCTGTGGTGGCGAAATGGTTGCGGCGGCGGAAGCTCTCGAACAGCGCATCGCGGCTGAGGTCCGGCATCATGTGGCAGGTATAGCCGCCATAGCAGCCAAACAGGCTGGAGCCCGGATATTCCGCACCCAGCCGGCCTTTGTGGCCGTCGCTGGCGGCGACGATGCCAACGCGATAGCCATGCTTGAGCGCATCGTCGACGATCCAGGGAAACGTGCCCCAGGAGGAATGAATCTCCACCGATGGCTCCAACGCGCCGTCATGTGCCAGGGTCACATCCGCGTAGCGGCCGCCGCAATGCGCGACCACCAGCGCGTCTTCATCCTGCAATTGCTCGAATAGGTCCGGCAGGGTGAAGGCATCGGTTTCCGGCGCGCCCGCGTCGGCGATCAGGGCGCGTGACGAGCGGTAGATCGGTCGGCCTTCGGTGCGGTACCACACGTTATGGTCGCCGCCCAAGTTGGTGTTGCCGGACCATTCGAAGCCCGGCAGGCAGACAAAACGGCCTGGGTCGTCGAATTCGGCGGTGAGGGTGTTCAGCTCGGCCCAAAAGGCATCGGTGATCTGGAAGTCGTTGCCCTGGTGCCCGGCGATGTCCAGGAAGGCCAGGTCGCGGGCGAATTCGAAGTATTCGCGGGCGGAATTGGTGCCGACGGTTTCCTCCGACTGGCCGTGCATGTCGCTCCAGTATTGACGGTAGGGATAGTCATCCGAGATCCGGCAGGGATTCGAGATAGCCAGCGTTGCGCCCTCGGCGGAGAGAACCCTGATGGTCAGGTCGCATTCGCCGGCGACGCTCAATCCTTCGATAACATGCGCCCGCTCTCCCGGCTTGAACGTGACCGTCTCGGGCAGGCCCGGCACGGGCCGGTCGGGCTGAAGGCGTACGGTCTGGTCGATCTGATCCGACGGATTGCCCCAGACGTCTTCGGCTTTCAGCGAGAACCGGAATGTCTCGCCGATCCGGGCCAGGGTCGGCAGCACGGCCTGCCAGCGTTCCGGCTTGCCGGGAACGATGGTGAGGTAAGGTTGGACCGGCAGTTCGACGAAATCGGTGGTGGCGATGGGGTCGGCCAGCACCTTGAACTCATAGTTCGGCTCGCAGAACGTCTGCATGCGGATGCCCGGGCCGCCATATCGCCGGTCGCCGATGCGGATGGTAATGGTGTCGCCTTCGGCCAGAAAATGCCGGACTACGCGGACGCGCAACCGCTTGAACCAAGGTCGGATGCCGTTGCGGCCATCGTAGTCGAGCGCCAGCACGGCGCCATTTGAGGCTTCAGCCGTGCAATAGCTGGCGCCTTTCGGATCGTCGATCTGCAGCCGCGACTGATCCGAGGCGGTGCGCATGACGATGGCGATGCCGCCCTGGTCATCGATGCCGAACTTGCCGGCGGTGTAAGTCAGCTCAAACGATTGCCAGGAACCGGCCTCGCAGGGACCGGCGGGAGAAATCGAGGCGGCACCGGCCCAATCGGGCTTGTAGGTTGACAACGGCATGGGACGGGCTCCGAAGGCGCCGGGGAATGAAGCGGGACAGCATCATTCCTATCCCGCCGCCATTCGGCAACCCAAATTCACGCGCCGATAGCCTGGCGCGGGTCAGCCGCGGCTGGCGAGGGCGTCTTTGATCGCGGCGAGGGCCGCCGCCGCCTGGTCGCCGTCCGGCCCGCCGGCCTGCGCCATGTCCGGGCGGCCGCCGCCGCCC
>JAYPXD010000287.1:3417-5028 GCA_038135395.1 Alphaproteobacteria bacterium | reverse complement strand
ACCCCTTTGAATCAAAAGTCCCCGATCAACGCGAGGACTTTGTCAGCAGTCTGACCGATCAAGATCGGCTTTTCCATGGCGTTGACCGGTGGTTTGGCTGCTGCCGGCAAAGCTGCGCTGATCGTCATGGAAATCTGGAAAGACGACGTCAACGCCGCTGGCGGTCTGTTGGGCCGTCAGGTTGAGTTCGTCTACTATGACGACCAAACCAACCCATCCACCGTACCGGGCATCTATACCAAGTTGCTGACGCTCGACAACGTCGATCTGGTGGTCAGTGGCTATGCCACCAACATGATCGCGCCGGCTATGCCGATCGTGATGAGCCGGAAAATGGTGTTCATGAGCCTGTTTGGCCTGGCCGTGAACGAGAAGTTTAACTACCCGAATTACTTCCAGATCATGCCGGCCGGGCCAAATCCGCTGACGGATTGGTCCAAAGGCTTTTTCGATATCGCAGCAGCGCAAAACCCAAAGCCGACGACGGTGGCCTTGGTCGGAGCCGATGCGGAATTCGCGCGGAATGCATTGATCGGCGCGCGTGAAAACGCAGCGAAGGCCGGTTTCAAGATCGTGTACGACAAGACCTATCCGCCGCCGACTGCGGACTTCAGCCCGATTGTGCGGGCGATCCAGGCGGAAAACCCCGATGTGGTGTTTGTTGCGTCCTACCCGCCGGATTCGGCTGGCATGGTCCGCGCCATCAACGAAGTCGGACTGAAGACCAAACTGCTGGGCGGCGGCATGGTCGGCCTGCAGTTTGCAGCGCTGATGGGCAAGCTTGGCCCCAGCCTGAATGGCATCGTCAACTATGACTTCTGGGTGCCGGAGCCGACCCTGAAATTCGAAGGCGTTGAAGCGTTCCTGAAAAAATATCAGGAGAAAGCACCGGCCGCCGGCGTCGATCCGCTGGGCTATTACCTGCCGCCGTATGCCTATGCCTATCTCCAGGTCTTGGGTGACGCCGTCAAAGCCGTGGGCTCCACGGACCAGCAAAAGCTTGCAGACTATATCCGGTCGCATACCCACAAAACCGTTGTCGGCGATGTGACCTTTGCCCCGAATGGCGAATGGGCGACGCCGCGCGCCTTGATGGTTCAGTTCCAGGGCATCAACGACAGCGGTCTGGAACAGTTCACCAAAGCTGGCGCTCGGGTGGTGTTATGGCCGGAACAGTGGAAGTCCGGCACGCTCAAATACCCCTACGCCCAGTAGTCTGGCGCAATCCTGGCCCGTCAATGGCGATGCAATCCCCGCTGGCGCCGTGGTGTTGACCACGGTTCGGCCCGGATTGCTGAGCCGTCGGAGACGCATCCATTTGGTGGCGAGGGGTATTACCGCCCGTGCTTGATCTTTTCCTCAATGCGATCGCGGCAGGCATATTGCTGGGTGGCTTTTACGCGGCGATGACCGTCGGCCTGACGATTTCGTTCGGTCAACTCGATATCGTCAATATCGCGCACCCGGCCTTTATCGTCCTCGGCTCGTTCTACACCTTCGTGTTGCACGAGCATGCCGGGCTCGATCCGTTGCTGGCCGGCGTCCTGCTGGCGCCGGCGTTCTTCTGCATCGGCATCGGCGTCTACAGCATCTATTATGGAAGCTTCGAGA
>JAYPXD010000287.1:0-3407 GCA_038135395.1 Alphaproteobacteria bacterium | reverse complement strand
CGATTACCGTCTGGTCGAGACCAGCTACATCGGCGAAAGCATCAAGATCGGCGTCGTTGGCCTGCCCTTCCGGATGCTGGTGCCGTTCCTGGCCGCCCTGGCCATGGCGGGTGGGATCTACCTCTATCTGTCCAAGATGTTCACCGGGCGCGCCATTCTTGCAGTCGCGCAGGACCGGCTGGCCTTGCAGCTGATGGGCGCCGACCCGGTGCGAACCAAGCAGATAGCGTTTGGCATCGGCTTGGGCACCGCCGCCGTCGCAGGCTCGTTGCTGATCATGCTCGGACCGGTCGAACCATCCGTGGGCCGGCTCTATATCGGCCGCATTTTCGCGATCGTGGTTTTGGGCGGTATGGGCAGCATCGGCGGCACCATCGTTGCCGCCATCATATTGGGCGTGGTCGAAAGCATGGTTGCAACCTTCTATGGGCCGTCCTGGTCGCCCGCAGTGGCGTTCGGTTTCCTTTTGCTGACATTGGCGATCCGGCCTTCCGGCTTGTTTGGGAGGTAGCGGCGAATGCGTATCGGCTGGTTCTATCCAATTGCCCTGCTGCTGGTGTTGGGCGGCACGTTCGCCACCAAGCACATCGACTCGAACTTTGTGTTCTATGCCGGCTATGTGGTGTTGCAGTTCATCGTGCTGGCGACGGCCTGGAACATCCTTGGCGGCTTCACCGGCTATGTGAACTTCGGCACCGCCGCCTTCTTTGCCGTAGGCGCATACACCACCATCGCGTTGAACAAGGCGCTGGGGCTGCCACTGTTGGCCATCGTGCCCATAGCGGGGATAATCGCCGGCCTAATCGGCCTTGCCGCCGGCTATTTCACCCTGCGCTTGAAGGGCGTGTTCTTCTCTATCGCAACCCTTGCGCTGGCCGTGGTGTTGGAAACCGCGGTCGCCAACTGGGGCTATGTTGGCGGCGCGTCGGGGTCTTATGTCATTCCACCGGCAGAGGTGCCGTTTTTCGATAACTATATCGAGGGCCTTTTCAGCCTGATGCTGCTGCTGGCCGTCGTCGCGGTCGGTATCGCCCGCTACATTGCCCTTTCGAAGATCGGGCGCGGCTTTGCCGCCATCCGCGACGATGAAGTGGCGGCGGAATGTATGGGCGTGCCCACTTTGCGGCTCAAGCTGATCGCCACCACGCTCAGCGGCGCGCTGATGGGTATCGCTGGTGCGCCCTATCCCTTCTACGTGACCTATGTCGAGCCGACCTCGGCCTTCAGCCTGACCTATGCGGTCAACTCCATCGCAATGCCGTTGATCGGCGGCACGACCACGTGGTTCGGCCCGGTGATCGGCGCGATTTTGCTTGGGTCGCTGCAGCAATGGGCGACAGTGACGATTTCGTCCGAGCTGAACCTGCTGATCGTCGGTGTGACCCTGGTCGCCTTTGTCGTGCTGGCGCCGCAAGGGCTGGTCGGGCTGGCGCGGAAGCTGTTCGGACGCGGAGGCCGCACCCCATGAGCCAGGCTCCGGTCCTAGACGTCGCCGGCGTCGTCAAGCGGTTCGGCGGCTTTACCGCGCTGGACGGCATCAATCTGACCGTGGCGCCCAGCGAGCGGCTTGGCCTGATCGGCCCGAACGGCTCCGGCAAAACAACCTTGATCAGCTGCATCTCCGGGTCGCTGATCGCCGACGAAGGCCAGGTGCGGTTCCAGGACCAGGACATCACCAAGCTGACGCCGCATCGGCGGACTGGCCTGGGTATCGGGCGCAGCTTTCAGATCCCCCGCCCCTTCGGCAGCATGACCGTGGCGGAAAACGTAGCGATTCCCCTGGAATACGTCGGACGGGGCAGCCGCAAAGAGATCGCGTCGGAAGCCCGGGACATCCTGGGTCTCATGCGGCTGGACCACCTGGCGGATACCGACGCGCGCGCGCTGAACCAAATTGAACTGCGCAAGCTGGAACTGGCGCGGGCCATGGCCTGCCATCCGAAGCTTTTGATCTCGGACGAGGCTATGGCCGGGCTATCCGGCAACGAAGTCGACGAGATCCTGGAGATCCTGTTGGCCGTCAACCAACGCGGCGTTGCGATCATCATGATCGAGCACATTATGCGCGCGGTGATGGGCTTTTCCGAGCGCATCGTCGTCCTGGACGCCGGCAAGAAGATTGCCGACGGCGCGCCGGCGGACATCATGCGCAACCCTGACGTGGAAAGGGCATACCTTGGCGAGTAGGATTGTTGCAGAGAACCTCTCGGCCGGCTATGGCGCGGTGCAGGTGTTGCACGAGGTATCGTTGCGGGTGGAATCCGGTGAAACCGTCGTGCTGTTGGGCACCAACGGCAATGGCAAAAGCACGCTGATCAAGTGCCTGACCGGGATCATCCAACCGACCAGCGGCTCTATATACCTGGAGCGCGACGGCGAACGGATCAATCTTGCCGGTCGGTCGCCGCAGAAAATTGTCAACCTGGGCGTGGCACTGGTGCCGGAAGGCCGCCGGCTGTTTCCCAAACTGACGGTGACCGAAAACCTGGAATTGGGCGCGTTTCGCCCTGCCGCCCGCGAGCGGCTGAAGGAAAACCTGGCCTTTTGCTTCGAGGCATTCCCTCGCCTCGCCGAACGCCGGCACCAGATGGCTGGCTCCATGAGCGGCGGCGAGCAGCAAATGGTGGCCCTGGCCCGCGCTATGATGTCGGACCCGCAAGTGCTGTTGATCGATGAGCCGTCTGTCGGTCTCGCCCCGATTCTGGTCAGTCGGATGATCGAAAAAATCAAGGAACTACATGACCACCGCGCCCTGACCGTTTTGATGGCCGAACAGAACTTTAACCAGGCCATCAAGATCGCCGACCGCGGCTATATCATCGTGCACGGCGAGATCGCCTTCGAAGGCGAAAATGCGGACGCCCTGAAGAACAATGAGATGGTCAAGCAGCTCTATCTGGGCGCTTGAGGAGACCCTGCATGCAGCCCCGCGACCGCATTTCCTATTCCGCCATCGTCGACCGGCCCCGGCTGCCTATGCCGGATGGCAAGCGGATGGCGGTATGGACCATCGTCAATGTGGAAGATTGGTCGATCGACCGACCGATGCCGCGCGCCGTGCTGTCGCCGCCGATGGGCCAACCGCTGCAACCGGACGTCCCTAACTGGTCCTGGCACGAATACGGCATGCGGGTCGGCTTCTGGCGCTTGCTGGAAGTCCTGCAACGTTATGAGGTTGGCGTCACCCTGGCGATCAACGGACTGGTCTGCCAGACCTATCCGCGGGTTGCGGAAGCTGCGCTCAAGGCCGGGTGGGAATTCATGGGCCATGGCTTCGAGCAGTTGCCGATGCACAAGGTCGATAACCAGCCGGAAGCTATTGCAAAGACTATCGAGTCCATTCGGGCCTTCACCGGAAAGGCGCCCCGCGGCTGGGAAAGCCCCGGCCTGACCGAAACCGATGACAC
>JAYPXD010000286.1:1377-5028 GCA_038135395.1 Alphaproteobacteria bacterium | reverse complement strand
ATCGGGCGTTGCTCTAGGCCGAAGCGTTCGCTGACTTAAGCGCCTTTCGGACCAATGGTTTCGCGCGGGCCGGCGGCAATGAGGCTTGCATCGGAGATATGGCCGTTCAGCAAGCGATAACCCGCGTCCGTTAACTTATGACCGACGCGGGCCATGAGCGGTTCGAACATCTCCGCAGCCTTCAATTCGGCCTGGAAACGCGCCAGCGCGGCAGAGGTTGGAAATGGTCCATCACGGTTGACGCCGCAAAATCGCATCCAGGTCAGCCGGTCCTGCACCAGTCTGGCGGTTTGCTCCAGGCTCAGACCGTGCAGGTCTTGCAGCACCAGCATCCGGAACATCGCCAACGGCTCGATTGTGTCGCGGGCCTGGCCAGGATGGCCCGACGCCCGCAAGGCAGCCTTCAGGTCGGACCGAAATTCATTGAAATCGACAATGCCGCTCAATAACGCCAACGTGTCGGCCTCGACAGGCAGAGCCTCCACCATCGCCGCCGAACGTCCGCTTGAGCGCCAGCGCCGTCTGCTGCGCGCCAGGTCCATGCCCCACCCAGCCGATTTCCGCAAAGCCCAGATCGGCAGGGACAGCAGGGTGACAATGGCGATACCGATCAGGAACCCTTCCACCTGATCCAACAATACCAGGTTGACGATGCGCCGGAGCGTGCCGATCACCCCGCCGTCGTCCAACAACCACCCCGTCAGCCAATTGGCGGCGTCATAGAATCCCGCATAGGACTGTTTCGGATCATAGATCCGCCAACTATAAAGCCCGCAGGCGATGAGCCCTATTAGAGTGCGCAGGGCCATAACGTCGGCGCCAGACGCCTAGCCCGGGCGTCTCTCGAACGCCGGGACGCCATCTGGCAGGTGATGATAGGGCTGCTTGTCGATGGTAAAGATCGCGGCCTGCGCCTTGAACTGGCTCGGATCGTCCAATGTACCCACCTTGATGATCATCGAATCGGGGCGCGCCGGTGACCAGGTGCCAAGCCCGGTGCCGCAGGTCGGGCAAAAGAAGCGGGTGACCGGACGCTCCAGGTCGCTGCGGGCGAAACTGGCCGGTTCGCCCTTGGTCCATCGAAACCCCGCCAGGGAGAAGATGACGATCGCATTCGGATGACCGCCGGTTATGTACTGGCATTCCCGGCAATGACACTGAATTTGCGCCTGCGGGGCGCCGTCGATTTCATACCGAACTGCGCCGCAATAACAGCCGCCTTTGGTGGTGGTCATGTCGTCAATCTCCCTTAGCGTTCCGCCTCACCTAGGGCCGCCACTTCAGCATGTCTGGGACAGGAAACCAAGTGATCGTTTACAAGCCCCATGGACTGCATAAACGCATAGCAGGTGGTCGGCCCGCAAAACCGGAACCCCAGCCGCTTCAATTCTTTCGCCATCGCCGTAGAGGCGGGCGTTACGCCTGGAACATCGCTCATGGCGACACGATTGGTCTGCACCGGACGGCCGTCGACGAATCCCCAGAGCAGTTCGGAAAACGAGCCGCGTTCCATCACCGCCAACCAGGCGCGGGCATTGTCGATGGTCGCCGCTATCTTGGCCCGGTTGCGGACAATTCCCGCGTCCGCCATCAGCGACGCTTGTTCGGCGTCGTCATACGCAGCAATTTTGTCGGGCTGGAAACCATCGAACGCCGCGCGGAAATTCTCTCGCTTGCGCAGAATGGTGATCCAGGACAATCCCGACTGAAAGCCTTCCAACACGATTTTTTCGAACAGGGCGCGGTCGTCGTACTGCGGCACGCCCCATTCGGTATCGTGATAGTCGTGATAGATCGGGTCGCCGGCGGCCCAAGGGCATCGGTCCATGGGCCGCCTCCCGTACCCGTTATTGCGAGCGCAGGCGCGGGTCGAGCGTATCGCGCACCGCATCGCCGAAGATGTTGAACGCAAACACCGCCAGGGTGATGGCGAGGCCGGGGAAGATCGCAACCCAGATTGCGCTCTCCGCATACTCTTCTGCGCCACCCTGCAGCATCAGGCCCCAAGCCGGCGTCGGCTCCTGCACGCCCAGGCCCAGATAGCTGAGCGATGCTTCCGCCAGAATTGCCTGGCCAAGGAAGCTGGTGAACATGATGAGGTATGGTGCCATCACATTCGGCGCCATATGGCGCATAATGATCCGAATATGGCTGAAGCCCAAGGACCGGGCAGCATCCACATACGGGATTTCCCGCACCTGCAGCGCGCTGGAGCGCACAACGCGGGCGCAGTTCGGAATCATTGGAATGGTGATCGCCAGGATCACGTTATGGGTGCCGGAGCCGAACGTTGCGACGATGGCCAGCGCAATGATGATCGACGGGAACGCCATGAAGACGTCCATGATCCGCTGAAACACCAGGTCGAATACACCGCCCAGATAGGCGCTGGATACACCCAGGATCAGGCCGATGGTCGATCCGAAGAACGCCGCAGTAAAGCCAACAAACAGGGCCGTCTGGGCGCCATAAATGATCCGGCTCAGCACATCGCGGCCAAACTGGTCCGTTCCCAGGAGATAATCAGCCCCGGGCGCTGTCAGCATCGCAGCAAAGTCATTCAGCTCAGGGTCGTATGGCGAAACATAGTCCGCAAAGATCGCGACCAGCAAGATGACGATCAGCATGCCGCCGCTGAACGCGCCGAGCGGCTGGCGCCGACACCAGCGCGAGACCACGGTGAGCCAGGTCTTCTGCGGCGGAAGGTGGGTGGGTTCAATATTGGTGACGGTTGTCATACCCATATCTCCTTCGCAGCGGATCAGCTATAGCGGATGCGCGGGTCAAGCCACGCATAGGCTACGTCGATGCAGATGTTCGTGATCACAAAAATCACGGCGACCA
This sequence comes from Alphaproteobacteria bacterium, assembly GCA_038135395.1. Classification (GTDB taxonomy): domain Bacteria; phylum Pseudomonadota; class Alphaproteobacteria; order Bin95; family Bin95; genus JACKII01. The sequence continues at coordinate 2,184 of JAYPXD010000286.1, read as the reverse complement.
GCAACACCAACGATTGCGTCATACTATAGTCGTAATTGGTGACGGCGCCGACAAACAATTTGCCCAGGCCGTTCAGATTGAACACCTGCTCGGTCACGACTAACCCACCCATCAGGAAGGCGAACTCGATGCCGATCACGGTGATGACCGGCAACATCGCGTTCTTGAGCGCGTGCCGGTTGACGATCAACTTTTCCATCACGCCTTTGGCGCGCGCCGTCCGGATATAGTCCTCGCGCAACACCTCCAGCATGGCAGAACGCGTCATACGAGTTGCCACCGCGGAATAGCGATAGCCCGTCGCAAGCGCTGGCCAGAGCAGCTGCGACAGGTTGTGAATCGGATCCACCCAGATCGGCACATAGTGAATCGGAGGCAGCCACGCGATGCCGGTCCACCACTGCGTCGTCAGCAAAATGGCCAGGATAATCAGAATACCCAGCCAGAACGACGGCATAGCGATGCCGGCGATGGAGAACGTCCGCACCAGGAAATCAACCCAGGTATTCTGCTTAACCGCAGAGATAATCCCCATCGGGATCGCAATAAAGACGCTGATGAACGTCGCCATCAGCGCGATCTGCAAGCTGAGCTGGAACCGCAGCCCCACCTCCTCGATAATGGGCCTCTCGGTCCACATCGAGATCCCGAAATCGAACGTAAAGAAATTGGTAAACCAAGTTAAGAACTGCACAAATAATGGCTGGTCCAAGTTGAAATTGATCCGGCACTGCGCCAATGCCGCTTCATCGAAGAAGCCGCCCGTGCCACCCAGTCGGGCGATGCAAATATCGCCCGGGATCAGCC
>JAYPXD010000286.1:0-1367 GCA_038135395.1 Alphaproteobacteria bacterium | reverse complement strand
AGATACTTATGCATCTGTGTCCTGCTTGTTTATGGATTGGCCGGATCCAATCGAAATTACCCGGCAAGGGCGTGTCCGCCCCTTAGGAGGGACGGACACACGTCATGTCAGGCGCCTTAGCCTAGGCAGCGGGTTTTATTCGTCCGCCAGCCAGACGTTGACAAGGTCCTGGTTCAAGTAGTGGCTCGGGCTGATCTTCCAGCCTTTGAGCCGCGAACGGTGCGGGATAATGCGGTTCCACCACAATACGATGATGTAGTGGCTCTTTTCCTGGAGGATGTAGTCCTCAAAGGCCCGCATTTTCTGGCGCAGTTTTGCCTTGTCGGTTTCCTTCCCCATCGCATCGTAAAGCGCATCGCCCTCGCGGTCGATGTAGTCACGATAGTTCTGCGGCGAACGGTCAATCGATAGGTTGTTCTGCACGTCTAGCACGGGGTTAACGACCGATTGGCAGGTCGGCGTCAGAGCCGCCTCGTACTCTTTGGTCTCACGGAAGGAACGATACCACTCGCCGGTGGTCAGCGCTTTCTGGGTAACGTTCAGGCCGATCTTCTTCCACTCGCCGATCAACCAGGTGCCGGCGATCTTGTAAGGCTGATCGACGTTCCGGTTCACCAAAGTGAACGACAGGTTCTCAAAGCCAGCCTCTTTCAGCAAACGCTTGGCTTCGGCGCGGGATTTCTCAATGTCCGGCCAGTAACCGTCGATCTTCTCCAACTCTTCCTTGGTCGCCGACAGCGGGTGGCCCGGGAAGACAATGCCGCCGACGGTTTTCATGATCGCAATCTGGGACAGATACTTGGAGCCGCCCCAACGATCGATCGCCAGGGTGATCGCACGACGGACGCGCTGATCCTTGAATGCCGGATGCTTGTGGTTAAGCGAGACGGTCATGTTGCAGTTCCAGGTGCTCTCCTGGGTCGTGATCTTGTCGCCCAGGGAAGCAACAAGGTCATCGCGACTCTTCGGCGGGAAACCACGGAACTCAATGTCGGCGCGGCCACCGCGAATCGCCTGAACGCGCAAGGACTGCTTGTTGGCGAAGATCGCATTGAAACCGTCGAGGTAAGGGCGACCCTTGATGTGGTAGTCTTTGTACTTCACACCGCTGATCAGAGCGCCCGGCTCACGCTTGTCGAGCACGAACGCGCCTGAACCCAGAATATTGGTCTTGTACCAGTTTGGGTCCTTGGCCAGCCGCTCGTTCGAGTAAACGAAATCATAGGGCGAGGCCAATGACGGCAGGAATGCTGCGGTCGGGTATTTCAGCTTGATAACAAAGGTATGGTCGTCCGCAGCGTAGACCTTTTCGACCATCTCGAAATAGGCCTTGCGCACCGACAACACACCTTCCGGCGGATTGATGA
>JAYPXD010000285.1:0-5040 GCA_038135395.1 Alphaproteobacteria bacterium | reverse complement strand
GACGGAACCCTGCGCGAGCGGGTGCCTGTGCCGCTGCCGATGGTAACAAGCGTCTGCTTTGGCGGCGACGACCTGCAGGACCTCTATGTCGTCACCGGCAGCCGCGGCGGGCCTTCCGACAATTGCGGCAGCGTCTTTGTTATGCGCGCGCCGGTCGCCGGCCTGCCCGTAGCGCCGGCGCGGGTCAGGCGGCCGGCTGCCTGGCTGTGACCGGCCAATAGAACGGGCCCGCAAAGGCGGCGAGGGTTGGGGTGCGTTCTGGATACCCTCCCCGCCAATGCGAGCCCGATCCCGGTGGGCCGCCTTTCCACGATCCGCGGGCGGCTGGCCGATTTGTTTTCAGTTCAGGTGGCCGCCAGGCGCAAAGCGCCAGGCAATTGCATCAGTCGTCCTTCTTGTCCTTGCAGGATCCATCCCGATCCCCATGGTGGCCATGGTGGCCATGCCGCGACTTCATCTCCGACAGGTCGATCATGCCGGTGTGATCCGGGTCCAGATGATCGAACATCTTGTCCAGACGGGCGTCGTTTGCCGTCTGCGACAGGGCGCCATCGGCATCCAGACCGTAGTGCTTGAAGCGGATCAACAGCAGTTTCTTGCGAATATCCTCGGACAGGGCGATGTATTCATCGGCGCTGAGCTTGCCGTCGTGGTTGACGTCGAATTGCTTGAACTCGGCATCGCGGAAGACCTTGGCTTCCTCCTTGGTCACCTTGCCATCGCCATTGGCGTCCGCCAGCGAAACCAACTGGGCGAGCCGGCCCATCGGTCCGCGGTCTTTATGTCCCTCGCCGGCAAGCGCGGCGCTGGTGAGGCCAAGGACAACCGCACCGCCGATCGATGCCATAAGAATTTTGCTGCGGGTCTGCATGACGTCTTGTCTCCGTTGATCAGGCCAAACTGGCGTCTTGTGGTCGCTACCGGACTTGATCGTCGTCCGATGCAGCCAATATGGCGAAGACCTGTCGCAGAATGATCCCGGCGAAAACCCGATTTGGTCAGCAATTGTCGCAAAACGGCCGGCTGATACAGATTGATACAATTTTCACGGACAAATCGTGCCGGCCCGTGCCAATCTTCAGCCATCATGAACACTGAGACACATATCCTGGTCGTCGACGACCACCGCGACATTCGCGACGCACTGGCGAAATACCTGGTGAAAAACGGCTATCGGGTCAGCCAGGCCGAAAATGCTGCGATCGCGCGCGCCGTGCTGCGCGATGCTGCGGTCGATCTGGTCGTGCTGGACATCATGATGCCCGGCGAGGACGGCCTTTCGCTCACCCGGGAATTGCGGACCCAGGGCAATTTGCCGATCATCCTGCTGACCGCCGTCGCGGAGGAGACCGACCGGATCATCGGCCTGGAGATGGGCGCCGACGACTATCTGACCAAACCCTTCAACCCCCGCGAACTGCTGGCGCGGATCAAGGCGGTCCTGCGCCGGGCCCAGGCGTTGCCGCAAAAATCCCAGGCGACGCCGACGGACCGATTGCGCTTCGGCCCATGGATCGCCGACCCGGCGGCCATGGAGGTCATGGCAGAGGACGGCGCCCCGCTTGGTCTGAGCACGGCGGAATTCCGCCTGTTGTCCGTGTTCCTGGCGCACCCGCAGCGGGTATTGAACCGCGACCAGCTCCTGGACCTGACGCAAGGCCGCGCTGCAGCGGCCTTCGACCGGTCGATCGACAACCTGGTCAGCCGCCTGCGTCGCAAGATCGAGCCGGACCCGAAAAATCCGACGATCATCAAAACGCACTGGGGCGGCGGCTATGCCATCGCCGTTCCGGTAGAGCCGGCCTGACATGATGTCATTGAAGCATTTGCGCCCCTGGCCCCGCGGCCTGGCCGGCCAGTTGATCGTCGCCCTCGTGCTGGTCCTCCTGATCGCGCAAAGCGTGGTGGTGGCGGTTGTCGTGCACGAGCGGTACGACCGGTTCGAGCGCGAAGGCGGGCGCTATGTTGCGCAGCGGCTGGCGACGATGGCGCGATTGCTGGAGGCCACCCCGCCAGAACTCCATACGCAGATGCTCCGCGTCGCAAGCAGCCGCGGCCTGCGCTTCGGCATCCGGCCACGGCCAACAGGATTGCCGCCCTCGCCTTTTCTCGAGAATTGGCTGGCGCCGCATTTGGCGTCGCAAGGACTGCAAGGCACCGTAATCTTTGAACTGAAGCGCATCGACGATGACGACAACAATGCATCGTCCGGCGGCCGAACCGGCGCCGGAGGGCTGATTGCCGTCCCGCTGCGCAGCACCGGAGGCTCGCTGTGGCTGACGTTGGAAACCCGTCAGCGCGACACGCCGCCATGGCCGCACTACGCCTTTGCCTCTTTCCTGTTGGCTGTGCTGGGCAGCGTGATTGTGGTCGTTTTTTTCGTCCGCAGGGCGACAAAGCCGCTGCACGACCTGTCCTCCGCCGCCGAAAAGCTGGGCCGCGGCGAAGTCGTGCCGCATTTGGACGAACGCGGCCCTGCCGATATCCGTCACACCATCATCGCTTTCAACCAGATGCAAGACCGCCTGCATCGCTATGTGCAGGACCGCACGCGGATGTTGGCCGCTATCAGCCATGATCTCCGGTCGCCCATCACCGCGCTGCGGCTGCGGGCGGAAATGGTAGACGACGACGAACTGCGCCAGCGCATGATCGCCTCGCTGGATGAAATGCAGCAAATGGTTGAAGCCACCCTGTCGTTCGCCAAGCAAGAGGCTGAAATCGAGCCGACCCAGACGGTGGATCTGGCGGAGCTTGGCGCCGCTATCGTTGCCGAACGCCTGGAGACGGGTCAACCGGTCACCTGGCTGGGCGGCGAAAGCCGGGCCTGCGCCTGTCGGCCTTTGGCGTTGAAGCGCGCGCTCGGCAACCTGATCGACAATGCCGTGCGCTATGGCCATCGCGCCCGCGTCCGCCTAGCGACCAACGGATTTGAGGTCGAAGACGACGGCGATGGCATCCCGGAAGACCGTATCGAAGACCTGTTCGAACCCTTCACCCGGCTGGAGCAATCCCGCAGCACGGAAACTGGCGGCACCGGTCTGGGCTTGTCGATTGCACGGTCGATTGCCCGGAACCACGGCGGCGATGTGACCTTGACCCGATCACCGCAGTCCAGCGGCATGGTGGCGCGACTGAGCCTCTAGCGCCAACCCCGACCCGGCCGGGTCGAGCAGATTTACTCTAACTTTATGAATGGCGTGCAACGCCACTATGCCGCCAAAAATCGCGCAGCACATCTTTAAATTAAAAAAAATAAAAACAAATTTTGCACCAAAGAACGCCTTCATTAAACCGTATTTATCAATTTTTGCCTTTGTCTATAGAGATATTTATATTTCATTGAAATTTTTCATAATTTTTATTATTATATTGCGTCGATGTTATTACAATGTCGGCCTATTTAACTTTGATTGGATGAAAGGGGTTAACCATGAAGCATCACGGTTTGCAGCAGTTGCGTGGCATGGAACACCGCAACCCAAGCGAAGGCGGCCGGTTCGGTCGAATGTTCCCCGGCCTTTCACCGCTGTACAGCGATCCCTCCGACCTGGAGGCCTTAGGTCGGACGAACGGCCCGATCGACGATGGCGGCGCAGATCAGCCCACCGTCACCCTGCCGCTCGGCTATGCGTTTTTCGGGCAATTCGTCGATCATGACATCACATTGGACACGACCTCCAGCTTCGATGCGGTCGCCGACCCGGACGCCATTTCGAATTTCCGCACGCCGGCGCTCGACCTTGATTGCGTCTATGGCCGCGGCCCGGAGGCCTCGCCATTTCTCTATGACGACGGCGTCAAACTGACCTTGGGCAATCCGAACGACCATGGCGAAACCGGCTTCAATCTCGGCGACGACTTGCCCAGGGCTCCCGGCAATAAACGGGCATTGATTGGCGACCCGCGCAACGATGAAAACCGGATCGTCTCGCAATTGCAGCTGGCGATGCTGAAATTTCACAATGCCGTCGTCGATCATGAAGCCGCCGCTAACCCATCGCTGAGCGGGCATCACCTGTTCGTCCGCGCGCAGCGAACCACCCGCTGGCACTACCAATGGGCAATCGTCCACGACTTCCTGCCCCGGGTCGCTGGCCGCCTGCGCACGGCCCGCATCCTGGCGGGACAACGCCGGACCGGGTTTCGGCCGGCATCCCTGTTCATGCCGGTAGAATTTTCCGTCGCCGCCTATCACTTTGGGCATAGCCTGATCCCGAGCCAACTCTCCACCAACGACGCCTCGGTCAAGTACAAGTTGTTCGAAGCGCAGCTGGGACCGGGATTTGCGCCGGTCACGAGCGCCGCCAACCTGGTCAACTGGCGCCTGTTTTTCGACTTCCCGGGCCAGCCGGCCTCGCAACGGGCGATGAAGCTGGATGGGCGCCTCGCCCATGGCCTCATGGCGCTGCCCGTCGCCGTGTTCGGCAGCGAGAATTCGTTGGCGCTCCGTAACCTCAAGCGCGGCCTGGCCTTCCGGTTGCCAAGCGGCGAGGCGGTGGCGCAGGCGCTCGACATTCCGCCCATCGCCCCCAATCAGTTGTTCCCCTCCTCGGTTCCGTCATTGGGGCAATTGCGCCAGCGGTTCCGGCATGGGACGCCGCTGTGGTTCTTCATTCTGCGCGAAGCAGAACTGGTGCAGTTCGGCGAGAAACTTGGCCCGGTCGGCGGCCGTATCGTCGCCGAAACAATCATCGCCTTGCTGGAACGGGACGCTGAGTCCTACCTGGGTAGCAATCCCCAGTGGAAACCCACCCTGCCGCGCCTGCCGGGCAAGCCCGCTGGCAATTTCGACGTGGCCGACCTGCTAGGCATCGCAGGGGCGTAGCACCCGCCCACTGGCTCCGAGGGCGATCCGACAAGGCGCGGCGCTCTGACAAAGCCCTTGCCGGACCCCTCCCCAGGCGATTCGGCCTGAGCGTGGCATCTTTCAATTTTCCTCAGTAAATTTTTCTAAAATTTCTTACCGAATGTTCATTATATAACTGGAGACCTCCGGAAACCTATCGCGGGGGCGAATTTTGTGACTCGATAGAGCCA
>JAYPXD010000284.1:0-5043 GCA_038135395.1 Alphaproteobacteria bacterium | reverse complement strand
CAACCTCACGCTGCTGGGTTGAACCTTCAGCCTCAATCCCACGGTAGGGCTTTTGACGTAGCGGTCTGGTTGCCCTTTGTTATCACTGAAGCGAACGAAGCATCCTTTGCGCGCGCGTGAGAGTAGTAGTTCTCGATCATCTCGACTGATGTACCCATGTTTAGGGCTAGCTGATAGACGGGCACGGCATTGATTCTCATCGTGGCGTAGGTGTGCCTCAAGCTATAGAGCGTTCGGTTGTTGCCGTCTGCGTCCTCTCTAAGTCCGCATTCACGCAAAAGGGTTTCATATCCCTTTTTGTAACTGTGAACGGATTTGCCGTCAGGATGACAGAAGATTACCTCGTCCATCGCCGGCGCTCGATTCAATTCCCTCGACCGAAACTCCCACAAGCGTTTTAGATAGGTCTCCACTCCTGGGTTGGCGATAACGTCTCTTTTACCAGTCTTGCCATCGACAGACATGACCAGGCGCTGGTCAGCTTCTGCAATTTCGACCTTATCGAGGTCTGCCCAGCGTAGGTTTCGGGCTTCTCCAATTCTGATCCCGGTGTTGGCTAAGGTCAGAACGTAATGCTGAAGATAGAAACGCTCACGATATCGTTTGTGGTCTAAGCCATTTTTTCCTCGATGCCCCTTTGTCGTCTGAGTGACCCAGGTTCGCATAAAGGTATAGAGCTTGCGCCACTCATCGTTGGAGAAGTCAGGGCGTGGGTTGCGCTTGAGGGCAGGGGCTTCGATGATAGGTTTCGCTGTGACGTATTTCTTGCTGTAGGCGTATGCAAAAAATCGATTGAAAGCTGTTCGATAACTACGGCGAGTGGAACTGGCTAGGTTCGATATGCTTCTAATGATGTCAGACAGGTCGCCAGCGGTAATGTCTGTGATGCCTTTGCTGCCGAACAAAGGGAGTAATCGCAGTTTTACTTGTCTGGCATACACGATGTCCTGATGACGATTATCGATCTTGATGCTTTTAATCCATTCGTCGAAGACCTTCTGAATGGTCTTATCGTTCAGTGACCCGCCTTGTTTCACTTTGAAGTAGAGCTCTTCATATCGGTTCAGAGCTATTTGCTGGGCTTTGGCTAGATTTGTCTCCTGTGTTGAAAAACGCTTATATCCAGTTGCGCCGGTAACACGGATGCGTGCCTGCCATTTTGGTTGTTTGAGGTTCGGTCGTTTGTAAAGAACGACACGTCCATCACCCGTTACATCTACCTGCTCTAACTCAAATTTCGTCATCTGAGCCTCGTATCCATTTTGCTGCTGCTGTGAGGACCAGCTGGCTTTTAATTGGTTATGGGTTTGTCTAGTTGATAACGTGCTGAAAGGGATTTGTGTATCTAATTTGTGTATGTTTTGTGAACGATGATTTTTAGGTATGTCAGAACATAACACACTGTTTTATATGTGATTAATAGAAAAATTTAAGATGGATTAATTTATTCCTAATCCGTAGGCCACATGTTCGAATCCTGTCGGAGTCACCAGAGGCCGATAGCCAATTGCTAGGCGTCGCTCCAAAGCCCGATCAGGGTTTCGACCGCCCGGGCCGGCGTCATCGCCTCTGCCGCGACTTGCCGTTCGATCTCCGGCAATGCGGCGCGTACCGCAGGATGGGCGCGCAGGCCGGACATTAGCCGATCCTCAAGCATCGCCCACATCCACCGCACCTGCTGCTGATGACGCTTGGCGGCGCGTTCGCCGGATTCGGTAAAAATGCGCCGGTGGTCCTGGATGTGGTCCCAAAGCGCCGCCAGCCCGTCGCCTGTCAGCCCGGCGCAGGTTACGACCGGCGGCGACCAATTGGGTGACGCGGGAGTCAGGATATGCAACGCGGTTTTGTATTCGCGCAGGGCCGCAGTGGCGCGCTGGCGGTTATCGCCATCGGCCTTGTTGACCGCGACCATGTCGGCCAGTTCCAGGATACCCTTCTTGATGCCCTGCAATTCGTCGCCGGCGCCCGGCAGCATCAGCACAAGGAAAAAATCCACCATGTCGGCAACCGTTGTCTCGGACTGGCCAACGCCGACGGTTTCGACCAGAACGACATTATAGCCAGCGGCTTCAAGCACCACGATCGTCTCTCGCGTTGCGCGGGCAACCCCGCCTAGGGTCCCAGCGGAAGGGCTCGGCCGGATGAACGCGTTGGGATCAGCAGCCAACGCCGCCATCCGGGTCTTGTCTCCCAAAATCGAGCCGCCCGACCGCGATGATGTGGGATCGACCGCCAATACGGCGACCTTGTTGCCGGCAGCGGTCAATTGCGTGCCCAGGCTTTCGATGAAGGTGGACTTGCCGACGCCGGGGACGCCCGTAATGCCGACGCGATGGGCATTACCCGCATGCGGCAACAGCCGGTGCAACAGGTCCTGCGCCGCTTCCTGCCGCTTAGGATTGCGGCTTTCGACCAGCGTGATCGCCCGGCCAAGCATCGCGCGATTGCCGGCCAGAACGCCGGCGGTCAGGTCATCGATAGTATGGGGAGGCACAGGGGCAATGATCCGGGGCGTATGGGCAAGGCAAAGCAGGCGCAACCGCAAGGGCTGCGGTCGCTGGCCTATGCATTAGTCCGAACAGCACGCCAAATGCAAATGTGCAGCGCTTCCATCCACCATCCCATGGTTAAGCGGGCGGGCGGCGGATAGAGGCGTCCGGCCCGCTAGGACGAAGCTTTCGGCGTTGCGGTTTCACCCGGGGGAGCGCCTGGCCGGGCGCGGTAGGCCGCCGGGTCCCGCTTTGCCAATTCTGCCGGATTGGAGCCAGGACGGTCCGACGGGCGTGAGAATTGCAGCACCAAGACGTCTGCCCCGTCCGGGCCGGCCTGGAGCACTGGCGGCGCTTCGCCGGGCTGCACGTGCGCCAGCGACCATTGCGGCAAGGTCTTGCCGTTGTGGACGATATCGCCTTCGCACACCAGGTAGTACTGGCCGCCGCCGTCGGACGCAGGCCCGGTCACGGCTGCGCCGGCGCCCAGGCGGAACCCGCGCGCATCGACGCCGTCACCTTGCTCATCCATCAGCGCGATTTCTTCATGCTGTCCCGCCGCAGGTTTCGGGCCGGTCCGATCGAAATGCGCGGAGATATTCCGGCCGGCTCGGCCGGGCATATCCTGCCGGCTGCCCGGCATCGGGAAGAAGCCGCCGCTTGCTATCGGCCGTAGGGTAAAGAACGCGAACCCTTTTTCCTCGCCCTTGATCGGACCGTAAGGGGTATAGGCATCTGCGTATTGGAACGACACGGGCGGCGCCGCTTTTTTGCCCATGTTGCAAAATCCGCCGACGACCACCTGATACTGATCGACATCGTGGAAATGCGGCGCGATGTGGGCGCCCGGAAACAGCCGGTCCACCAGAAAGGCTTGTGGCTTGTCGTCGATGATTCCGGGGCTGCCGATATAGTCGGTGCGTCCACCGACGCCTTCCGGATGTTGCAAGGGAATCTTGGTCGTATCGGTGCTGGCGACGGTCTGCATAATATATCCTCCTGGCTGTCCGCCGATGCGGTCTTGCCGATCAGCGCGCTTTCGCGAATGATGATACTATCGTTGCTACGACTTGTGACAAACTGGAAAACGTCAGAATGAGCAGACATGTTGGAACTTGGGCATTGGCGCGTGCCGAGGCGGTCGATGCCGATGGCAAGCCGGTGGCGGCGCCGTTCGGCGGCGAGCGGGTGATCGGGCGGCTGGTTTTGACAGCGGACGGACGCATGTCGGCGGCGATCACCGACGCGCGCACCGTCATTCCGCAAGGCCAGACGCGGGAATATTCCTGCTATGCCGGACCCTATACATTCGACGGCAAGACGCTGATCACTACGGTCGATTCGTGCTCCGACCCGGCGCGGATGGGCACGCAACAAGTGCGCGAGGTATCGTTCGAAGGCGACCAGATGGTGTTGCGGCCGCCATTGCGGTCGTATCTCGGCAAACCGGCGGAGAGCCGCACGATCTGGTGGGATAAGATTTCCGACGTCTGAGGCGCTCCGCAAATTTTCCTCCTGCATCCCTAATTTCCCTGCATCCCTTGTTTCTAGGTCTGGCCCATGCCCTCCATCCCTCTGCGCCACGGCGCTTTTCTGCCGCCGTTTCATCCGATGAACGAGAACCCCGCCGCCTGCATGGAACGTGATCTGGAGCTGATGCAATGGCTGGATAAGCTGGGTTTTCACGAAGCCTGGATCGGCGAGCACCATTCCGCCGGTTGGGAATTGATCAGCTCGCCGGAGTTGTTCATCGCCGTTGCCGCCGAACGGACCAAATGGATCAAGTTCGGCACCGGCGTCATCTCGCTGCCGTACCACAACCCATTGATGACGGCGAACCGGATGATCCAACTGGATCACCACACCCGCGGACGGGTGATGTTCGGGGCCGGGCCGGGCCTGTTGGCGTCCGATGCGCTGATGCTGGGCATCGATCCCAACACCCAGCGTGACCGCATGGCCGAGGCGCTGGATGTGATCCTGCGCTTTTTCAAAGGCGAGATCGTGACCGAGAAATCGGATTGGTACACGTTCGTCAACGCGCGGGCGCACATGCTGCCGTTTACAAAGCCTTATCCGGAAGTCGCGGTCGTGAGCGCGGTGACGCCTTCGGGAGGCCGCCTGGCCGGGAAATACGACACCAGCATGATCTGCGTCGCGGCGACCAACCCGTTCGGCTATGACGCGCTGGCTGCGAATTGGAAGATTGCGAACGATGTTGCGGCAGAGCATGGCCGCGCCATGGACCCGGCGCGCCTCCGCCTGGTCGGCCCGATGCACATTGCCGAAACGCGGGCGCAGGCGATGGAGAACGTCAAGTACGGGTTCGAGCCCTACCTCAACTACCTAAACAACAACCAGCCGCGGTTCATCGTGCCGAAGGGCGAGGACCCGGCCACCTGGTTCGTCGAAAACAAGTTCGGCGTGATCGGCACGCCGGACGACGCCATCGCCATGATTCAGCGCCTCTATGACAAGCAGGGCGATTTCGGCGTGTTTTTGCAGCAGGTGCACAACTGGGCCGATTTTGAGCAGACCAAACGGTCCTACGAGT
>JAYPXD010000283.1:0-5052 GCA_038135395.1 Alphaproteobacteria bacterium | reverse complement strand
GGTGAAGGGTGGGCCATTGCCAAGTATCTTTTGGGCCATGAGCGGTCAAATGGCGCTGGGGTCGCTGGGGCCCGCATGATGTTGGACCTTTTGAAGAAAATTGCGCTGGACCAGCAGGCGGACGGCGGGGCGCTGGCCGAAGACCCGGCATTCCGCAGCCGCATTGCCGATTTGGAGATGCAACTCTCTACCCTGCAATTCACGTCGCTGCGCGCGCTCGCCGGCGCGTCCGCCGACAAGGAAATCAAGCCGGAGGCCGCGGCGGGCCTGAAGCTGGGCATGGCGGAAATCCGCAAATCCATCAGCGAGGCCTGCATGGCGGCAGGCGGCTACGCGGCCATGCCCTACAACCAGAACGCCATCCGGTTTGGCTGGAACGAGGAACCGGTCGGGCCGGACTATCTGTTTAAGATGGCGCCCGATTACTTCGAATACCGCGCCCGCTCCATCGCCGGCGGATCGAACGAGGTGCAGAAGAACGTGATCGCGAAGCGGGTGCTGGGACTTTAGCGGGTGCGCCACTGTCCTTTGCGCTGATTACGGCATTGTCCGGTAATAATGCCATAGCGTAACCGCTGCTGCAGAGCGCCAGGGGGCCCATTCCTCGGCAAGGGCGCGGGAGAGTTTGGGCGTGGGCCTGGCATCCAGGTTCTTGAGCCGCTGTTGTGCGGTTTGCAAGGCCAGATCGCCGGCGGGCCAGATATCCAGCCGGCCCATGGCAAAGATCATATACACCTCTGCGCTCCATACGCCGATCCCCGGCACCGCTGTCAGCACCTTGATGACCGAGGCGTCGTCCATCGCGTCCAACCGGTCCAGCGGCAGGCGGTTCTCGAGGATATGTTCGGCGAGGGCGATGGCATAGCCGACCTTCGGCCGGGAAAAACCACAGGCTCGCACAGCATCCGGCCCGGCCGCTAACAACGCGGCGGGTGTCAGCGGTTGGATCGCTGCGCGCAGGCGGGCAAAGATCGCCCGCGCCGATGCTGCGGAAACCTGTTGCGCGACGATAGCCTGTACCAGCGTCTCAAAGCCCGACGGGCGCAATTCGAATGTCGGTGGCCCTGCTTCTTCAACGGCAAGCGCCAACGCCTGATCGTTGGCGGCCAGGGCGTCCAGACCCGCCCGAAGCGATTCTAGCCGAGGATCGGTCACGCTGGGACGGTGGCAATTGGGATGCTGACGGCCTTTCCGCGAGGCTGCAGCGTAAATGCCGTTGCCACAGCGCTTAGCAATAGCAATACGGCTACACCCTGGTGGGTTGCAGCCAGCGGTATGGGAACAATGGTGACCAGCGTCACAATTCCAAGCGAGACCTGCAGGCAGGCCACCGCCATCAATGTCGTAACGGCAACATGGTTGGCGCGATTGATCCGGGAATTCCGGCATCTCCACCACAGCATTGCGGTCACCACGAACGTACCGCAAGCCAACAGGCGGTGATTGAACTGGATAGCCGCGGGATTCTCAAACCAGTTCAGCCAGAAGGGAGCCATGTGGGCGTATTCAGCCGGCAACAGCCGGCCGCCCATCAATGGGAACGTGTTGTAGATCAGACCGGCATTGGTGCCGGCCACGAATGCGCCACTCACCATGGTGGCCAAGACTGCCGCGACGACCAGCCAGGCATGGCCGTATAACGACCGACGCACCCGGACCCGCCGGGTCTGAGGGATCAGCAGGGTCAAGGCCAGGTAGAACAGGCAAGCAAGGATGATCAGCGCCATGACCAAATGAACCGCCAGGCGGTATTGGCTGACGTCAGGGCGTTCCGTCAGTCCGCTTTTTACCATCCACCAGCCGATTAGGCCTTGTAACGCGCCTAGCGCCAGTAAGCCAACCAACCGGATGATCAGGCGCGGGGTCAGCCAGCCTTTTACCAAGAAAAACACGAACGGCAGGGTGAAGATGACGCCGATCAGGCGGCCCCAGAGTCTATGAATGTACTCCCACCAAAAAATCAATTTGAAGGCGGCCAAATCCATGCCGCGGTTTATCAGCACATATTCCGGAGTCTTTTGATAAAGTTCAAAAATTCTTTGCCATTCCGCTTCACTGACCGGCGGAAATATCCCTATAAGCGGGCGCCATTCAACCATCGAAAGACCAGATTCAGTTAGTCTGGTAATCCCTCCGATACAAATCATCGCAAATACAGCAGCGACCGAAACAAGAAGCCACGACGCAATTGCTACTCTGTGACGAATTGCCACCATATAAAAGGTCCAATCTCCAAGCAACAGCCGCCTGTATTGCTTGCAATAGTATGGCGGGCCAGGCGTCGGAGCAAAGGACTGGTTGCCGCAAGCTTGTCATCAAAGTGTCGCGGTCCCGCAGTCGGATGCGCTTACCGTCTGTGCAGCGGCAACTCAGTGCAACCGCAACTCAGTGCAAGCGTTACGGAGCAACGCGGGGCTCACGATCCCCTTTTGTGCGACGCGGACCGAATGCAACGGACCTTCCAGTTCGCGTTCCCAGAATGCCAGAAAGCGCCGCAGCACCGGATAGTCGGGGGCGATATCCAGTTTCTGCCAAATGAAGCTTTGCAGCAGGCCGGGATGGTCTGGCATGTGATACAGGATTTCCGCCGTGGTCAGACGGTACCCGGCAAGCTGTTTGGCCAAAGCAGTCATCGTGCGTCCTTCCATATGCTTGGTCGTTACGATCAAATCGTGACATTCGTTGCGGGGCGTTCGCAAGTTCAAACATTGCAGAAATTGGTAAAATTATACAAAATAACAATGTATTAGCACTCAATTAGGCGGAGTGCGCATCAATCGTTAGCACTCACCGCATCTGAGTGCTGATTTTTTTCTTGCATCTGATGGGCAGGCTCCCTACATCCGCGGCTATCCCGGGCGCCGTCGTCGGATGGCGTTCGCGGGACTGACATTCTGACCTCAAGACCACTGTTTAAGGGAGCTCCCGTATGCGCTTCAGGCCGTTGCACGACCGCGTATTGGTACGCCGCGTCGAGTCCGAACAGAAGACCGCTGGCGGAATCATCATTCCGGACACCGCCCAGGAAAAGCCGATGGAAGGTGAGATCATCGCCGTCGGGTCCGGTCGCATTGCCGACGACGGCAAGGTTACGCCGCTCGACGTCAAGGAAGGCAACCGCATCATTTTCGGCAAATGGTCCGGCACCGAAGTCAAGGTTAACGGCGAAGAGCTGTTGATCATGAAAGAGTCCGACATCATGGGCATCCTGGAAGGCTAATCGCCTCCCGTTTGCCGCCCCACAAAACACCAACTTCGATCCAAAGAAGAAGGATAATATCCAATGGCTGCGAAAGACGTACGTTTTTCTGCCGATGCCCGCGACCGTATGCTCAAGGGCGTCAACATCCTGGCCGACGCCGTTAAAGTGACCCTTGGCCCGAAAGGCCGCAACGTCGTCCTCGACAAAGCCTTCGGCGCGCCACGCATCACCAAAGACGGTGTAACGGTCGCCAAGGAAATCGAACTGTCCGACAAGTTCGAGAACATGGGCGCCCAGATGGTGCGCGAAGTGGCCTCGAAGACCAATGATGTTGCTGGCGACGGCACCACCACCGCCACCGTTCTGGCCCAGGCGATCGTTCGCGAAGGCGCCAAGGCGGTTGCCGCCGGCATGAACCCGATGGACCTGAAGCGCGGCGTCGATATGGCTGTCGAGGCCGTTGTCGCCGATCTGAAGAGCCGTTCGAAGAAGATCAACGAGTCCTCCGAGGTTGCGCAGGTCGGCACGATCTCTGCCAACGGCGAGCGCGCTATCGGCGAAATGATCGCCGAAGCCATGCAGCGCGTCGGCAACGAGGGCGTGATCACGGTGGAAGAGGCCAAGAGCCTGGAGACCGAGCTGGACGTCGTCGAAGGCATGCAGTTCGACCGCGGCTACCTCTCGCCGTACTTCATCACCAACGGTGAGAAGATGACCTGCGAGCTGGAAGACCCCTACATCCTGCTGCACGAGAAGAAGCTCGCCAGCCTGCAGCCGATGCTGCCGGTGCTCGAAGCCGTCGTTCAGTCCGGCAAGCCGCTTCTGATCGTCGCCGAGGATATCGAGGGCGAGGCGCTGGCCACCCTGGTCGTCAACAAGCTGCGTGGCGGCCTGAAGATTTCCGCCGTCAAGGCGCCGGGCTTCGGCGACCGTCGCAAGGCGATGCTGGAAGACATGGCCATCCTGACCGGCGGCCAGGTCATCAGCGAAGACCTGGGCATCAAGCTTGAGACCGTCACCCTGGACATGCTCGGCCGCTCCAAGCGCGTCAGCATCACCAAGGACGAGACCACGATTGTGGACGGCGCTGGCGAAAAGGGCGACATCGAAGCCCGCTGCAACCAGATCCGCGCCCAGGTCGAAGAGACCACCAGCGACTATGACCGCGAGAAGCTGCAAGAGCGTCTGGCGAAGCTGGCCGGTGGCGTTGCCATCATCCGCGTTGGCGGTGCGACCGAGGTCGAGGTGAAGGAGCGTAAGGATCGCGTTGATGACGCCCTGAACGCTACCCGCGCTGCGGTCGAGGAAGGCATTGTCCCGGGCGGCGGTTCGGCCCTGATTTACGCGATTAAAGCGCTGTCTGGCCTGAAGCCGGAGAACGAAGACCAGAACGTCGGCATCAAGATCATCCGTCGCGCGCTGCAGGCGCCGGTGCGTCAGATTGCCGAAAACGCTGGTTCTGATGGCGCCGTCGTCGCTGGCAAGCTGATGGAAAGCTCGGATGCTAGCTGGGGCTTCAATGCGCAGACCGGCGTTTATGAAGACCTGGTGAAGGCTGGCATTATCGACCCGACCAAGGTTGTGCGCACTGCGCTGCAGGACGCCGCTTCGGTTGCAGGCTTGCTGATCACCACCGAGGCGATGGTTGCCGAGCGTCCGGAGAAGCCGGCTGCTGGCGGCATGCCGGGCGGTATGGACGGCATGGGTGGCATGGGCGGCATGGGCGGCATGGATTTCTAATCCAGCCGCTGCGCTCGACCCCCGAGTACAGGCAGAGGCCGCACCCTTCCGGGTGCGGCCCCCAGACTGCTGACAAAGTCCTCGCGTTGATCGGGGACTTTTGATTCAAA
>JAYPXD010000282.1:539-5064 GCA_038135395.1 Alphaproteobacteria bacterium | reverse complement strand
GGCGTTGACCTGGCCGGCATCGCACGCGCCAGCGGGTATCCGCATGTGATGGAAGTGCATAATGAAACCGGCCTGGATGCGTTGCGAACCGCGCTCTACACGACCGAAGGGCCACTGTTTGCTGTAATTAAAGTTTCGAGCGACATGCCGCCAGTGGTCATGCCCATCCGAGACGCCGCTATTGGAAAGGCACGCTTCCGCGAAGCTCTGCTGGGAGACCGCGGCTTGAAGGAATAGCCTGGAGCTATCCCGGAGGGTGGCCGTGCCGTTCTCCGGGACCGGGCTGTTCCTGTGCTAACCGCTGTCAGCCTTTGCTGCACCGCCGCCAACCGTCGGCATACGCAAATGCAATTGATTCATGAATTCGCTGGCATTGTTTGCCAACAACAACGGCAATAGCCGCGGAACCTCGTCCAGCAACGGCGCCAGCCATTCCTCATCGGATTTGGCAAATGGGTGCAGTACATAGCCAGCCACCTTCTCCGGCCGGCCTGGATGGCCAATGCCAATCCGCACCCTCCAGAATTCCGGCCCGGAATGCGCATTGATGCTGCGCAAGCCATTGTGCCCGGCCAATCCGCCTCCCTGCTTGACCCGCACCTTGCCCGGCGGCAGGTCCAATTCGTCATAGCAGACAATCGCGTCTTCAATTGCGAGGTTGTGATACTTCAGCGCCGGCGCAACCGACCGACCAGACTCGTTCATAAACGTCTGCGGTTTCAGCAACAGGACCTTATAGCCGTCTACCCGGATTTCGCTGAACGCCCCCTGAAACCTAACGCGAAAATCGGGCGCACGATAATACGCCGCGATCGCATCCAGCAAACGAAAGCCTACATTGTGACGGGTGGCTGCGTACTTTGCCCCCGGATTGCCAAGGCCGACCAGCAGACGGGTCTGGCTCATGCCTCGCCCCTCGCCTGCCGCGCCAACCTAGCCGGCGACGCGCAGAAAATCGAGGTGCAACGGTGCTTCCGTCACCGGGTGGCGCTGCACATCCTGCAGCTTTACCACTTCGGTTTTCCCATCAATTTTCAGGTCGATGGTTTTGGTCATCAAGCCGACAATATTCAGCGCACGGTTCACAGCACGCAGTTCCAGCGATACGGCAACCGTTTCGCCAGCGCCACCGTAAACGATGGCCGGCACTTTGCCTTCTCTGCGGACGGCGCGAACAGCGCCCGTGCCATTAGCAGCGCGAACGGTGGCTTCAAGGCTAGTAGCAGCCGGCATTGTAAAACTCCTTAAAAACTCTTAATGGCTGGGCCGCGTGGCCTCAACGGCGAACAGGCGCCGGACGGCGGCGAAGCGAGCCTTCTACGCGCACAGGGCCTCATACGCAAGGGGGCAGTCGGTCGCTAGATGCATGCGGCTAAACAGATAGCGTCGCCGTCTGTTCACGCAGGTGGTGCGTCAGCGCAGCCCTGACCTGATCCGGAATCACCTCGCCCGATTGCGTGTCGTAATTGAAATAAACGTATGTCGCCGTTCCCCGCGCGCAAACGCGGCCGGTCTGATGCACTTCTTCGTACAACCTGAATGACTTGGTGCCAATATGATCGATCCAGGTCAGCACCTCGGCATCGTCCGCGAAGAAGAGTTGGGCGGTATAGTCGATATTGGTGTTGACCAAGGCAACCCGCCATCCACGAAAGCTCAAATCCGGCGTCAAGATGCGAAAGATTTCGCGCCGCCCCGCCTCCAGCCAGATTGGCACGAAACAATTGTTGATATGTCCCGCGCCGTCGGTCTCGGAGACGCGGGGAACGATGGGGGTGCGCAACATGAAACTAACGGAGATTTTCGCCGTCGAGGCGGCGATAGCCGCCACCGAAGAAGATCATTGGCCTGCGGTCCAAACCTTCAATGCGCATACCGAGAACGCGGCCGACGAAAATATCATGGTCGCCACCGGGATAGGTCGCCTCGTGCGCACATTCGATGTATGCAACGCACCCGGCCAGCAGGGGTGCAGTGCAATGGTCACCCTTTAGCAAAGACAGGTCAGCCCACGGCCGGTCCTTCTTCGAAGCGAATATCCCGGAAAGGTCCGTCTGGTCTTCAGCCAGAATGTTCACCGCAAAATGGGAACACTCTAGGAATTGCTGGTGGCAGTTTGCGGATTTGTCCAAACTGAACTCGACCAGCGGGGGATTGAGAGAGAGGGACGAAAACGAACCGACGGTTGCGCCGGCGCGAAATCCATTTGCATCACAGGTTGTAATAATGGTAACGCCCGTTGGCATGCGCCCCAGGGTATCGCGATAGGCGCGCGGATCAATCGCGGGCAGGTCGGTCATAAGACGGGGGCTCTCCCCACATTTGCGGAGACTAGCGATTGGCCTGGGATTCTGAAACCCCGTCGTTATCGAAACCGCTACTTTGGCTAACGGTCACGCATCCTGGCCAAAGGCGCGCCGGAAATCAGGCCTATAGCGGCGGCTTACTCGAAGCACTGACAGCCGTCGGCCAGCCAGTGACGCTATTGACCCGAGACAGCGGACCTTCCATGCCTCTGCTGTCCGTTACCGCTGTGCCAAGCCCAATTTTCCGCCCGAAGATCCTGGGACTTCTGAGCCAGTACCCGGCTGGCGCTTGGCAGCTGGGCCATCGGTCAATCCGGCGAGCGCTGACCGATTTATTGCATGAGCAACGATGGCGCGCGGTGGTCATCGACCAAGCTGCCTGCGGATGGGCGGTGACGCAGTTAGCCAGAGCGAAACTGCCTATAGTTTATCTAGCCCATAACCACGAAGCCAGCGTCAGGCGGCAGGTAGCACTGGCCGAACCAAGCCGTCCACGGCGATGGCTGATGCAAGCGGATGCTGCAAAATATGCGCGCCTGGAGCAAATATTGGTAGGGCAAGCCGCGTTAGTAACAGCAATAACGGACAACGATGCCCGGACTTTCGCCGAAGCAAAGCCGATCACATCGATCCTGACCTTGCCGCCCGGCTATAGTGGTCGAGTTTTGCCACACCGCGTATTAACGCCTGCTACGCCTCGGAAAGTTGTCGTGGTGGGTAAGTTCGAATGGATCGCGAAACAGCTCAACCTCGCCAGATGGGCGGATGAAGCCGTTCCGCTTCTGAGCGCCTCGGGAATAGAAACTCAGGTCATCGGAACAGTACCCTCCGCATTACAAGCGCGCCTAACCCGCCCTGGCCTATCGTTCACCGGACCGGTCGCCGACATCCAGCCGCACTTGTGCAACGCGCGATTCGGCCTGGTGGCCGAGGAAGTCGGCGGGGGATTCAAGCTCAAGACGCTGGACTATCTGTTTCATCGCCTGCCGATCGCGGCGTTGGATGGCAACTTGGCCGGCCTGCCGAAGGCAATCACTGCCAATGCCATGGTCGCGGATACGCCCCGGGCTTTGGCCGGCCGCATCATTGCGCGCATTGATGACCTTGAGCACTTGAACCAGATGCAGCACAATGCCTTCCGCGCTGCTCAGACTGCATTCGATTGGGAAGAGCGCGCTAGACGCTTCCTGCTCGCCCTGGATCGTCTGGATCAGAACGCGTAGCCGCACCCGCACCTATGAATCGACTGTTTACACAACGCATTCGCCAGTTCTTCGCCACCATTCAGGTGCCGTGCCCATACCTGCCGGAACGTACCGAGCAGAAACTGGTGCTCGAGCTGCGTGGTCCGGACCTGGCGCAACTGCACACTGATTTGTCCCGTGCTGGATTCCGCCGGTCACACCATCTGGCTTACCGGCCAGCATGCCAAGCGTGCCAAGCCTGTGTTCCGATGCGGATCAATACGCAAAATTTCGAATATAGCCGCTCCATGCGGCGGATCTGGCGAAACCAGGAACATTTGGTTGCCAAGTTTACGCTGCCCGTTGCTGATGCAGAGCATTTTGGATTGTTCCGGCGCTATGTTCAGGCGCGCCATACCGAGAGCGAAATGGCGCAAATGGATCGGAGCGAATTCAGTTCGATGCTAACAGATAGCCCAGTCGATTCCTGGGTTCTGGAATTGCGCGATCCGAAAACGAATGCGCTGGTCGCAGCCTGCCTGTGCGATCGGTTGCAGGATGGCATTTCAGCCGTCTATAGCTATTTCGAACCGGATGCTAAGGGCAGCCTGGGAAGCCACGTAGTGCTGCGACTGGTCGAGGCAATGCGGAAAGTGGGCAAGCCTCACGTCTATCTGGGATTTTGGATCGCCGGGTCGCAGACCATGGCCTACAAGCGCCGCTTTCCCGGCGTCGAAGCGCTTCAGTCCGGCGAATGGCGTCCGATGCCCTACAAGTTACATTCCAAGCCGACGGAGACTCCACCCATGGCCTATTGGCTATTCAAGTCCGAACCTGGTGAATGGTCCTGGGACGCACAGGTCAACAAGGGCTCGGAAGGAGAAGGTTGGAACGGCGTCCGCAACCACCAGGCCGCCAACAACATGCGGGCAATGAAGGTCGGCGACCTGGGGTTCTTCTATCATTCGGTCAACGAGCGCAGAATTGTTGGTATTGTCCGGGTCATTAAGGAATTCCACCCGGACCCGACCGACG
>JAYPXD010000282.1:0-529 GCA_038135395.1 Alphaproteobacteria bacterium | reverse complement strand
GTGCGGGTCGAAGCGGTCCGGCCCGTAGGGAAGCCGGTCACGCTAGCCGACATCAAGGCGGACGGACGGTTTGACGATTTGGCCCTGGTGCGACAATCCCGCCTCTCGGTCGTGCCGGTGTCAGCAGAGCACTGGAAGGCGCTCTGCGAGATGGCGGAGGTGGAGGCTTAGGCAAACCTCCCGCCGACGACGGCTTTCCCCTACCCCAGGTAATCGCCGCTGTTCACGTGCAGCACCTGGCCGGTAATGCGCTTTGCGGCGTCGCTCGCCAGGAACACCGCGGCGTCGGCAATGTCGGCGGCATCCAGCAACCCCAGCGGCATGGTCGCGCCCTTGGCAGCGATCTCCGCCTCGGTCATGCCGAATCGCGGCTGGGCGGTGTCTGTCAGGCCAGGAGCGATGGCGTTGACGCGGATTTTGTGCTCCGCCAGTTCCTGCGCCATGCCGCGGGTCAGGCCCAAGACGCCGGCCTTGGCGGCCACATAGTGCGTGCCGCGCGGCGAGCCGCGGTAGGCGGCACCGGATGACA
>JAYPXD010000281.1:0-5068 GCA_038135395.1 Alphaproteobacteria bacterium | reverse complement strand
CCGCCGCTGCCGCGTCGCCGCCCAGCGCCGAACCGCCCAGAATGCTGCCGCCCGTCGCCGAAGCCGCCGCCGTCGCGTCGCCGCCCAAAGCCGAACCGCCCAGAATGCTGCCGCCAGTCGCCGGAGCCGCCGCCGTCGCGTCGCCGCCCAAAGCCGAACCGCCCAGAATGCCGCCGCCAGCGGAGGCGCCGCCCAACGGTGAGCCGCCCAGTATCGCAGGGCCAGAGCCGCCTTTCGTCAAAGCATCCAGAGCCGATGGGGCTACCTGATCAACTGGCTTTGCTTCTTCTGACGCGGCCTTCGCCTTTTTGTCGCCCGCGACGCAGGCCGGCGGTTTGCCGTCTACGTGGTCGGCCACGGTTAAAGTGTCAGCTGGTTTGCCTTCTCGATGGTCGGCAACCTCCGTGTAGAGGGTACAGCCAAACCACTTATCAGCCGCCGTTGCCAGCACATCGCGCGGGACAGAGCCGCCCAAGCGGCTGATTTCCGCCGGGCCCAGGTGCACGCCGAACGTCTCCCGCATGTGGCCCGCGTCGCTTAGCACGCCGCTTTGCAGCATGTCGGCCATCATCGTTTTGGTGGCCCAGGCAAATGCGGCAACAGCCTTCAATACTTCCGGGCTAGCCTTCGTCAGGTCCAGCATCTCGACGCCTTTCAGCAGATCGAGTTGTGCCACATCCATATAGCCCACCGACAACAGCGCCCGCATGATCGGCGGAATGCCCTCATAGAAGCTATCCGGCCAATATCCAATCTGAATCCCTTTTTCCGAAAGGGTCTCCAGGTCTAGTCCCGGCACCGCCAGGAACGGACCGCCCGGCGGACCAGACGTCGGTCCCTTGCGTATGTCGCCATCGTGACACGCGACACAGGTGCCTTCGTACCCCTTCAACAGCATGCCAGCGCCCATGCTGTCCGCCTGGTGGCAGCTGGTGCAGTTAGCTGGCCGGATGTCCGCCGCTGATTTCGGGAAATGCAGATCAATGTGACTGGCGTGGTTGAAAGCGATATTCTGGCGCTTGGCATAGGGAAAATTGGTAAATTCCGGATGTCCGCCAGGAAACCGGTCGAACTTTAGCGTGTGGCAGGACTGGCAGCCCTCATTGGACATTTGCGTAAAGCCGACGCCGCCGCGGTGCTCCTGGTGGCAGGTGGCGCAGGCGACTTGAGACTGCTCATCCGCTCCGGCTGCGCCGAACACAGCCGACGCCAAGCGGAAGTCCAGCGGCGCACCACCAGCGGGAGCGTTGGCCATAACCCCTTCCCGCCATTGTTTCAGAACCGCCGGAGGCTGATTATGCGGCGCCAAGGCCAGCGCTTCGCCACCGCGATCATGACATCCAAGGCAGCTTTTGCTTGCTGCGCTGGGATCTGTTGGCGACATCGCCACATGCAACCAAACTGAGGCGCTGGAGTCCGCGTCGGCGTGGCACTGCACGCATGCGCCAACCTCTTGGTGCGCCCGGCTTAACGGGCCAGCCAACCAATGCTCCCTAGAACCGACCGACAACGCAATCAGAACGACCGCCAGGGCGACCAATGTGCTCCAACGGGCAATGCGGGCGCGTTTCGCGCGCAATGTCGGCCGCGGGGTACAAGTCGGAACCATACAGCCGCATTCGCCGCGTGGCCCCGGCCCTTGCGAGCATGGGCCGCCTGCAACGGTCGACCGCGCACACTTGTAAACTCCATCGACGCGAACAGGATGACACATCGGCCCCGCGCGGCACCCGCCGCTCGCATCCGGACCCAGCGCACATTGCTCGGCGCCGCCGCAACACCAATTCACCGTGGGGCGTTCATAGCGGCTTTCGCGATGACCAAATAGCTGTAACCGCATCACAGCGCTCCCAGACTGAACGCGTAATTAACAAGGACGTGGATCACCAACAGAGGGATCATCGCACAACTCAGCGGAAGGTGAACCAACAGCCAGCCTTTAATCAATACCGCCCAAGTATATTGGAAATCCAGGTCGTCTTTTGCCAGAACACGTTCTTCTATTTCATCGAGTATGGCATTACCTTCCGGCGCAAGGTAGCGACGGACAGCTTCAAATTCGCACTGAAGATTGCGGCGATGCGTGGTCGTCGAAAACGCGTGCGCCCAGAAATTCCGCGGACCATTCAGGAACGGCAGTAACTGCTTTGCGTAAAGCTCGGCGATCGTGCTGGATGCGGCTTCCTTGACCGACCGCATTACAAGGTGTTCGACCTGTTCTGCCAATTTGGAGCGAAACGCCGGTATCCTCTCAAAAATCACCCTTTCGCCTCGGGAATTTAAACGGGAGGGGACAATGCGCGTTAAGACGATGCCAAAGACACCACTTACAAATATAGCAGCGAAATCCAGCCACAGTACCCAATCGAACAACCCTGTGGGCAGGCGCCATTCGGTATGGGCGAAGAACACAATTCCGGCGAACAGACCAACATAAAGATGCGCCTGCAACCAATAATGCGCACGTATCATCGGGAAGGCCGACATCCGCTTGCGCACATTAAACAACAGCAGGAACAAGCAAACCGTCAACAATAACCAACCGGTAGCCTCACTGGCGTGGTCCAATGCAGCGCTGCTGATCGCAGCCCCGTATGCCACCGCAGCTCCCACCAGGCCGGTAACGACGAGGCTAAATCCCCTGCGCCTTGTCAGACCAACACTCACCGTTCAATCCACTTCAATAGCGACACGGAGTCCTGCATATCCATGCGTATCAACGCGTCGTGCGGACAGGCTCTCTGACAAGCCGGGCCTCCCGGCGTGTTGAAGCACAGATCGCATTTGGTCGCTTTCACGATCGGTTGGTTGGTGTCGCTATCCAACACAGGCTGACCGCGTTGGTCGCGAATTTCGACCATGCGAATGTTGCTGTAGGGGCAACTATTGGCGCAGGTCTGACAACCGATGCAGGCAGCATCGTTAATCGCAACCGTTCGTGTTTCTTCCAACCGGGAAATCGCACCCGTCGGGCAACCGATCAGACAGACCGGATCGACACAATGCATACAGGCATTGGTGATCATCAGATCCGCTTCACTGTTGCCATGGCGGATGAAACGCGGGTTGTTGTCGTGGGTTGAGGCGCAGGCGCGGACGCAGTCGTCACACCCGGTACACCGCGTCAGGTCGATCAACATCGTCGCCGTGCCGTTCATATAACGGCCGTCGACGATAAAATTGAGCCGACGTTGGGAATCTTCGCCAGGGCGGGTCCGTCGCTGGGACTGAGAGTAGTCGGATGGAAGATGCGGGATAATATACCGTTCCACCAGTGACGATGGAATCCGCAAGACGTTCACCGTACCGATGGCTCTGAGGCTAGTGCGGCGCTGGCCGGTGCCACCGGACTTCTGGTCCTCCTGCAACTCGCGCAATCCATGCGCCTCACCGGCACGCACATAGCCAATCGTCCGCTCACCCTGCTCTACAGGCTCGGTAACCCGGCCGAAACCGGACAGAATGAAAACAATGTCATCCAGTTGATGGCCCTGAGTGACGATCAGCGGTTCCTGGCCGATCCGGCTGCTGAGATCGACCTTCTGCAACCGCAAATACCAATCTTCTTCGCCGTATGTCTCGATAAGAGACTGCTGGGTTACCGCTTCCAACGCCTCTTTCGTTAATCCCTTAAACAGCGGCTCGCGCGCCAAAGTGTTGGCCAGCGTCAACTCGCGGTAGCGGGTATTGAGCTGTTCCCGCACCGGCTTTGCAAACCGACGGATATCCCGAATACCCTGCCAACGGATCTCTAGAACTCTAACGTCAGTTTCGGCGACAACGTCGGCTGACCGCGCCTGACGGGTCAGTGCTGCAATTTCGCCGAATATTTCGCCATGCCCCAACGCCACAGTGCGTGTCGTTTCTATAACTTTTTCCAGGCCGCGAATTTTTGGAAACCTATTCCGGCGTGGCGACGCTGTATCTTTCTCGATTTCATAGCGAGATAGGTCGCGTTGCTCGATGCTTGCCTTGGATTGCATTAGGCTTGAAAACGCACGGGCCCAACGGCCCCCAGCCCCCAGTCCGCGGCGCTGAACATCATCAGATTTATCCAACAAGACGCGGACGGTGCCGTCTATAACGGCAAACAGCGAATTGCCGTAATCGCCGCGCCGGATAATGACATCACCCGACTCAAACGAGACAATCCGGCTATCGTGACGCAAAATTTCCGCAAGTGGCATCTGGGCAGGAAACGACCCTTCGCCGATTTCGCTGAAAAATGGCTGTTGCAGAATGAGTGCGATATCGTCGTCACTCAACTCTACCTCACCAAACGCTCTGTCCCAGCGGGTCGGTCTTTGGATTTTGCTATAGGGTGTCAACGCCTCGCTCGCCATCTAGCGCGCCTATTCTTTGGAGCAGAAAGACCGGCCCCGCCCGAGATGCAAACGCAACCAGCCGGGACCGGAGAAGAAATCCAACCTTAACGGGCCGGCTTGCCCTTATAGTTGGCCTTACCCGGGATGAACGGGTCGATTGCGCCAAACGCAGAGCCATCGTACTTGGCGGAAATAGCTTTCGCCTGGGCCGCAATCTTATCGGCTGAAGCGTTCAACGACGCCTTTTGGTTCAGGTCCAACTTAACACTGCCCAATGCGGCTACGATTGCCTGCGTCTCAGGAGTATTAATCTTGCCGGCAATCGCGGCAAAGCGTTGGGCAGAAGCCTGGGCGCGTTGCGCCATCGCAACTGCGTACTTGTCCTTCACTGTAGCTTCACCAACAGCCCGCAGCGAGGTTTCGAGTTCCACCGCCTGGCCGATAACAAAGAGCATACGCAGCCGGTTCTGATCAGGTTCACGGTTGCCCTTGCCGTCGTTCCACCACACGTTGTGGCGGACTTCACCTTGCGACCAGCTTACCAATTCGAACGGGCTACCGGCGGCATGTCCGCCCTTATTTACCAGCGCCTCTTGCGGGACGACATGGCAATTGTAGCAGTTCTTGGCGATCGCATAGGTGTTGGCCGGGCGCAGCATGCCGGCCTTCTCGGACGCCGCCCAACGGGCCGCAGCTTCCTGCTTGCTTTCGGTTTCTTTTTTCTTACCGCTATACGAGCTGTG
>JAYPXD010000280.1:3897-5073 GCA_038135395.1 Alphaproteobacteria bacterium | reverse complement strand
CGGCAGCGGCGATATAGACCGAATGTTCAGCGACGCCCTTGTACACTGGTCGGCCGGATACCGGCGAGAACGCGGCCCAGCCGACCACTTTGCCGCCGATTTCTGCGACCAGGCGGGGCGCCTTGTGCCGGCTGCCGGAAAAGCGCTCCCAGGTGGGCAATTCGTGCTCGAATGTGGCGTGGCCGGTGGCGATGCCCTCGGCATAAATCGACAGCACGGCGTCGGCGTCGCTGTCCAGCATGTCGCGGATCAGAATAATTGGCATAGGGTTGGTGTCAGGCACGCGGGTGCGCCTTTCGGTAGACATCCAGCAGGCGGGCCTGATCGACGTCGGTATAGCGTTGGGTGGTACTGAGCGAGGCGTGGCCCAGCAATTCCTGGATGGTGCGCAGGTCGCCGCCGGCGCCCAGCAAATGGGTGGCGAAGCTGTGGCGCAAGGCATGCGGTGTCGCCCGGTCGTCCAGCCCCAGCAAAGGCCGCAGGTCGCGCATGCGCTTTTGCGCAACGCCTGGGTTGAGGCGCTTGCCTTTGGCGCCGATGAACAGCGGGTCGCTGCCGGAAAGGCCATAGGGGCAGGCGGCCAGATAGGCGCCGACCGACTGGCAGACGACCGGCAGGACCGGCACCAGACGCTGTTTGCGGCCCTTGCCGGTGATCCGGACGCTGTCGCCGAACGGGTAGGCGGACCGATCCAGCGCCAGCGCCTCGCCGATGCGCAGCCCACAGCCATAGAGCAGGGTGAACAGCGCCTGGTCGCGCAGGCCGATCCATGGCTGGTGGCTATCCTCTGCCAGATCGAGCAGGGCGGAGGCATCCTGCACTTCCAGCGGTCGGGGCGCGCGCTTTGCCACTTTCGGCGCCCGCAATGCCGCCAATGCGCCGATGCCATCATGCCCGCTACGGTGTAGGAACCGGTCGAGTGCCCGCAATGTCGTGACACCCAGGGCGCGTGAGCCGCTGCCATGACCGGATGCATGCCGGGCCGCCTGCCAGGCGCGCAGGTCGCCGATTTGCAGCGCGGCAAGGTCGGCCAGGCTGGGCGCATGGCCAAGATGATTTGTGCAGAACTGGGCGAACTGGCGGAAATGGTCTGTGTAGAGCGCAACCGTGCGGTCGGCGAGCCGCCGCTCGTCCAGCATCCATCGGCGCCAGTCGGCGACAACGGCTGCCAAGTCT
>JAYPXD010000280.1:0-3887 GCA_038135395.1 Alphaproteobacteria bacterium | reverse complement strand
GCTGATTGGTCGGTTCGGGAAGGTTTAGCCATGCACGGATGGTAACGGCCAGAACGTTGGCGAGGAAGCGCAACAGTTCGGTGTTCTGGCGCGGGTGGAACCGGCCCTCGTCGCGGCTGCCTAACGCCAGCAATCCTGGGGGCGCGCTTTTATGGATCGAGAGCCGCAGCCACGCCACGGAGCGGGCCAATGCCGCCGTCTCACCGAACAGCGCCGAATCGGGCGGGTCCAGCTTGGCAAAAGTACGGACGTCATTGCCGCGGCCCAGGCGGCTGTCCACTTCGCCTGCCCCAAGCCGCATCAACCCGGCCTTGAGCGCCGGCATCGCCGAACCGGGCGCCGATTCGACGCCCAGCACCACGGTATCCAGGTCCAGGTCACTGACCCAGTCTTCGATGACGACCGCAATGGCGCGTTCGAAGGTGGGCGCCGCCAGCAGGCTGAGCACAGCCTTGTGGACGGCCTGTTGCGTCGCCTTGTTCAGCCGGCTGACCGCCAGCAATTCCTGGCTGCCGACCTTCAGCTTTTCCAACTCGCGTTGCTGGCGCTCGACCATGAAGCGTTGAAAATCGACCACGGCCTCGCCGATGCGCTGTTCCGGCGGGGTCAGGGTCATCAACAGGTCGGGATTCTGGGCCAGGAAGTCCGGGTTCTGCCACAGCCAGGCCCGAACCGCATCGGCGCTCAACGGACCGGCGGGGCCGGTTCGGCGCTTGGCGGAGGCATTCGGGTTCTGGCGCGGCATGGCGGGTTGGTCTTTGCTTATTGGTCCAGGATCGACTGGCCCGTCCCGGCCCAGTCCTTGAGGAAGGCATCCAGGCCTTTGTCGGTCAGCGGGTGGTTATAGAGCTGCCGGATGACGTTGGGCGGAAGCGTCGCGACATGCGCGCCCATCTTGGCCGATTCGACCAGATGGATCGGATGGCGGATCGAAGCGACCAGCACTTCTGTTTTGATCGAATCGTACTGGCGGTAGATCTGCACGATGTCGGCGATCAGGCTCATGCCGTTCTGGCTCAGGTCATCCAGCCGGCCGACGAAGGGAGAGATGAAGGTTGCGCCGGCCTTGGCGGCCAAAATGGCCTGGGAGGGGGAAAAACACAGCGTTACGTTGACCATCGTGCCTTCGCCCGACAGCGCCTTGCAGGTCTTTAGCCCATCCACGGTCAATGGAACTTTAACCGCAACATTCGGCGCGATTTTCGCCAGGCGCCGGCCTTCCTTGAGCATGGTTTCGAAATCGGTGGCGGCAACTTCGGCGGAAACCGGACCATCGACCACCGAACAGATTTCCGCAATGACCTCCAGAATTTTGCCGCCGGACTTGGCGATCAGCGAGGGGTTGGTGGTGACGCCGTCCAGCAATCCGGTTTGCGCCAGGTCGCGAATCTCTTTCAGATCGGCGGTATCGACAAAAAATTTCATGCCTGTGGCCTCTTGGCTGATGGTATCCCGCCGCCCGTGACCGCACCGGTGCGGCAGGCTAGGTTTGCGGTCTCGAATGTGAGGATACACTGTAAAGGATGCCCGAGCATCGCACTAGGCCGGCATGCGTCGCATGTGGAGAGGAAATCCGGACGGTCCGGGTTGGCCTGCCCTCGAACCTGCCGTTTGCCGGGCCGTTGACCTATGCAGTGCCGGAGGGATTGGAACTGGCGCCCGGCGATTGGGTCGAGGCGCCGCTTGGCAAGCGCGCCATGGTCGGGGTGGTGTGGGACGATGCGGCGGAGGCCGATGCCGTCGATCCTGCCAAGCTCAAGGCGGTTGCCGCCAGGCTGGACGCGCCGCGCATGCGAGAGCCCTTGCGCCGGGTCGTGGATTGGGTGGCGGCCTACACCCTGTCGCCGCATGGCGCGGTGCTGCGCATGGCGGTGCACCTGCCGGCGATTTTGCAGCCGGAGGCGGTGCGGGTCGCCTTTCGCGCCATCGCTGACCCGCCGCCGGACGGGGTCCGGATGACCGCGGCCCGGATGCGGGTGCTGGCCGCGGCGGCGGAACCGCAGAGCGCCCAGGCTCTGGCCGACATGGCGGAAACCAGCTCCGCCGTGGTGCGGGGCATGGCCGATGCGGGATTGCTGGCGCGGGTAGCGGTGGCGCCGGAATTGCCGCCGGGCCCGGACTTGAGCCGGCCCGGCCCGGCCTTGTCGGCAGAGCAAAACGCAGCGGCGGCGGTCCTTACCGCGGCGGTCGAGGCGCACCGCTTCCAGGTCGATGTGCTGGACGGCGTCACAGGTTCCGGCAAGACCGAGGTGTATTTCGAGGCCGTTGCCGCGGCGCTGCGCGCCGGAGGGCAGGTGCTGGTGCTGTTGCCGGAAATTGCGTTGACGGCGCAATGGCTGGACCGGTTCCAGCAACGCTTCGGCGTTTACCCGACCGCATGGCATTCGGAGGTCAGCCCGCCGCAGCGCCGGCGAAACTGGCGCTGGGTTGCAGAAGGGGCGGCCCGAATCGTCGTCGGCGCCCGTTCCGCTCTGTTCCTGCCGTATCGCGATCTTCGCTTCATTGTGGTGGACGAGGAGCATGACCAGGCGTTCAAGCAGGAAGACGGCGTGCGCTACCACGCCCGCGACATCGCCATCGTCCGCGCGCAGATGGAAGGGGTGCCGATCTGTCTGGCGTCGGCGACGCCGTCGCTGGAGACGGTGGCCAATGTCGAACGGGGCCGCTTCCGGCGCCTGACCCTGCCGCAACGCCACGGCGGCGCGGCGATGCCGACCGTCGAAATCTGCGATTTGGTCGAAACGCCGCCGCCGCGCGGCCAATGGATTGCGCCGCCGCTGGCCGATGCGGTCTCGCAGGCCTTGGCCGAAGGCGAGCAGGCGCTGCTGTTCCTGAACCGGCGCGGGTATGCGCCGCTGACTTTGTGTCGGACGTGTGGGCACCGCTTCGCCTGTCCTTCGTGCAGCGCCTGGCTGGTCGAGCACCGGTATACCGGCCGCCTGCAATGCCACCATTGCGGCCACCAGGAGCGGGTGCCGACCGAATGTCCGACCTGCAACGCCACCGACAGCCTCGCCGCCTGCGGCCCCGGCGTGGAGCGCATTGCCGAAGAGGTGGCTGAACGCTGGCCTGCGGCTCGGGTGGCGGTGATGTCCTCGGACCTGTTGAGTGGACCGGCGGCCGTGCGGGAGTTGATCGATTCGATTGGCCGGCACGAGGTCGACCTGATCGTCGGCACGCAGTTGATCGCCAAGGGGCACCATTTTCCGATGCTGACAGTCGTCGGCGTCGTCGATGCCGACCTGGGCCTCGCCGGCGGAGATTTGCGCGCTTCGGAGCGGACATTCCAGCTATTGACGCAGGTTTCCGGCCGCGCTGGCCGGGCCGAGCGCCCGGGACGGGTGCTGTTGCAGACGGTTGAGCCGCAGCAGCCGGTGCTGCAGGCGCTGGTCGCCGGCGACCGCGATGCGTTCTACCGGGCCGAACAAGCAGCGCGGCAGGATGCCGGCATGCCGCCTTATGGCAGGCTCGCGGCGGTTATCGTCTCGGCCAGCGATCTGGGGGCGGCGATGGAGTTCGGGCAGCAATTGGCCGCGACGGCGCCCTATACCCAGGATATCCGTGTGCTGGGGCCCGCGCCTGCCCCGTTGGCCCTGGTGCGGGGCCGGCATCGCGTGCGATTGCTGCTGTACGCCAAACGCTCGGTCAATGTGCCCGCAGCGCTGCGCGCCTGGCTCGCCGGGGCCAAGCCGACAGGCAGCGTGCGAATGGCGGTAGACGTGGACCCATACAGTTTCTTGTGACAGCCTCCGGTTACCGCTGTTTTCTACAACAACGGCAGAGGCAGCGCCGTTCACAGCCGGGGTCGCCAATGGATCGAGACGAATGAAGTCGGCGCGAAATTCAATTTCGTGGAAACTGTGCGCGATGATTGGTCTGTCTACCTG
>JAYPXD010000279.1:0-5164 GCA_038135395.1 Alphaproteobacteria bacterium | reverse complement strand
GTTCGACCTTAGCAGGTCAAACCTGCGTCTACACGGTTATTCCGGTCGGATCAAAGTACCGGCGCCACGCTCAGTAAAGGTTTCCAACAGCACAGCGTGAGGCGTACGGCCATCCAGGATAATGGCGGCATCCACACCGGCATTCACAGCTTCTAGACAAGTTTCGACTTTTGGGATCATGCCGCCGGCGATGGTGCCGTCCGCAATAAGAGCCTCAGCGCGGGCACGGGTCATATCGTGGATCAGCGCGCCGGACTTGTCCAATACGCCCTTCACGTCGGTTAGCAGCAGGAACCGCGATGCTTCGAGAGCGCCGGCGATCGCGCCAGCGGCGGTGTCCGCGTTAATGTTGTAGGTCTCTCCTTCGTCGCCAACGCCGATAGGCGCGATGACGGGAATTACATCCGAATGGGATAGGTCGCGCAGCAACTTCGCATCGACATGGGTAGGTTCGCCAACGAACCCTAGGTCGAGCACGCGCTCTATGTTCGAATCCGGGTCTCGCTTGGTGCGTTGCAGTCGTTTTGCGCGCAGCAAATTCGCGTCCTTGCCGCAGAGGCCAATGGCGCGTCCGCCAGCGCGATTGATCGCTGACACGATCTCTTTGTTAATCGATCCGGCCAGAACCATTTCGACTACTTCCACAGTGGCTGCATCCGTTACGCGGAGACCGTCGACAAAGTCGCTTTTGATGTTCAAGCGGTCGAGCATCCGCGCGATCTGCGGTCCGCCGCCATGGACCACCACCGGGTGAATGCCGACTTGCTTCAGCAGGACGATATCGCGGGCAAAAAGGTCGGCCAGCGCAGGATCACCCATGGCGTGGCCACCATACTTTACAACGAATGTGGCGCCCGCGTAGCGTCGCATGTACGGCAGGGCTTCCGACAACAATCGCGGAACCTGGACCAGTTCGGATTCGCTTAACGACATGGAGAGATGCTCATCTTTTCCCGATGGAAAGACTGTCAGGATCGACAGTCCTGTTGGAATTGTGATGATTGGGTGTACCCTTGGCTTGCCCGAAAGCGCAACCGCTATCACGCCCACCAATGCGGAGAAACCAAAATGGTAGCAGCAATAGACCTGTCCGACGGACAGAGTTTCAAGAATGGGTTCCCGCAGGACTATTTCAGCTACCTGCGTGCCGAAAAGCCCGTGTTCTGGCATGAGCCAACGGCGCATACGCCGGGAGGGGAGGGGTTTTGGGTTGTCAGTCGCTATGACGACATAGAACACGTGTTTCGCAATCCCGAGCTGTTTTCGTCGGAGAAAGGCCCCAATCGCCCGTTTGGCGGCACAACCCTGCTTGATGATCCCGCAGCAGGCAAAATGATGATCCAGATGGATAACCCAAAACATGCACGCTTGCGTGCTTTGGTGACATCGGGCTTTACACCGGCGACGCTGGCCAAGTTGGAGGAGGATGTCCGGACTCTGACATCGCAGATCTTGGATGGCGTCGCCGATCTCAGCACCTTTGACTTCGTTGAGAAGGTGGCAAGAGAACTGCCATTGCAGGTGATTTGCTCGATCGTTGGCGTGCCTCATGAAGACCGCGGCCAGCTGATCGAATGGCTCGACAAAGGCATTGCGGAACCCAGCGAGGGTGTAATTGCAGCAGATTACTATCGCAAGGTTCGTGACTATGGGCTGAAGCTGGCGCAAGAAAAGCGACGCCAACCGACGGATGACATCCTGTCGATCATTGCCCAGGCGCGACTGGACGACCATGAGACCGGTCAATTGAGCGACCGCGAATTGGCCTTGTTTTTTGTGCTCCTGTTCTCCGCCGGCTCCGAGACGACGCGCAGCGCAATTGGCGGCGCAATGCTGGCGTTCATTCAGCATCCCGACCAATTGCAGAGGCTGCGCAAGGAACCCGGCATCATGCGATGGGCCCTTGAGGAAATCGTGCGATGGACGTCGCCCACGGTCTACAAGCGTCGCACGACGATGGCCGACGTGGAAATTGCCGGGCAACGCATCCCGGCGGATCAGAAAGTGACGATTTGGGAAATGTCGGCAAATCGGGACGACACGAAATTCGACGAACCATTCCGGTTTGACATCGGCCGCAAGCCAAACCGACATATCGGCTTTGGCGCCGGCGTGCATTTCTGTCTGGGCGCCAACCTGGCCCGCATGGAAATTCGCTGTATGATCGAAGAGCTGATGCGCCGGTATAGTGATTTCGAACTGGCCGGTGCGCCCGAGTGGACTCCCAGCAATCGTCTCTTAGGCATAAAGCATCTGCCCGTTCGAATGACCGCTGCATAGGATCGGTCAGACGGCCGGCGGTAAGGCCAATCCGTTCAGGAACGATCGTAGCAGCGGCACGCCCATGCCAGTCTGCGAACTCGTCGCCAACACATAGGGATACGCTGCGACGTGGCTACGGGATTGAGCCAGGATGTCCGCCTTCATTGTCGCCAGTGCCGAGGCCGACATTTTGTCTGCCTTGGTCAGCACGATCTGAAATGTGACGGCTGCGCGGTCGAGCAGTTCCATTAATGCCAGGTCGGAATCTTTCAAGCCATGCCGGCTATCGATCAGGAGGCATAGGCGCGCCAGTGATACCCTGCCCTGCAGGTAGGCGAAGACCAGTTCGGTCCACTTCTCTACCCGGCTTTTGGAAACCTTGGCGTACCCGTAGCCGGGCAAGTCCACCAAGGTCAGGCGATCAGCCAGGTTAAAGAAATTCAATTGCTGTGTCCGGCCGGGCGTTTGCGACGTCCTGGCGAGCGTATTGCGTCCGGTTAGCGCGTTGACCAGCGAAGACTTGCCGACGTTGGACCGGCCAGCAAATGCAACTTCTGGCAGTTTGGCGTCCGGCAAATCGCCCAACTTTGCTGCAGCCCAGTAAAACTGGCATTCTCGAGCAAACAACAGGCGGCCTTGCTCCAGCGCTTCAGGGTCCTCATAGTCCGCAGGGTCCAGCCTGGGCGAATAACCTTGCGCCATGGCTGACACCTACTTGACCTTCTTTGCCTTTGCCGGCGCAGTCCGTGACGCCTTTTTCTTCTCGCGCTCTTCTTGCCGGGCTTTTCGCATAATAATGGCCTGCTGAACAATGGAGAGGCTGTTATTCCAGGCCCAATATATCACCAGTCCCGCCGGGAAATTCGCCAGAAAGATCGTAAAGATCAGTGGCATGAACAGGAACATCTTGGCCTGGATTGGGTCAGCCGGTTGTGGATTCAGCCGTTGCTGGATAAACATTGTCGCCCCCATGATCAGTGGCCACGCTCCAAAATGCAGGAGATGCGGTGCGTCCCAGGGGATCAGGCCGAACAGCTCAAATATATTGGTGGGATCAGGCGCTGATAAATCGTGAATCCAGCCAAAAAATGGCGCGTGTCGCATTTCGATGGATACAAACAAAACTTTGTAAAGCGCGAAAAACACCGGAATTTGGATCAGAATTGGAATGCAACCGGCGGCGGGATTGACCTTTTCCCGCTTGTACATCGCCATCATTTCCTGCTGCATCTTCTGGCGGTCGTCGCCATATTTTTCCTTTAGCTCTGTCATTTTCGGCTGCAAGAGCTTCATCCGGCTCATGGCCTTGTAAGACTTGTTGGCCAAGGGGAAGAACAGCAGTTTGATGCCAAACGTGGCGATGAGAATGGCAATGCCAAAGTTGTCTACGAGGCCATAAAGCCACTCGAGCACGTAAAACAATGGCTTCGTCAGGAAATAGAACCAACCGAAGTCAACGGCACGGTCGAACAGCGGAATACCCAAGCTTTCTTCGTAACCGTCCAGCAGGTTAACTTCTTTTGCGCCAGCAAACAGATGGGTGGTGATTTCGGCGGTTTGTCCGGCAGCAACGGTAACCGCAGACGTTCCGAGGAAATCTGTCTGGAACTTATCGCGGCCGCCAACCAGCGTATGCAGCATGCGGCCTTTGTAGGTCGATTTCTGATCCGGTATCAGCGCCGCCAGCCAGTATTTGTCGGTAATGCCCAGCCATCCGCCCGTGCTTTGCGTCTCGTGCGGGCCATCTTCGGACAGGTCTTTATAGTCCACCTCGGTCAGTGAACCGTTGTAAACGGCGATTGGGCCTTCGTGCAGGATGAAAAACCCGGATGTCTTGGGCAGGCCATCCCGGCCGATCAATCCGTAAGGATAAAGGCTTGCGGATGCAGACCCGGTCGCCTCGACCTTGTCTGTTACCGCGAACATGTAATTCCGGTCGATGGCGATCGTCCGGGTAAACAGCAATCCCTGTTCGTTGTCCCAGGTGAGGACCAGCGGTTGTTCGGTTGAGAGAGTTTGAGTTCCGGCGGACCAAATAGTGTCTTCTGTCGGCACCGATATCCCTGCGACGCTTGGAACCCATCCGAATTGAGCATAGAAGCCATGTTCCGTACCGCTCGGGGAAAACAGCACGACATCTGCCGAGTCCTTTTCCACTGCAACCCGGTAGTCATGCAGGACCAGATCGTCGATCCGTGCACCGCGCAGCGAGATTGACCCGGTAAGGCGTGCGGTTGCTATCGCAATGCGAGGCGCCTCCTTCAGCTTATTCGCTCTTTGGACGGCAGGCGGAACCAACAGCGCACCTGTGCCAGGAGCCGACGGAACTGCCGAAGGAGCTGACGGCGCACCGTGCTTAGCCCCATCCGCCTTTCCGGTCTGCGTGCTGCTAACGTCCACGCTTTTCGGAGGAGCCGGATAAAAATGCTCCATCAGCGTCTGTGACCCAATCAGGATCAGCAAGGATAGGGCGATGGCGATAAAGATATTGCGCTGGTCCATAGCGGTCGCTCGGTCCGTTCGCATGAGAGGAAAGAAAGGATTCGAAGCAGTACTTAGCGCGCTTAGGGCACAGGATCAAAGCCGCTGCCGCCCCAGGGGTGACAACGGACGATCCGCCGCGCCGCTAGGACGGAGCCGCGCCATGGACCATATCGTTTGATTGCTTCCATAGCATACTCCGAACATGTGGGGGCGAAACGACAAGACTTGGGAAAAAGCCAAGTTAGCCCATACCGATAGATGGCGATCAATCCAAGGCACAACCAGCGTATCATGCGTCGTCTAAAACGTCCGCTGTCGGAGAAAGGCCCCGATTTCGCCGTTTGCCGCGACCAGAGTGGACACGCGATAAGGCCGCCTCAAGATCATGAATCAAGTCGTCGTAATTGCGGTCCACAGT
>JAYPXD010000278.1:4865-5166 GCA_038135395.1 Alphaproteobacteria bacterium | reverse complement strand
CGCCAACACCGCTGGCCTGGCAACGTGCGCGAACTTGAAAATTTGGTTCGCCGCCTGGTTGCGCTCTATACTGACGATGTCATCCGCCTCGAATCCGTCGAGATGGAGTTGGCGGACCTTACTGCCATATCCGAGCCGATTGGGGATGGCCCGGCGATCCCGAACGACGAAGGGTTGGAAGCTGCCGTCGAGCGCGTGCTGAAACGATATTTCGATGCCCACGACGACTTGCCGCCGCCGCCGGGGCTGTATGACCGGGTGCTGCGCGGGCGCTAGCTGTTGGCCGCCGCGATCATCGCCT
>JAYPXD010000278.1:1243-4855 GCA_038135395.1 Alphaproteobacteria bacterium | reverse complement strand
GTCGAGGGGCCGCTGATCCGTCTCTCGCTGTCGTCTACCCGCGGCAATCAAATCCAGGCTGCCAAAATGTTAGGCTTGAACCGCAACACATTGCGCAAGAAGATCAAAGACCTTGGTATTCCGGTAATTCGCGGCCTGTCGTGACCTTGCACGCGCCGCAAAAGGCGGCTTGCGGAAATGATTGGCTATATTGCGGCGCTGTCCTGCTCTGTCGGCCTCGGTCTGGCAGTCGCGGTTGCCCGGTTCGCTTTTGAAGGCGGCACCAATGGCGTCACCGTAGCCGTCCTGCGGGCCAGCCTGCTGGTGCTTCTAGTCGGCGGCTACTGTTTGGCGACCGGGCGTAACTTGCGCCTGCCTTGGCGGCTATGGTTCCCGTGCTTTGTTCTGGGCCTGCCCATGGCCGTGATGTTCTATGGCAATATTGCCGCTGTCCAATTCATTCCGATCGGACTGGCGGCGCTGTTGTTCTTTACGTTTCCGCCGCTGATCGCGCTCGGCGAAGCCGCCCTGGCCCGCCGCATGCCTGCCGGCCTGCAATTGCTGGCGCTGGCGGCGGCGTTTGCCGGTTTGGCAATGATGCTGGGCGTCAGCTTCGAGACGGTGCACCCGCTGGGCATCGCGCTCAGCCTCTCCGCCTCCGTCGCAACGACGCTCAACGTCATCGGCAGCGCCAGGGTGCTGCCGCGCGGCGACCGCTGGGTCATGTTCTGGCACATGGCGCTGGTCGCGGCAGTGTGCCTGATGGCCGTCGCCATCATAGGCGGTTCCATCCATCTGCCGGAAACCCCCGGCGGTTGGGCCGGAATGTTTGGCGTCGCTTTGTTGCAGGCCAGTTCCATTCCGCTGTTCTACGTCGCCATCCATCACATCGGCCCGGCCGAAAGCGCGATGCTCACCAATCTGCAACCGGTGGTTAGCATCGTGGCCGCCTACCTGCTGTTTGCCGAAGTGCTGGGCCCGTTGCAATCCGCCGGGGCCGCCCTTGTCCTGGGCGGGATCATGCTGATGCAGTGGAGCGATAAGCGAAAACGCAAGTGACGCGCGGACTCGGCGCTTTGCCCGGCGCGGCAGGGGCGTGTATACCTGCCGCTTTCGCCCTTCGATCCACCTGGAGTCCCGCCGCCGATGAGCGCTGTCCCGGCCGATTTCCCTGCTGCGTACCGAATTTCCGACCCCATCGACCCCCACGAGCTTGCGACCGGCCCGTTCTACGAACCGCTCGACCCGGCGGGAGACCCGCGCGTTGTGCTGTTGGTCGAGGAAAAGCATTGCAATTCGAGCGGCGTAACGCACGGCGGCCTGCTGATGACCATGGCGGACCTCACACTGTGCGCCGCAGCACGCGAAGGATTGCCGGACGAGCGCGCCATCACCGTGCAACTGGATGCGCAATTCATCGACGCGGGATGGATCGGCTATTTTCTGGTCGCACGCGCGGATGTGGTCCGCGGCGGCGGCTGGATTATCTTCGTTCGCGGCCATATCCTGGCGGGCAGCCGCGTGCTGCTGACCGCCAGCGCCGTAACCCGCCGTGTCAAACGTCAGCCTGCGAGATAAATGCGATGTCGCGTACCCGGTTCATTCACCTGTCGTTAGCCGCCGCCATCCTCGGCGCCTTTGCTCCGGGCCTGGCGCTGGCCGGGCGGCTGGACCGGCCCGAAGTAACAGACTACCGTATCTGGGAATCCACCCGGTGCTACAAGCCGCGGGCGCCCAACGTTCAGGTGACCGATGCGCTGACATTCAATCTGGCGATCGAGGGATTTAACCAGTATTTGCTGCATATGCGCCGGTATCTGGAGTGTGCCGAACAAGAGGCAAACGAAGATTATGCCAGCCTGAAACGCGCGCTGGAGCAGGGATTGGCCCTGGTTCGCAGCGGCGTTCTCCAAGAGTTGCAAGAAGGCCGGGAGAATATCGAGCAGTACCGGCCGCTCTATGCCCCTGAACTACAAAACGTCGCACCGCCGCCAGGACGGCAATAATCCATGCAGCGCGAATCCCCGAAAATCGGCTTGGTTAGCCTCGGTTGCCCGAAGGCGCTGGTCGATTCCGAACGAATTGTCACCAGATTGCGGGCCGAAGGCTATCAGATCGTCGGCGATTATGACGGCGCCGATCTGGTGTTGGTCAATACCTGCGGCTTCCTGGACAGCGCCCGGGCGGAAAGCCTGGAGGCCATCGGCGAAGCCCTTGCCGAAAACGGCCGCGTCGTCGTCACCGGTTGCCTCGGCAAGGAAGCGGACCTGATCCGGCGCGAGCATCCCGATGTGCTGGCGATTACCGGGCCGCACCAGTACGAGCAGGTAATGGGCGCGATCCACGACGCCTTGCCGCCGGCGCACGATGCCTTTCAGGACTTGGTGCCCGAAGCCGGGCTTCGCCTGACGCCGCGCCACTACGCCTACCTAAAAATCTCGGAAGGCTGCAACAACCGCTGTTCCTTCTGCATCATCCCGCAAATCCGCGGCGACCTAGTCTCCCGGCCGCTGGCGCAGGTCATGTTCGAGGCGGAAGCGCTGGTGCGCGCCGGCGTGAAAGAGTTGCTGGTGATCAGCCAGGACACCAGCGCCTATGGCCTGGACCTGAAATACGCCAGCAGCAATTGGAAGGGCCGCGAATACCGGACCCGCTTTCTCGATCTGGCCGAAGCCCTGGGCTCGCTCGGCGTTTGGGTGCGGATGCACTATGTCTACCCATACCCGCATGTCGACGATGTGCTGCCGCTGATGGCCGAAGGCAAGATTTTGCCGTACCTGGATATTCCCTTCCAGCACGCCAACCCGCGGGTGTTGAAGGCGATGCGCCGGCCGGCGAACCAGGAAAAAGTTCTGGAGCGTCTGGCAGCCTGGCGGAAAATCGTGCCGGACCTGACGATCCGGTCCACCTTCATCGTTGGCTTCCCCGGCGAAACCGATGAGGAATTCGAGGACTTGCTCGATTGGCTGGAGGAAGCGCAGATCGACCGCCTCGGCTGTTTCCAGTACGAGCCCGTCGCCGGCGCGCCCTCGAATGCTTTGCCGGGCGCAGTGCCGGATGCCGTGAAGCAGGAGCGCTTTGACCGCCTGATGGAATTGCAGCAAGAGATCAGCGCCCAAAAGCAAATCGCCAAAATCGGCCGCGAGTACGATGTCATCATCGACGATGTCGATGAGGATGAGGCCATCGGCCGGTCGTTCGCTGACGCGCCGGATATCGACGGCAATGTCTATCTCGACGGCGAGAACGAGTTGGAAATCGGCGAAATCGTGCGCGTTCGGGTTAATGACGCCGATGCCTATGACCTTTGGGGCGAGGTCATCGATTAAAGCATCCGGCAGGCGGACGGGACGATACAATCGGCTGCGCGGTGATGCGATCCCGTCCGCTTAAGACCCGAATACCCAACGGACCGGCCATGCGGACCGGATATGCCTCCCGCCCCGGAAAAAATTTCATGCTAACCCGTTGACGTCCAATCCTTTGCTTAGTTACCATCTTTGCCGTTGGAGCCTCTAAAGCTGGTCAAAGACAAAGATTTGGGAAAATGATATTCAAGTTAATGTACCGGATTCCTGTAAGGGCCGTATTGGTTATTACAGCGCTTAGCCTTGGTTTGGCTGCGTGCACGGG
>JAYPXD010000278.1:0-1233 GCA_038135395.1 Alphaproteobacteria bacterium | reverse complement strand
CCCGCCAGGAAGGCGCAGTACCAACAGCGCAAAGTTGAGGACCAGGCGAAACTTGCTGCGATCGAAAACAGTTTCGCGCTGGCGTCGTCTGCCTACCTGACCAGCCTGATCGACCTGGATGAAACCCGTGGCATGGAAGATATTCGCCAACAGGCCGCGCAGCTGATTCTGGAGGTGAATGAGCGTGGCCAGGCAGCGCTGGTGCCATCGATCAACCGTTTCGTCGAGAACATCGGCCATCGCGATCAAAACCCGGGCCTGACCCGGACGCAAATGGTCGAAGACGCCGTACGCTGATCCCGGCTCCATCGGCAGTGGCGGCGGCGCAGCACCGCCCTGCCGCAGCGGTTTAGCCGATCACGCCGCCCTGCCGCAGCCGGGCGATCTTGCCTGTGTCGTACCCGAGGACGTCGCCCAACACCTCGTCGGTGTGCTGCCCCAGCAGCGGTGCCGGACCAGCGGGCTTCGGTGGCGTTCCCGACATCTTGATCGGGCTGCCGACCGTCTCGAACCGTCCGGCGGTCGGGTGATCGACTTCCTGCAACAATCCCCTTGCCCGCGGCTCGGGCGCCCGCACCGCCTCCAGCGGCGAGCGCACGCTGCCCGCCGGCACGCCGGCGGCGCGACAGGTCGCAATCCAATGATCCCGCGGCTTTTCCGCAAGGATCGCCGCAACCGCCGTCACCAGCTCTTCGGCATGCGCCTGCCGCCCCGAAATTTTGGCGTATCGCGGATCGGTCGCCCATTCCGGCTTGCCGATCACATCACGGCAGAACCTCTGAAACTGGCGGTCATTGCCGATCAGCAGGTTCATGTCGCCGTCGGCACATGCAAACAAACCGACCGGCACCAACAGGCCGGAGCCATTGCCCGGGCGCGGCGGGTCCTCGCCGTTGAAAATCGCCATCTGGGCCATAAAGCTGGTGATGGCGATGACCGAATCCAGCAAAGCCAGGTCGATGAATTGGCCCTCGCCGGTCAGATCCCGCGCCCGCAGCGCCGCCAGGATCGCCATTCCCGTATGCAATCCGGTAAAGGTGTCAGCAACGCTGGCCGCCGCGCACACCGGCGGCGCATCGCCGTGGCCGGTCAACCACTGCAATCCGCCTTCGCCCTGCGCGATCTGGTCGTATCCGGCAACCAGCCGATAGGGGCTGTCATCGCCATAACCGCTGATCGAGGCATAAATCAGCCGCGGATTGACCGCGCGCATCGCTGCATAGTCCAGGCCAT
>JAYPXD010000277.1:0-5192 GCA_038135395.1 Alphaproteobacteria bacterium | reverse complement strand
CCCCTTTGAATCAAAAGTCCCCGATCAACGCGAGGACTTTGTCAGCAGTCTGGGGCCTCTCTTCGGAGAGGCCGTTTTGTTTGGGACGTCGCTTTTGCCGGGTTGCTTGATGTTACCATCGCTCGATACCATGGCTTTGAAAGTCAATTGTCATTGGAGAAATCATGGGAAGCCGGCCGGGTCGGATCGAAGGCAAAGTGGTACTCATCACCGGAGGCGCTTCGGGGTTGGGTAAGGCAACCGCGGAACTGTTTGTCCGCGAGGGGGGGCGGGTCGTCATTGCCGACATCAATGCAGATGCGGGCACTGCCGTGGCGGATGCTCTGGGCGCGGCGGCAGTGTTTGCGCCTCTGGATGTGACCGACGAAGCCAGTTGGACGAATGCGCTGGCGTTAGCGCGCGACGCCTTTGGCGAACTGCATATCTTGGTTCAAAGCGCTGGCATTGCGCTGACCGCGTCGGTTACTGAGACATCGCTGGAGGACTGGCGACGCGTCCATGCCATTGATCTCGACGGTGTTTTCCTGGGTTGCAAACACGCTGTCCCGGTGATTGCGGATTGTGGCGGCGGCTCGATCGTCAACATTTCCTCGATTGCCGGTGTGATTGCGGGTCACAACATGGCGGCCTACAACTCTGCGAAGGCCGGC
The DNA here is from genome assembly GCA_038135395.1 of Alphaproteobacteria bacterium. GTDB lineage: Bacteria > Pseudomonadota > Alphaproteobacteria > Bin95 > Bin95 > JACKII01. Next base: position 4,542 of record JAYPXD010000277.1, on the reverse strand, counting down.
GTTCGGCATCTTTCAAAGTCGGTGGCACTGCATTGCGCGCGCAAAGGTTTGAATATTCGCTGCAATTCGGTGCATCCGACATTCATCGATACGCCCATCCTCGATGAGCACCGCGACCGGTTCGGCGCAGATGAGGCGTTGCGCAAGCTTGGGCGGCAGGTGCCAATGGGCCGGGTCGGCAGGCCAATGGAGGTTGCGTATGCGATTTTGTATCTTGCCTCGGATGAGTCCAGCTACACCACCGGTTCGGAGTTATTCGTCGATGGCGGGATCGCGGCGATGTGATGCGGCAAGTTGGATATTTAGAACGATATTGATAGTCATTCGCAATTTTTTTAGGATGCCGCAGTCATCACGATTGGAGCATAGAACGATGCATTTCCGTTCGAGAATCGCAGCGTTGCTGAGCCTTGCATTTGGCGTCGCCGCTGTTGCGCCCGCTGTTGCCGGCGAGGTTAACGTCTACAGTTATCGCCAACCGGTGTTGGTGCAGCCGCTCTTCAATGAGTTCACCGCCGAAACCGGACATAAGGTGAACCTCATCTTTGCCGAAAAAGGCCTGATTGAGCGCGCGCAGCAGGAAGGCCGCCTCAGCCCGATGGATGTATTGCTGACGGTCGATATCGGTCGCTTGGCCCAGGCCAAGGAGGCTGGCATTGCGGCGGCGTTGCACGACCCGGCAATCGACGCCAGCATCCCGGCGCAATACCGCGATCCTGATGGCCAATGGATCGGCTTGACCGGGCGCATCCGCGTGATCTTCGCCGCCAAAGGACGTGTCGCCGCCGCCAAAGACCTGACCTATGAGGCGCTGGCCGACCCTAAGTATAAAGGGCGCATCTGCACGCGGTCGGGCAAACACGTCTATCAGATCGGTCTGCTGGCCGCGATGATCAACCACCTAGGCGCAGAAGGCGCCAAGGCCTGGCTGACCGGCGTTCGCGATAACCTGGCGCACAAGCCCTCCGGCAATGATCGCTCGCAGGTGAAGTCGGTTTGGCAGGGAGAATGCGACCTGGCTCTTGGCAACCACTATTACTATCTGCAGATGTTGGACAATCCGGAGCAGAAGGTTTGGGCGGATGCGGTCGACGTGATTTTTCCGAACCAGGCGGACCGGGGCGCCCACGCCAATATCAGCGGCATGGTGCTGGGCGCATTTGCGCCGCATAAGGCAGAGGCAATCGCGTTGATGCAGTTCCTGGTCAGCGAAAAGGCGCAGGAAATCTATGCCTCGGTTAATGGTGAGTATCCATTGCGTAAAGGCGTGGTTCCCGCGGCCGCCTTGCAGTCGCTGGGCGAGTTCAAGATCGACCCGTTGCCGCTGGATTCGATCTCGCGCGAACGCGGTCAGGCGGTGCTGATAACGGACGAAGTTCGCTACGATCATTAAAGCGTCGCCCGATGGGCTGGAGACGGGCAAGTTCGCACGAATTACTACCTTCGAGCATCTTGCCCCGGTTCCTATAGTGCACTTCGGGCTTGGCGGGCGCTGAATGCGCCGCTTAATCCGATGCGGCGCGTGCCAGGGCGCGACGGACCATCTCGACCCGGTCGCCTCCCCAGAACAATTCTTCGCCGACAACGAACATCGGCACGCCAAACACCCCCAACGCTTCTGCCTGACGCAGAATTTGGCCGTACCGGTCCGCGCCATCGTTGGTGAGGAACGTTGCAAATCCCTCTGGATTTGCTGCGCCGCAGTAGCGTAGGACGCCGGTTAGCGCCACGGGGTCTTCAATGTCGAGGTCGCGTTTGAAAAACCGCTCAAATACCTGGTCATGGTAGGCGTCGAACACCCCTTGGTCCTGGGCGTAGAGCGCGCCAATGTGCGCGGCCCGGCTGTTAAAGATCTTTTTCGGGCCATAGACGATTAACCCACGTTCATTCGCGATTCGGCGCGCGTCCATATAGGAATAGCGCACCCGGCGCCATTGATGCGCGTTTCGCGTTTCAACAGCGCCTAGGAAATCCGGGATTTCCAGCGTGTAAGGACGCCATTCGAGCGGCAATCCGAAATCCCGCGCCAGGGCGCGCGCGTCTTCCTTGGCAAGATAGGCGTACGGACTTTTGTAGTCGAAATATACGATCAGGCTCTTGATGCTCATGGGGGCCTTCCTAACCTTGTGGGGTGATCGGTTGACGCGTGCTGCCGCCGGAAACCCATTTTGCACCCGTTGCAACAGAATGTCTCAACCCATGTGACATTACGCAAGTGCGAAATAAATTTTGCATTGCAGCATATTGATGGTGAGGCCGAGACGCCGGCCCTTTGGCGTGGAATCATTTCCGGGGATGAAGCGCTGCCGGGCAGTTGCAATGGCTCGACCGATGGTCGGCGGCAGAACGTAGATCAAAAGGAGGAGATTTCCTATGAAGCACGTAGCAATCGTCACTGGCGGTACTCGCGGCATCGGCCGCGCGATTTGTGAAGAGTTGCACGGCGCTGGCATCGCGGTTGCCGCAAACTATGGCGGCAATGATGCGGCTGCTGCAAAGTTTCAAGCCGAAACCGGTATCAATACCTATAAGTTCGATGTCTCGGATTATCAGGCCTGCCAGGACGGTGTCGCCAGGATCGCCAGCGACCTTGGGCCGGTCGATATCCTGGTCAATAACGCCGGCATCACCCGTGACGCGACGATCATGAAAATGACGCGGGCAGACTGGGACGCAGTAATCGATACCAACCTCGGCTCGTGTTTCAACATGGTGCATGCGGTGTGGGACGGCATGCGCGAGCGGAATTTCGGGCGGATCGTCAATGTCGGCTCGATCAATGGCCAGGGCGGACAGTACGGTCAGGTGAACTATGCGGCGGCCAAGTCCGGCATTCACGGCTTTACCAAGGCGCTGGCGCAGGAAGGCGCGCGCTATCACATCACGGTCAACGCGCTGGCGCCTGGTTATGTCGATACCGACATGGTCGCGGCAGTGCCGGAGCGCGTGCTGGAAAAAATCATCCAGAACATTCCGATGCGCCGCCTCGGCACGGCCCACGATATCGCCCGCGGCGTGCTGTTTCTCTGCGGCGACGACGCGGACTTCGTGACAGGGTCGACGCTGTCGATCAATGGCGGCCAGCATATGTACTGAGGGCTGGCGTGCGGTTTGCGATCCTGGCCTGAGCGCCGGCGTGGCTAGTCCCCGTCGGCCTCGCCTTGCGTTTTTGGCTTTCGGGCGCTAGAGCATCGCCTGATCAAATTGCATCGCCAAGGCGATCAATTGGTCGGGGTCAGATGCTCTCATCATGAGATTGAGAGCAGATTCACCCGATCCAATCGGATCGGGATTTGCTCTAGTGCGGGTTGGAATTCGCAACGAAGTGGCCGAAAGGATCGCGCGCGATGGCAGGTGACGGATCGCCGCCCGACATGACTATCGGAACGGCCGAGCGCCTGCTCGATGGCGTCGCTATGCTGGTGCAGAGCGGTGGGGCGGTCGTGGTCATTCTCCTGGTCATGTCGGTGTTTGCAACGGCGGTCGTGCTGGCGAAACTCATGCAATTCCACAGTGCCGCCCTGGGCGACGGCAAGGTCGCGCGGCAGGCGCTGGCCCTTTATCGCAATTGCGAGGCGGAGCGATCTTTGCAGGTCGCGTCTGGGTCGCCTCATCCGGCGGCGCAGGCATTGGCGCAGGTCGTCGCCGGGCGACAGCGCGGCGTCGGCGATGCCGTGATTCGGGAAGAAGTTGCGCGGGTCGGCAATCAGGCGCTTGAAGAACTGCGGTCCTGGCTTCGGTCCCTGGAGGTGATTGCCAGCCTGGCCCCTTTGTTGGGACTGTTTGGCACCGTGCTCGGCATGATTGCGGCCTTCCGCCAGTTGGAGGCGGCGGGCGACCAGGTCAATCCGGCCATTCTCTCGGGTGGCATATGGGAGGCCCTGCTGACGACGGCAGTCGGTCTGGCGGTCGCCATTCCCAGCGTCGCGGCGTTGAACTGGCTGGAGCGGCGTGTCGAGCGGGTGGCGCACGAGATGGAGGATGTTGTCGCGGGAGCCTTTACCCAGGACCTGGGACTGATGCGGGGAGGGATCGGCCATGGCCACGTCGCCGGCAGCGCCGCTGTTTCATCCTCCGCCTAAGCCGCGCCGCCGCGCGCTCATCAGCCTGACGCCGCTGATCGAGATGGTGTTCATCCTGTTGGTGTTCTTCATGCTGGCGTCATCCTTTCAGCAATGGCGGGCGATTGCCGTTAGCGCAGCACCTGCAGGCGTTGCGGCATCCGGCGTGAAAGGCGCCATGCTGATCCAGGTACGTCCGGATGGCCTGCGCCTGGGCGGACATAGTTTGCCTTTGTCTGCCATTGCCGAGCAGGTGCGGCGCCGGCAGGTGCAGACGCCGACACAGGGTGTCTTGGTGGAGCCAGTGTCAGGCGTATCTCTGCAGGCGGTGGTGCAGGTGTTGGACAACCTGTCGGCCAACGGCGTTGCGAACCTCTCTCTGGTCGATGGGCAAGCCCGATGAGTCTGGGGTCCGGCCGCCTGTTTCGCCAGCCCACCCGGCGCGGCAATGATGACGAGCGTATTCTGCCGCTGATCAACG
>JAYPXD010000276.1:1971-5195 GCA_038135395.1 Alphaproteobacteria bacterium | reverse complement strand
AAGTAACCCAGCAATTAAGCCGATCAAAGTCGATTTCCCCGCACCAGACCGACCAAAAAGCGCGGTCAATCTTCCAGAGCTTTCAAACCGAGCTTCAAGCTTAAATCCATGGTGGTTGTGGTGAATATCTACAAATACGCTCATGCCTTTTGCCCGACACTCCTACCAATACGGCGAGACAAAATATTTGAAATCAATAGAGCAACCACGGAGAGTAAAACAGCAATTATCGTCAGCCGCAAAGCCTGGGCATCCCCACCCGGAACCTGCGTATAGGCATAGATCGCACTTGGCAAAGTCTGCGTCTCACCGGGAATGCTTGCGACGAATGTGATGGTAGCTCCAAATTCTCCCATCGCTCGCGCAAATGACAGCACCGTACCGGCCGCAATTCCAGGAGTAATCAGTGGCAACGTAATTGTGCAAAACACCCACCATGGCGATGCACCGAGGGTTCCGGCCGCTTCCTCTAAGCGCCCATCGACGGCATCAAGTGACAACCGAATTGCGCGTACCATCAACGGAAACCCCATAACTGCGCAAGCAAGCGCAGCTCCTGTCCATCGAAAGGCCATCACCAACCCAAATTGGTCAAAGAGGAATTGTCCGATCGGCCCGTTACGGCCGAAGAGCAGCAACAACACATATCCAGTTACCACTGGCGGTAAGATAAGCGGCATGTGCACCAGCGCATCTACCATCGGCCGTCCCCAGAACTCGCCACGAGCAAGTGCATAGGCAGCGGCAATGCCAAAGGGCAAGCTTGCTGCAGTCGCCCAAAACGCCACTTTCAGCGAAAGCAGGACTGCGGCCTGTTCTTCATTGGAAAGAATGAGCCAATCAAACATAGGCATGGGCTCTATTGCAACCTAGCGAACCCTTGCGCCAAGAAATATTTTTGACCAGCGTCACTCGTAAGGAAATCCAAAAATGCAATGGCCTCTGGCTGCCTTGATGACCTGAGTAATCCAGCCGGGTAAACGATTGGATCGTGACTCGAAGCAGGGATTTCAGCGAGAATCTGCACCAAAGGCTCCGCATTGGCATCGGTCGCGTAAACCATTCCAAGTGGTGCTTCCTTTCTAGCAACCAATGCTAATGCTGCACGGACATGTTGAGTTTCGGCGACGTGCGGCTGCAATTCGTTCCACAATTCCAACGTCATTAGAGCCTGCCTAGCATAGATACCGGCAGGGACAGCCAGAGTATTTGCCAATGCCAGTCTCCCTCCCTTCAGAGCCGCTAGGATGTCACTCAGACTTCGAACAGCACCAACTGAGGGGTCTCCAGTTGGCGCAATCAGTACCAGAGAATTACCAAATAATTTCCGATCAGACCCCAACACAATCAGATTTTTTTCCACCAAATATTCCATCCACAAACTATTTGCAGAAAAAAATATGTCAGCGGGTGCACCTTGTTCAATTTGACGTGCAAGCGCGGCACTAGACCCATATGCGACCCTCGTTGGCGTCCCTGTTTTCTCGGTCCACGCGATAGCGGTTGCATCAAGCGGCAAATATCGTGACACGATTGTCCGCCCTTGCATCACTAGCGGATATCGATCCTAAAAGGATGGCCGACACCAGCAGTATGCATGTCATCAACCGCTTTAGAACGGCATTTCGCGTTGTGGGCGGAAAGTCTAGCATAAAGCACACCTGAACCCGAGGGATAACACTCTGATGATCGTCAACCACCGCACTTACACTATCACGCCCCGCAAGATGAAACCTTACCTCGAGCTGTTTGAGCATCTTGCACTTCCGGTGATGAAGAAACATGGCTTCGAACTCGTCGGGTACTACGTTGCGAAGCACGGGCATTTGAACCAAGTGGTTCACATCTGGAAATATGACAACATGGCTGACATGGAACAAAAGCGAATGTCACGTGACGCAGACCCAGCCTGGGCAGACTACCTATCGAAGACAGAGGGCATGGTGCAAAGCCAGGTGGACCAAATCCTTACCCCAGCCCCCTTCTCACCAGACGCCGGGTAAAAGCGTCGCAGCTATAATCAAGGGGGCTGACACCATCCCTGGACCTATCGCTTGCAGCTGATTTACCACCGTCGCCCAACCAATATTACAGGATATTTTCCGAATTTTATCCATTTTAATGGGATTTTTTCTGATTTATTAGAAAATTGCCAAAATTGAGGAATTTTATCACTTTGAGGCGAACTTCCTCTTGCTTTGGTGAATTGCCACAATGAACCGCTGGATCAGACTTGCTGCCGCCGTCATTTCAATAGCGACCCTAGCCCGCCCCGCTGCGTCTGAAACCCTCGAAATCGGGTACATGCCAATCCTGCCCGTCGCCCAGGCCTTCGTCGCCATCGAGGAAGGCTGGCTGACAGACGCTGGCATTGAACCCAAACTGATCCAATTCCAAAATGGACCGGCGATGGTGCAGGCCTTGCTTTCCGGCCAATTGGACGTTGCTCATTTCGGTATTGGCCCCGCTATGGTCGCGCGGGGCAAAGGCGTGGATCTGAAGGTTGTCGCCTCAAGCACAGTTGAACAGATCAATGTTATCGCGCTGCCGAAACTCGCGGTAATATTTGATGAAGGATCACACGCCACCGCATTTGCCCTGTTCGAGCAAAAATATGGTCGCAAACCAGTGCTTTCCACCTTTCCCGTAGGCTCGGTTCCAGAGATCGTCTTGCACTACTGGATCGAAAAGCGCCTTAGAATCCCCCGCGACTCAATCAACGTTGTCTATCAGGGGGCGGCACAGGTGCAACAAGCTCTGCTTACCGGCGCAGTCGACGGGGCTGCTATTTTGGAGCCAGTGGTAACGCTGACGCTAGATAAAATCAAAGGAGCGAAAGTGGTAGAAAAGGGCTCAGCGCTGTTTCCAGGCCAACCGGGCGCGGTGCTAGCTGTTCGCGAGGCCTTGATTAAACGCGCTCCTGAATTGGTAGCAGCAATGGTTAAAGCCCACAGCAGAGCCACTGCCGTATTGAGAGACAATCCGGAGGCCGCAGCGTCGGCTGTAGGAAAGTATGTTGGGGGTGGCAGAATGCCGAAGGACGTCGTGCTAAAAGCATTGCAAAACAGCCAAGCCTCGTTCGTTGATGATCCCAGTTTCATCATTCCGGGCACTCAAACTATGCACGATTACCAAAAGGAAACCGGTACTCTTAAGGCTGCAGTCAATATCGACGATTTGTTCGATGCCTCGTTTTACAATGCCATTAAGGCAGAGGCCAAATA
>JAYPXD010000276.1:967-1961 GCA_038135395.1 Alphaproteobacteria bacterium | reverse complement strand
AATGGGACTGGCTGTCAGGCCCTTGCCGGCATCGGGCTCACCGTCAAAGCAACTGGGACGCTTCCCCGCGTCATTGCCGGTAAAAGCTTCATCCCATCGCGTACTGATAGGGCTTGCAGGAGTTCTTGCGTTCATCGGCCTTTGGAAGGCATCGCACCATTTTGCCTGGACCGGCGCTGGCACAATGCCGGACCCGTTTCTGTTACCAGAGGCATTTTGGGATGAATGGGCAAGTGGGCGCTTGTTGCCGGCGATAGGGTCTAGCCTGATCCATTACGCGTGGGGACTGGGATTGGGCGCAACCCTGGGAATGGCCGTGGGCTTTGCCGCGGCAACCAATTCTGTGTTTGAGGCAGCCCATGCCATTCTAGCCCGGGTGCTGCGCCCTATTCCGCCATTAGCATGGGTCGTATTTGCGATCGCGTGGTTTCAGGTAAGCCATGCGGGTGCAGCCTTCGTCATTGCGATCGGCGTGTTTTGGGTCAACTACTTTGCAACATACGCAGCCATTCGCGGAGGCGACCCGCGCTACCGTGAACTTGCGCGAGCTTTCGGTCAGACCGGTTGGTGGCGGCTTAGCCTCACAATCACCCTGCCGGAAGCCGCACCAGGTATACTGTCCGGTTTTCGCACGGGAATCGGCCAAGCCTGGATGGCTCTGATCGCGGCTGAATTGCTCGGAGTTCCAGGAATGGGACAGGAGATGAACTCGGCCGCAGGTGTGGGAGCGTACGAGGCAGTGGTAATCTATATGTTCGCAATTTCTCTCATGTATGCTTTCTGCGACTATGCATTCGTCCGATTCGAAAATTGGGTGCTGCGATGGCGTCCCTGAGCCAATCGGTCGTAGAAGTTAACCACATCACACTGCGCCACCCCAATGCGCCAGAGCCAGTGCTTCAGGATACCTCGCTAGCCATCGCTGACGGCGAATTTGTCGCTATCGTTGGAGGTTCTGGCGTTGGGAAGTCTACGTTGCTGCGTGCTGTCAGCG
>JAYPXD010000276.1:551-957 GCA_038135395.1 Alphaproteobacteria bacterium | reverse complement strand
GACTTTTGCAGCCGGAATACGGCGAAATCCGCGTCAATATTCCGCCTGCAGCCGACCGACGTACGCGCGCGGTCGTCTTCCAAGACAGCCGCTTGTTGCCCTGGCGAAGAGTGTGGAGCAACGTCGCGCTCGGCTTAAAGGGTCTTAACCTGACCAAGGCAGAAGCAGAAGCCCGTGTCGACGCTGCGCTGGAGCTCACTGGCCTTTCCGGCTTTGCCGAACGCTGGCCGCATCAGTTGTCAGGCGGGCAGGCTCAACGTGTAGGCATCGCAAGGGCTCTAGCGGTCCAACCGGCCATTTTGGCGATGGATGAGCCGTTTAGTGCTGTCGATGCAATTACCAGGGCAAACTTGCAAGATGAGTTGGTACGGATATGGCAGGCGAGCGGCGCTGCCGTTCTATTCGT
>JAYPXD010000276.1:0-499 GCA_038135395.1 Alphaproteobacteria bacterium | reverse complement strand
AAACATGACCCGCCGAGACCGAGGCCACGCGACGAACCAAAATTCGCGGAGTTAGCGGAAACAGTGGCAAAGCATTTGCTTCCCCGATGACAAGCCCTAGGCTGCGCATGCCGTTTGCCGGAGTTGCCCGTCGATGTCCACCGCCCCACACTTCTCTGTAGACCCCCAACGTTTCTGGGCTGATCCCTATCCGGATTTGGCAAAGATGCGGCTTCAGACGCCTATTGCATTTGTCCCTGAGCTGAACGCCACACTGTTCCTTAGGCGTGACGATATTTATGAATGTGAAAAAAACATCGCAGTCTTTTCATCGGACCAGCCGGGAGGCCTGATGAATGTGCTGATGGGCCAAAATATGATGCGGAAAGATGGAGAAGCGCACCTGTCAGAGCGCCGGGTCTTCTTCTCGGCAGTTTCGCCCAAGTCCGTACGAGAGGTGTGGCGCAAGGGATTTGAAACAAAGACGAATGAAGTACTGGATCGCATCCATCCCTCAGGT
>JAYPXD010000275.1:0-5215 GCA_038135395.1 Alphaproteobacteria bacterium | reverse complement strand
CCCCAAACTCGTACAGAAATTTATCGTTCCGCTGGCCGCAATGCTGTGTGCTGAAGCGGAACTAAGTAGCAAAAAGGCAGCGGCAACCAAAGTAAACTTTTTTACTCTCGTCAGAGGGGAGAATCAGAAATGATGTCTCCTCTTGTCCAATTCGCCGGAATTAAACGCGGATTTCAAAATCCAGTGCAGCAAACTCAGCGCTGTTTCCGCTCCATGCTCGACGCAGTGTCCCGCCCCGGAAGCATCACGACACTTCCTTCACCATCGGAGCACCCAGCCGGGTGGACCACAGGTTTGACAGCTGCTGCCCTGACACTGTTCGACAACGACACAAAAATATGGTTGGACGCATCTGCCAAATCAGACGACGCGGTAGCCTACCTTCGGTTTCATTGTGGTTGCGTAATAGTCGACGAGCCCGAGCAAGCAAATTTCGGCGTTATCTGCAGTCCGACTGATGGACTGAATCTTAATCAATTCGCTATCGGTGATGCACAATACCCTGATCGTTCAGCTACATTATTTCTTTTAGTGGAGCAACTTACCGGAGGTGCGGAGCTCCAATGCAATGGCCCTGGATTAAAAGTGCCGACAGGAATTAGTCCAATCGGCCTACCTCCTGATTTTGCGTCCCAGTGGATAGACAATCACGCGCTGTACCCTAACGGCATTGATATTTTTCTCATATGTGGCGACCAAGCGTTGGGCCTGCCACGCAGTATTTCGATCAAGGAAGCCTGAATAATGTATGTAGCTGTCAAAGGAGGAGAGAAGGCGATTGAAAATTCGCACACTCTCCTCGCTGAAACGCGCCGTGGCGACCGATCTGTACCGCAGCTGTCTGTTAGGCAAATTCAGGAACAACTCAGCCTTTCTGTTGCGCGCGTCATGACGGAAGGCTCGCTCTATGATCCGGAACTTGCTGCGCTGGCCATCAAGCAAGCACAAGGTGATTTGGTCGAGGCCATATTTCTGCTCCGCGCTTATAGGACGACCCTACAAAGGTTTGGGAACTCTGAACCAATTGATACCAACGGTATGAGGATTGAGAGAAGGATATCTGCGACATTTAAAGATTTGCCCGGAGGGCAAATATTAGGACCAACGTATGACTACACACACCGCCTGTTAGATTTTTCACTTCTGAATGAAGACCAAGAACAGCAGAATGCGTCGATAGCTGACCAGCCATTGGCTGAACAACTGCCTCGCGTGGCGGAGATACTTGGCGCGCAGGGACTTTTAGAGCCCGCCTCTCATGCCGGGACCGATTCAGCCGAACCGTTTGACCTCACCCGTGAACCGATGTCCTTTCCTGCCGATCGCGACCAGCGCCTGCAGAACCTGTTCCGGGGCGATGAGGGTTTCATCCTAGCGCTTGGGTATTCAACGCAGCGCGGCTTTGGCGGCGTCCATCCGTTTGCAGGCGAAATCCGTTTCGGCCAAGTGGAGGTAAGCTTCGTGCCGGAAGAACTCGGATTTCCGGTATCTCTCGGCGAAATTACCGTGACAGAAAGCGAAATGGTGACCCAATTTCAGGGCGCCAAAGACGTGCCGCCCCAATTTACCAGAGGCTACGGGATCAGCTTTGGGCACTCGGAACGCAAGGCCATGGCAATGGCCTTGGTCGACCGGGCAATGCGGTGCGAAGAATTTGAGGAAGAGGCAAAATACCCCGCGCAAAGCCAAGAATTCGTCATGTACCACTCGGACAACGTCGAAGCATCGGGCTTTGTGCAGCATTTAAAGCTACCTCATTACGTCGATTTCCAATCGGAACTGGAATTGCTTCGTCGTTTGAGACGAGAAATGCAAAGTGATCAGCGGGAATCATCCGAATGACACATGTTGAACCCAATCATACCGCCTATAACTTCGCCTACCTCGATGAACAGACAAAAAGGATGATCCGGCGGGTATTACTCAAAGCTGTGGCGATCCCCGGCTATCAAGTCCCATTTGGGGGGCGAGAGATGCCGCTCCCATACGGGTGGGGCACGGGCGGAATTCAGGTTACGGCATCCATCCTCGGTGCGGAGGATGTACTGAAAGTCATTGACCAAGGTGCGGATGACACGACCAACGCAGTGAATATTCGTCGCTTTTTCGCAGTTACAGCAAACGTGCGCATGACGGAGAAGACCAGCGAAGCCGATATCATTCAGACCCGGCATAGAATTCCCGAAGAAAATCTGCGCGATGATCAGATTATCGTCTACCAGGTTCCCATTCCAGAGCCTCTGCGCAAACTTGAACCGCGCGAGGAAGAATGCCGGAAGCTGCATGCCTATGCGGAATATGGACTGATGCAGGTTGCACTTTACGAGGATATCGCCAGGTTCGGAGAAATATCGATTACCTATGATTACCCAGTATTGACCAACGGTCGCTATATAACCGCGCCGTCGCCAATACCAAAGTTCGATAATCCCAAGATGAATAATATGGCTGCCCTGCAGCTATTTGGAGCTGGCCGAGAAAAGCGGATTTACGCCATCCCTCCTTATACCTCGGTCGCGAGCTTAGATTTTGATGACCACCCGTTCAAGCCTCAGGAATGGGACGAAGTATGTGGCCTTTGTGGAGCGCAAAACTCATTTCTTGATGAGGTCATCTTAGATGACAAGGGTGGCCACTTGTTTGTCTGTTCCGACTCAGACTATTGTAGTCAAAGACAAGCGGAAGGACATGTCGGACCAATGGCAGCTGACGCTGAGAATTTAGGGTTCGGGCGGTCAAATGATGCACTTTGATCCTGCCCGCACGTTCCTTTGCCAAAGGTATCCCAGCATCCCCGCTATCGTTGCACGATTTCGCGACGCCACAGCAATGCGCCGCGCCCGGCAGACCTCGGTAAACAATCGATGAATCGCCCTATCCTCATCGCAAATAAAGTTTCGAAAAGTTATCCGGGTGGCCGCATCGGTTGCCGCGATGTCTCGTTTGAGCTTCACCCTGGGGAGGTATTGGGCATTGTTGGCGAAAGCGGCTCCGGCAAATCGACGCTTCTGAATTGTCTTTCTGCAAAGCTGGAGCCATCCGCCGGGTCGATTTACTTCCAAACCCGTGATCGCGGTTTAGCGGATGTCTTCCGACTTCCCGAACCAGAGCGCCGCAAGCTGATGCGAACTGATTGGTGAATAGTCCACCAGAACCCTCGCGACGGCTTGCGCATGGGCGTATCCGCCGGCGGCAATGTTGGCGAGCGACTGATGGCGACCGGAATGCGCCAGTACGCGGGCATTCGCCAGGAGGCGTTGGAGTGGCTGTCACGCGTGGAAATCGCTGGGAATCGCGTGGACGATCGCCCGAGACACTTCTCTGGCGGCATGCAGCAACGGCTGCAAATTGCGCGCATCTTGGTGAGCCATCCGCGCTTGGTCTTCATGGATGAACCGACTGGAGGCCTGGACGTCAGTGTTCAGGCCAGGCTCCTGGACCTATTGCGCGGCCTGGTACGATCTCTTGGACTGGCCGCGGTGGTTGTGACCCACGACCTCGCCGTTGTGCGTCTGTTGTCCGACCGGTTGATGGTGATGAAAGACGGGGAGGTCGTCGAAAGCGGGCTTACCGATCAGGTCCTGGATGACCCCCACCATCCCTACACGCAACTCCTCGTGTCCGCAGTGTTGCAGGTATAGCGTTGATGACCCATCGGCACGTTCTCAAGGTTCATAACCTAGCCAAGACCTTTACGCTGCACACCCAGGGCGGTGTTCAGATTCCCGTGTTCAGCAATGTTTACGTTAACGCCCGGCGAATGCGTTATTCTCGCTGGCCCGTCCGGCAGCGGCAAGAGTACGTTGCTACGATCTCTGTATGCCAATTACCTGCCCGACTCAGGCACGATCCAGGTCTTTCATGGCAACTCCTATGTCGACATGGTTACAGCGGAACCACGCCAAATCCTGGCTGTGCGGCGAGAGACCGTTGGCTATGTCAGCCAATTCCTACGCGTCATCCCGCGCGTCTCCACACTTGACCTCGTGATAGAGCCGCTGCTTTTGCAAGGAACGCCTATCGAGGCCGCACGGTCCACTGCCCGCAGGTTATTGGAACGCCTGGCTTTACCAGAGCGCCTCTGGGACCTGCCGCCCGCCACTTTCTCAGGGGGCGAACAGCAGCGGGTCAATATCGCACGGAATTTTGTTCGTGCTTATCCCATCCTTTTATTGGATGAACCAACCGCGTCGTTAGACAATGCCAACAGTGAAACCGTTGTAGAGTTAATCAACGAGGCAAAGCGGTCGGGAACAGCGATTGTCGCAATCTGCCACGATGCCCAAGTCCGCGACGCAATCGCAACACGCCAACTCGACGTTAGGGAGTTTGCAACAGCCGCATGACCGATGCCACCTTTACCAATGCGCGGCTGGTGCTGCGAAACGAAATCATTGATGGGCACCTTGCTGTTCGCGACGGCAAAATCGCCGGGCTCGGCACCGGACCAACTGCTGGAGAAGACGTCGACGGCGATTTTCTCATTCCGGGCTTAATCGAGCTGCACACCGACAATATCGAAAAGAATCTGCAGCCGCGGCCTGGGATGCTGTGGCCAACGCCGCTCGCTGCAATCATCGCCCATGACACGGCCTGCGCCGGAGCCGGCATTACGACGGTCTACGACTCCGTGTCGGTCGGAATGTATGCAGATGCGCCAGGGCGGCGTGAGTTCCTTACGGTTACCGTCGAATCCGTCAAACAAGGAATGGCCCGCGACCTTTTCCGCGCAGAACACTTTTTGCATATGCGTTGTGAATTGCCCGATGCCGCAGTGCTTGACCTTATGGAGACCATTTGGGATGAGCCGTTGCTGACGCTCCTCAGTCTTATGGATCATACGCCTGGCCAGAGACAGTGGAGAGACATGGAAAAGTATCGGGTATTTCTCACCCCCAGGCTAAAGCAAGGCGAGACGTTCGAAGGGCGCGTTGCCGATCGCGTCGCCAAAGGTCAAGAACTTGCTCCGAAACACCGCTCGGCCATCCTTGAACGATGGCGCGCCAAGGGGGCGCGCCTGCCGCTGGCCAGCCATGACGACACGACATTGGATCATGTCGCAGAAGCGAAACGTGACGGGGTCACTATTGCGGAATTCCCGACCACGCACGAGGCGGCCGCAGCATTAAAGGCCGCAAACATCGGCGTTCTAATGGGTGCGCCAAACGTCGTTCGCGGCGGCTCGCATTCCGGCAACGTTTCTGCTTTGGACTTG
>JAYPXD010000274.1:0-5222 GCA_038135395.1 Alphaproteobacteria bacterium | reverse complement strand
TCTTCGGTGTACGGGCTTCCACCTCGGGTAGAGCCGACCGATGATCCGGATCGGTGTGACGAAAACCTGATTCAAGCCATTCCGCGCGATATCCGCAAAACCTATAAAATGCGACCAATTGTTGAGACCTTGGTTGATGCCGGATCATTCTTCGAGATCGGGCGGTACTATGGGCGCTCCTGCATCACCGGCTTTGCTCGTGTCGATGGGTGGCCGGTGGCAATCATGGCCTCTGACCCGATGTTTTTCGGTGGTGGCTGGACATCGGAAACATGCCAGAAGGTTGAGAAATTTTGCGATCTGGCAGAGACTTTCCATCTTCCAATGATCTATCTCCTGGATTGCCCTGGCTTCTTAATCGGAAAGCAAGCAGAGGAAACTGGCGTCATCAAGCAAGGTGTCCGCGCGATGACGGCGATGTGGCAAACAACCATCCCTTGGTGCACGGTCATCATTCGCAACTCCTTCGGCGTTGCTGGCGCGGCGCACAAGAACGGTGGCCGCCTTGCGCTCCGTTACGCTTGGCCGAGTGGGCGGTGGGGCTCACTGCCGCTGGAAGGCGGCATTGAGGCCGCGTATAGGGCCGATATCGATAGCGCCGACGATCCCGTGGCAAAGAAGCTGGAAATCGAAGAGCGACTGAACAAGCTACGCTCGCCATTCCGCTCGGCTGAAGCCTTCTGGATTGAAGAAATCATTGATCCCCGAAAGACCCGGCCGTTGTTAGTCGAATTCGCTAATCTCGCCGCGCCGTTGCGGACACCAGGTCCAAGCGCGTTCCATATGCGCCCATAGGAAATCGGTTGCTAGTCATCCGGGTGACGGTTGCCGGACCTTGTGAGACCGGCCGGATGCTTGCGGGCGGTTCTCTATCGCGTTGGCCGGATGACCACACAGAGACTAGACAGATCGGACAGAGTGATGAAACCCGTATGCTTGGTGATAGGCGCTGGTGCTGGTATCGGCGGCACGGTAGGGCGACGTTTCGCGCAACAGGGATATCATGCCGTGCTATGCCGTCGGACCGACGCTGCCGGTCTCGAATCCCTGGTCAATGCCATCACCTCTGAAGGCGGCTCCGCTTCCGGCTATCTGCTGAACGCAATTGAACCGGACTCAATCGAGGACCGAATTTTTGCGGTAGAAGCAGAAATTGGCCCGATCGAAGTCGTCGTGTTTAATCTCGGCGCACAGGTCGGCAATCGATCGCTGGCCGACACCAGTTACAAAACGTTTGAGCTCGGATGGCGCATGGCAACCTTTGCGCTCTTCCGCACGGCGTCAACAGTTGCGCCTCTGATGGTCGAACGCGGCAAAGGTACCTTGCTCGTAACCTCAGCCACTGCCGCCATGCGCGGCAATGCCGGGCAACATAGCCATGCGGCAGCGATGGGAGGCCGACGCATGTTGTGCCAGTCATTGAACGCCGAACTTTCACCCAAAGGCATTCATGTCGCCCATATTGTTATTGACGGCGCCGTCGATGCCCCGGACACCCTAGGCAAAATGCTGGGCAAGGAGCGATTCCAAAAATTGCGCGAAACCCGCGGGATGCAACACGACGGCTTGTTACTGCCCGAGAAAATTGCCGACACCTACTACCATTTGGCGCAGCAGCACCGTTCGGCCTGGACCCATGAAATCGACCTCCGCTCCTTTTCCGACATGCCGTGGTGGAACCACTGACATGTACCTGAGGCCCTGTCGCCATCTACTGCAACAATAGCCGACTGAGCCGAGAACATGCTAGGCTTTGCCAGTCGCTCAATATCCCATCAGACAGTTGTACTGTTTTAAGAGGTTACCATGGCCGA
Source organism: Alphaproteobacteria bacterium (assembly GCA_038135395.1). Taxonomy (GTDB): domain Bacteria; phylum Pseudomonadota; class Alphaproteobacteria; order Bin95; family Bin95; genus JACKII01. Next base: position 3,408 of record JAYPXD010000274.1, on the reverse strand, counting down.
ATACATCCCCCCAGCGCTCGACTGGGTTCGAAAGCAAGTAGAAGAGTACGAAGGCAGCGGCGGCACGCGCGGCACCACATTGCGCGATTCAGGTCTGCCCTGCATCATCGTCACCCATAAGGGCAATAAGACCGGCGGCATCCGCAAGATCCCGCTAATGCGGGTCAAAGTAGGCAATGCCTATGTTCTGGTCGGATCATACGGTGGACGGGAAAAAAACCCGGTGTGGGTCTATAACCTGCGTGCGGATGGCGACGTCGAAATCCGCGACGCAACCGAAGTTTTTAAGATGAAGGTCCGAGAGGTACCAACTGGCGCCGAACGCGACCGGCTTTGGGCAGCCAGCGCCGAGGCCTTCCCCAACTATCTGGACTACCAGAAAAAAACGTCTCGGCTGATCCCTGTATTTATTGCCGAGCCCATCTAACAAAAATCGCATTTAGAATAGAACCCTGGCGGAAACTAACCGCCAGAACGCACCTGCTGCTCTGGAGTTGCTTTGATGCCACGTATGAAATTTGGCGCGTTCCTCGCTCCGCACCACCCTATCGGTGAACATCCGACCCTTCAGTTCCGGTCCGATCTTGATTTGGTGGAGCGCCTGGACAAACTGGGATTTGACGAGTTCTGGTGTGGCGAGCACCACTCGACCGGATGGGAAGTCATCGCCTCTCCGGAGATGTTCCTCGCCGCTGCCGGCGAGCGAACTCACCGCATCAGGCTTGGTACGGGCGTCGTCTCTCTCCCCTATCACCACCCATTTATCGTCGCGCAACGTATGGTGCAGTTAGACCACATGACCGGCGGACGGGCCATATTTGGTTCCGGCCCTGGCGCCCTCCCCTCTGACGCTTATGTGCTGGGCATTGATCCTGTAACGCAACGAGACCGCCAGGATGAAGCTTTGGGGGTTATACAGCGCTTGCTGGCCGGCGAAGAGCGCTTCAGCTACAAATCAGACTGGTTCACCCTGAACGACGCCCGCTTGCACCTGCTGCCGTTACAGGAGCGTATGGAATACGCCGTCGCCTCCATGGTCAGCCCATCGGGCATGACTCTGGCAGGCAAGTACAACACCGGCGTCCTCTCCATCGGTTCGATGTCATCCGAAGGCCTGAACGCTTTGCCAACGCAATGGTCGTTCGCTGAAGAATCCGGTCTCAAACACGGCAACACAGTCGACCGCAAAAACTGGCGCATCGTACTGCAATGGCATATCGCTGAAAGCCGCGAGGAAGCCATTGCCCAGTGTAAAGATGGCTTGTTTCATTGGCATAATGAATACAACGTGGGAACATTACAGCGTCCTGGCGTAGCCGCCTTCAAAACCCCAAATGAAGGCGTAGAAAAGATGGCATTTTCGGATGGTGCCACAGCTGTCATCGGCACACCGGACGACCTCATCGCCCGCCTTCGCAGCCTAATTGAATTAACTGGCGGCTATGGCGTCACCATCGGCTTTGTCCATGACTGGGCCAATCGCGAAAACACTGCGCGGAGTTGGGACTTGGTGATGCGCTATGTCGTGCCGGAAATGAACGGCATGCTGGACGCCTATCGTGAATCGCGGGCGCATGTGGTCGCGCACCGTGAGTCGTTCGCGTCCGCTCAACAAGGAATCCTCAACAAGATTATGGAAAACCCACGGGCGGCAGAAGCATTAAAAAAGACCAAGGTTGGGGTTGCGGCTGCACTTGGTCCACATGCGGGACCAGATTTGGAAAAGGCGAGCGCCCTAGGCAAGGCAAAGCAGTAAGTTCAGGCGAGGCGTGGTCGACGCCATGACGACGCCTCGCTATCCCCGTTCGTTCCCTTACACATTTGTTGACATCAAGCGGATGTCTGACAAGAGTTGCTCTCTCATTTTAAGCTCCCACGACTTGGCAACCTGTTAGGATTATAGACCATGGCGCTGCACCCTCAGATCGTCAAAGGACTCGAAGCCCTTGCCAAGGCAAACCTGCCGCCATTGCACACACTTTCTCCCAATGATGCTCGGGCTCAGATGGCGGCGATGAATGCAGCGCGAGGTGGCGAGCCTACGCCTGTACAAAAACTAGAAAATCGGATGATTCCAGGCCCCGCCGGCCAAATACCGGTCCGGATATACTGGCCACATGCCAAAGGTGACCTTGGGTGCTTGGTCTACTTCCACGGCGGTGGCCATGTTATCGGCAGCCTTGACACCCATGACAAAGTTGCACGCAATCTTTGTGAGGGTGCCGGTTGCGTAGTCGTATCCGTCGACTATCGAATGGGACCCGAGCACCGTTTCCCAGCAGCAGTTGAAGACAGCTGGGCAGCACTGTTGTGGACTGCTGCAAATGCAGGGACATTAGGGATTAATCCAGAAAAGCTTGCGGTCGGAGGCGACAGCGCCGGCGGCAATTTGGCAGGTGTCGTGGCGTTAATGGCGCGTGACGCCGGAGCCCCGAAGCTTGTCCTGCAATCGCTGGTTTACCCTGTCGGCGACTACCATCTAACTGGAACAAGTTATGATACATATGCGGAAGGCTTTGGCGTCTTAACGGCTAAGGCGATGCAATGGTTCCAAAATCATTACCTCAATACCATTGATGACGCCAAAGATTGGCGCGCGTCACCTTTATTGGCTCAAGATCTATCCGGCACGGCACCAGCTATTATAACGGCAGCAGAGTGTGACGTCCTATTCGACGACGGCGTACGGTATCGAGATGCCTTACAAGGTGTTGGAGTGCCGGTAAAATATACGTGCTATCCAGGCACCATACATGGCTTCTTTGGAATGGCGCCGGATGTCGACCCAGCGACCCAGGCCCAACACGATGTTTGTGTCGCTTTGAAAGCGGCATTCAATAGCTGAAGCGAGTAGTATAAACAACAGTCGCGACGGAATTTGTTGCGCCAAATTCGAATAAACAACGCGCACACCCACCCAATACTACAGTTAATATAAAACAATTACATTATATTATATAATTTCATATATATTAAACTCAAAATAAAAGGGAGCGTTGTTTAACGCCCCCTTCGAATTGCAGAAGTATGTTTTTTAATACCTCTGTGAACCTGCTATTTTAATTTGACTGCCTGCAGTACACCACCAACAATTTCAAGTGATTCTTCCCCTTTGACTTCGATCGACTTTCCAGCGAATGTCAGCTTGCAGCCATCTTCGCATACGTCCACCTCTTCTCCGGCGGGGATCTCGACGGTCTTAGTTTCGGCGCCTTCCGCGTATTCGACCTTCACAGGCGCCTTTTCGCGATTTGCAATGCTAACAGCACTTGCCGGACCGGCTATGACAGCAATAACAAGTACAAAAACAGAAGCAATTGAGGCTACAGACAATTTGTTCATCGCTTAAGGGTCCCTTCGATTCACCGGTTAAGCCTGAAAGCCGATCTTGCAGCTTTACAGGACAAG
>JAYPXD010000273.1:0-5233 GCA_038135395.1 Alphaproteobacteria bacterium | reverse complement strand
GCCATACCGAATGGCGATCGGTCGGGGAGACGCAAGCGTTGGCGCCGATTGCCGGGTCGAGGCTGCGGAAAGTTACAAGCCAGGACTGGAGAACCGGTGTAGAGAATTCGCATCATGTCCGATCTCATCGCCTCTCCGACCACATGGCCGCGCCTGCGCATCGCCGTCTATTATACCTGCATGTTCGGCATGGTCGGCATTTACCAGCCATTCTTTCCGGTCTGGCTGGCCGACCGTGGTTTGACCGCAGCGGAAATCGGGTTGTTGCTGGCGGCGGGTAGTCTGATCCGCGCGACAGCGAATCCGTTGGTGGCGCGGTATGCCGACACGCGGACGGAGCGCAAGCAACTGGTCGTATGGCTCTGTTTCGGTGGGATTGTTACGGCGTGCCTGATGTTGCCCGCCTATGGCTTTTGGCCGGTGCTGTTGCTGACCTTGTTGCATATGACGGTGCAGGCGCCGGTCAATCCGCTGGGCGAGAACCTGATCCTGCTGAACCTGCGCGCCCGGGGTCTGGACTATGGCCGTTTGCGGGCCTGGGGTTCTGCGGCATTTATCGTGACGTCCATGGGGTTCGGTGCGTTCCTGGAGGGACGCTCGTCCGACTGGATGATGTACCTCTTTATCGTCAGCCTGGGGTTGATCTGGCTGGCCGCCCAGAGCCTGCCCAGCATTACGGTGGCGCCGTTCGAGAAATCGCGACCGCCAATGCGCTCGTTGCTGGCCAGCCGGCTATTTCTATTGTTCCTGGCCTGCGCTGCGATGAACATGGCAAGCCATGCTGTGCTGACCGGTTTCGGCACCTTGCATTGGCAAGCGGCTGGACATTCGAAAGGGATGATCGGGTTCCTGTGGGCCGTCGGCGTCGTCTCGGAGATCGCACTCTTTGCCTGGGCCAAGCCGTTGCTGCAACGGATCGGCATTCCGGGAATGTTGATGCTGGGGGCTGGCTGCGCTTTTGTCCGATGGGTTGGCACGGGAACAAGTGCGGAGCTTTGGTTACTGGTGCCGATGCAGATTTTGCACGGGTTCACCTTTGGCGCGACTCACCTGGGCGGCATGACCTTTATTCAGCGCCATATTGCGCCGGGCATGTCGGCCAGCGCGCAGGCTCTGTATTCCTCTTTGGGAATGGGCGCGGCCATGGGCCTGACCATGGCGATCAGCGGTTGGCTGTACAGCCATTTGTCCGGGCATGCCTTTTGGGTGATGGCAGGATTGTCGGCCGGCAGCTTTGCTGCGGCATTGTATATCCGTCAGATTTGGCGGGACGATATCGCAGTTGGGTAGTGCGGCGTGGCCGATCAGGGCAGCGCTGACTGTTGGCGGCGGGAAAGAATGGCGTGCTTGATGCCGCTCATACTGAATGGCGCTATAACGACCTTGCAATGGCGGGGCAGGGTTTGGCCGCCGATCATCGCATAGCGCGGCAAACGCATTCTTTGGCTGTCATCCAAAGGCAGACGCAGCTTGCCACGGATGGAGGTCACGCCCACGACCAATCCGGCGTTTGAGGCCTCTTTGATGATCGATGTGTTGTGGACGCCATTGGGATAGGCGATGACCCGCGGCGCACTGCCGGTCCAGTCCTGCAACATCTCCTGGCATTCAATGATCTGTCGCCGGGCGTCCGGCAACGGTATCCGCGGTAACAACTCGTGATCGACCGTATGATTGCCGATGGTGGCTAGGGGTTCGCTCGCGATGCGCTGCAATTCCGCTACCGACATTGGGCGGTCGGCGTCGCTTTGGGACGTAAACACGTCTTCGCCAAACAAAGAGCGCAAATGCGCTTTGATCTCACGGTTGTTGAGCGACTTCAGGCGTTGGCGTTCCGCCACCATTTGCGATTTTGCGGTGCCGCGCCGGCTCCGTTCGCGGTACAGAACATCCCACCAGAATGGCTCGCCGGATGCGACGTTGCCGGTTGCAACGAAAAACGTCGCTGGCACGTTGTGCGCTTTTATAATCGGGATCGCGCGCAGATTGTTGGCGTAGCCGTCGTCAAAGGTCAGAAGCACCCGCTTTTCGGTGCCGCTTTGTGATTGCTCTAATTCAGAAGGCGCAGTGAACTTAAAGCCGGAAGCTTGGAATTGCTTGATCAGGACCGTCAGGTCGCTGACAGAGAACGGCTGGTAGGGATCGACATGGCCGCAAAAGGCTTCGGCATCGTCGCGAAAAAGACCGTGAAACATCAGGACGACCAAAACGCCGCGGTGGCTGGCAAGCTGTCCCGAGGCGGACATGATCTGGGCGTCAATCCTGCGAAGGACCCGTTGCCACCAATACGACGACACCTCATCCGGAGCGCTGTCTCCGCGATGGGACGCAGCGACTTCGGTGACGCCGAGGTCAGTGTTGGATTGTTGGAGCCCTGCCGCCATAGAAAAACAATTACCCGCCTATGCCGCCGATGTCGATCATTGCCAATAGACGGCCAGATTCTGCCCCCTTGGCAGAGAATATAACCAAAATCTGTTGCAGCTTTTGGTTAATTCGTGGCGGCACGTTCTGCTCCAAGCATTTCGCTAAAACAAGTTGGCGACGATGCCCTGAACCATCAGCATTTCGCAGCCGAAGCTTGGGACCGATTGCGCAACCGCAACAAAAACTTCATCTCGCCTGCAAGGCACAACTCATTTCGCTGATTATACACCCGATTGGCGAGAGTCATCACCCCAGTGGTTCGCTGCGGCGTTAAGGCCGTAATCTCCAACTCTGGGTAGAGCGTGTCGCCCGCATAGACCGGTTTCAAGAATTTTGAGGATTGTTCGATGAAGCCAATCAGGGCGTCCTCCATCGACTGCGCCAGCCCCGTTGCGCCTGGGCAGGTCTGTATCAAGGTCTGCAACCCATGCGCCATCAGGTTTGGATAGCCTTTGTCTCGACAATACTCGATGTCGTAGTGAATCGGGGAATTGTCGCCGCTTGCCAACTGAAAGGCATAAAAGAGCGATTCCGTATGGGTTCGTGACGGCGCGTAGAATTTTTCTCCTACTGTGAAATCTTCGAAGGCGCGTTGGGGTACGGTTCTGCGGGCGGGCATGAGGGTTTCCTTATATCCTGTGTCTTAATCATCTGGAGCCCGCCACCACTCGGCGATATAGTCAAGGCTCGTCAACGTACGAACCTTTGAACCATCACAGGAGGAACCCCCGTGGCTGACGAGGTCAAGTTTCCGGTCGAAGCGACTCACATCATGATGTTTGCGCGCTCTGTCGCTGATGACAATCCGATCTATTACGATGAGGAATACGCCAAGACCACCGAGGTTGGGCACATCATTGCGCCGCCGACCTTCCCGCGCGCCGTCGCGCAGTTCGACCCGGACTATTTCCTTCGTCCGAAGGTCGGGCAGAAATGGTTCGGTTCCGGCAAGAACGCAACCGGCCTGACCGAGCCGGCGAAATCCTCCGGCGGCCTCCATGCGGAACAGCATTTCGAGTATCACCGCCAGCCCAAGCCGGGCGATGTGTACACCGTCACGACCAAACCTGGCAAAACCTGGGAAAAAACCAGCGCCCGCGCCGGCAAGCTGACGTTCACTGAGACCATTCAGGAATATCGCGACCAGAACGGCGAACTCGTCGTCACATCGCGCGGCGTCGGTGTAAAAACCGAGCGCCCGGTTGAGCAGAAATAAGGGAGATCAGAACAATGGCGCTCTCCGCAAGCAAGATCAAAGTCGGCGACACGCACGAGGAAGTGGTGATCGAAGACCTGAGCCGCACGCAGCTGGTCATGTATGCCGGCACGTCGGGCGACTATAACCCGCTGCATTCCGACGACAAATACACCAAGGAAATCGCAGGCTATCCCGGCGTGTTCGCGCATGGCATGCTGTCGATGGGCCTGACCGGCAAGATGCTGACCAATTATGTCGGCGATGGCCGGCTCAAGAAATACGGCGTCCGATTCACCAACCAGGTCTGGCCGGGCGACACGCTCACCGCCAAAGCCACCGTTGTCGATATCCGTGACGAGGGCGGCGATAAGGTCGTCGATCTTGAGCTGGCGACCGTGAACCAGGATGGCAAGACGGTGATCACCGGCTCCGCCACCGCCCGGATCGACGCTTAATTTCAGAGCGGAACAGGGAGGTTAACCATTATGAAACTCATTACCTCAGTTGGGCCTAATCCCCGCATGGTGCGCATGTTTATGGCGGAAAAAGGCATCGAGCTACCGTTGGAAACCATCGACATCGTCAAGGGCAATGCCAGCCGGACGCCGGACCATATCAAAAAGAATCCGATGGGCGGCTCGCCGGTTTTGGAACTCGACAATGGTTCGTATCTGTCCGAGATCACGGTCATTTGCGAATATCTGGACGAGAAATTCCCCGGCGGCAATCTGATCGGCGCCAATGCTGAGGAGCGTGGCGAGGCCCGCATGTGGACCCGCCGCGTCGACCTTAACATTTGCGAGCCGATGCTGAACGGCTTTCGCTATGCCGAAGGCATCAAGCTGTTCCAAAACCGCTTCCGCTGTTTGCCGGAAGCTGCCGATGGCCTGAAGGCTGTAGGGCAGGATAATCTCGGCAAGCTCAACGAATGGATGGCGGGCAAGCAATGGCTCGCCGGCAATCGCTTCACCATTGCCGATATCCTGCTGTTCTGCTGGCTCGACTTCCTGAAGGGCGTTGGCCAATCCATCAGCGCTGACCACAAAAACGTTCAGGCCTGGTACGACCGCGTCGCCGCCCGGCCGAGCGTGGCGGCGACGGCCGGCTGATACGGCGCTGCAACCTTGGGGAGAAGCCCCGGTTTCGCGACCGGGGCATTTTTTTTGGGCTCAAGGTTCCGGCGGGCCTTTCAATTCCACCTGATTGCCATCGGGATCATGGAAATAGATCGACAGGCCATAGCCTTCGGCGCCATAGCGGCGGGCCGGTTCCCCCAGAGCGACGCCATGGCTGGCGAAGTGCGCCTTGAGCGTGGCTGGGTCGAACGGCTCTATGGTCAGGGCGAAATGATCCATATTGCCGGGGCCAGATGCTTCGCCCGCCTGGCGCGGCACCAGGTCGATCAACGCCGAGCCGGCCCGCAACTGGACCAGGCCGATGCTGTCCAGGCGCCGCTCCTCGCGGCAGCCTAACACATCGCAGTAAAAGCGGATGGCGCGGTCGGTATCGGCGACCCGCAGGACGACATGATCCAGGGCTTTGAGTGTGAAGGCCATCGGCTTAGGTACTCCGAAGCATTGGGGCAGTATTCATAGTATGGTATAGTCC
>JAYPXD010000272.1:4637-5240 GCA_038135395.1 Alphaproteobacteria bacterium | reverse complement strand
GATTCAACGTGTAAGGAGCCGGGAATGCTGGCCAACCGCCGGGCTTCCTGCGCCAACCGCCGTTCCAAAGAAACGTTCAATATCCGGCAAATCCGATCTTGGTTGGCCCGACGGAAAAATTGGGCGCGCCACCATTGGCCGTCGTGTGACTGCCATTCGATACTGGAACCGTCGCGGAAGGCCCTCAAAAAGCTTTCAACCCATCCATTGGCAGCAGTTGCGCTGCCACTATCGATACAAGCCAGAACCAATATCTGTTGGATCGCCGCGCCCGAACGGCATATCGGGGCCGCTTGGCCAAACGCAGATTGAAACACCCGATTGCATCGCAACAGTATGCCGCCATGGTTGAGCAAACCCAAGCCGACGTCCAATTCCTCAAGCATATCCCAGGAATCACTTTTGGTAGCATCGCCGGCCGAGGTATCGGCGTCACAACTGCTGGGAATTGGCGTAAGAAGCTCGTTCCAACTTACCATTCAGCTTCCCCATCAAATTAAAAACAATAAGCCTTTCATGCCGTTGCCAACGCGTTTGGCAGCTCGATCCCTGATTACACCAAAAACTATTGCCAATTGGTGAAGGAGTTCACTGGCGCACTTG
>JAYPXD010000272.1:0-4627 GCA_038135395.1 Alphaproteobacteria bacterium | reverse complement strand
CATTCCTGACTTTCTATACCCGAGCGACAGAATCTGGCGCACTTGAATTTCGTTAATCTTCGTTCGGCCCTGAGTTTTCGGCAATGTCAGCTAATCCCAGATCCCAATAGAGTCCTGCCATCATACCTAGGCCCTCGCGGATAATCGGCAAGAGCAAATGTTCGTTGGGCGCGTGCTGGCTGCAACCGGCATAGGAATGCGGCACCCAGATCGTCGGCATGCCCAGCAGGTCGGTGAAAACGTCGTTCGGGATCGAGCCGCCCAGGTTCGGCAGTACGGCCGGGCGTTGGCCCAGAGTCTCTGCCAGGGAAGCGACGACGCGCTCGACCCAGGGGTTATCTAATTCGGTGCGTGTAGCGGCCATGGCCATGCGCGAGGCCTGAACCTCGACCATGCCGAAACCTTCCGCTTGCAGATGATCTCGGATCGCCTGCTCGAATCCCGCCTGGTTGCTGCCGGCGATGAAGCGGATCTGGCAATGGGCGGTGGCGTTGGCCGGCACGGCATTGACGGGGTTTGCCGGCGTGCCGGTTTCGAAGGCCAGCACTTCGAACGTGTTCCAGCCAAAGACCCGTTCCCACGGCGTCAGGCCGGGCTCACCCCAATCCGGGTCGATTGCCGGCGCGTCCGGGCCGCCATCGACCTCGCAGTCGGCTATGGCGTTCCGCAAAGCGTTGGACAGCGGCGGCGGCTTCAGCGCATCCACCAGGATTGCGCCGCGGCGGTCGACCATGGTGCCGATGGCGTGCATCAGTTGGGTCCCGGGGTTGGAGATCAGCCCGCCCCAGTTGCCGGAATGATGGGCGCCTTCGCGGGCGTTGATCGACAGTTTGAACGTCGCCACGCCGCGCGAGCCGAGGAAAATCGTCGGGCGGTCGGGTTTGAGGCGGGGGCCATCCGAGGCGATCAACACATCGGCGGCCAGCTTGTCCTTATGCGCTGCCGCGAACTCGCGCAGCCCGCGCGAGCCGACCTCTTCGCTCATCTCGATCAGCACGCGCAGGTTAAAGCCCAGGCTGCCGCGCAATTCCAGAAGCGTCAGCAACGCCAGCAGGTTGGTGCAATGCTGGCCCTTGTTGTCGGCGGTGCCGCGGCCATAGAGCCGGTCGCCTTCCAGTTCCGTCTGCCAGGGGTGCAGTCCGCTTTGCCAGCGGTCGTCCTGGCCTTGTACCGTGTCGCCATGGCCATACAGCAGCACGGTCGGCAGGCCATCGGCCTCGTGCCGTCCCGCGATGAGGAATGGGCCGCCAGCCGGATCGGGGTTGTCGTGCATTTCCCACTCGCAACCCAGCGCCTCGACAGCCGGAACGATGGCCTCGCGCAGGTAGCGGCTCAACTCGTCGCGCTTTTCCAGCTCTTGGCTCGTGGATGGGATGGCGACCCACGCGCCGATGACCTCCTCGAAAGTACCGTCATCAACCAGGGCTTGGGCGTGGGCTATGGCGTCTAGGCGGGTGGACATGATTGGGCTTAGTCCTCTTCTTGAATGATCGCCAGAATGCGGCGGGTCTTGTCGGCCGCACGGGCTTTGTAGGCGACGATATCGACGCCGGACCAATCGTAGAAGCCCTTGCCGGACTTCACGCCATGCTCGCCGCGCGCCGCCATATCCTGCACCAGTTGCACGGGTTTGGCCGAATGGTGCAGGGCAGGCACGATGGAGCGTTGCGAGGCGGCGTTGACGTCCAGGCCGCCGACATCTTTCTGTTGGATGATGCCGGTCACGCACATGCGCGGGCCGAAGGCGAGGCGGGCGTATTTGTCAATGTCCTCCGGCGTTACCCAACCCTGTTCCAGCATATGATAGGCCTCATGCAGCAGGGCGTGTTGCAGGCGGTTGAACAGGAAACCGACGACGGGCTCATTCAGTACCACGGCATCCTGTCCCACTTGCTTTAAGGCGGCAACCATGCGCTCGACGGTCTCGTCGGAGGTCTCGGCGATGCGGGTCGCCTCGGCCAGAGGGAAAGCGTCCGGCGGTTGCAGGTAGTGCACACCGATGAACTGCGACTTGTAGGCGAGGGGGGCCGCCAGTTCGGTCAGATCCAGGCCGGAAGTGTTGGTGGAGATAATTGGATGTCCGCCATAGGCAGCCTCCAGACGGGCGAACAGGGCCTGCTTGGCCGCCATGTCCTCCGGATAATTCTCCATGACCAGGTCTGGCGCATCGGCCGGCAGGTCGGCGACGGCGGTTGCGCCTTTGGGTAACTCGTCCGCCAGTTTTGCCGGGTCGCGCGTCAGGATCGAGACGCGGAAGCCACCCTTGGTGAACAGGTTGACGATGCCGCGCCCCATGGTGCCATAACCGCAGACGAGGACATGATGAACGGGGGCAGGCATTGGCCAGAACCTTCCAAGGCGTTGGGATTTTTTAGGGGTTATGCCGGATGCAGGCCCAGCCTGTCGAGTGCGCGACGATAGGCACTTGTTCCGAACTGGTGAACCGGCCCACAATCCTGTTACCGAAACTCGCTTCCCGAACGAGGAGGACCGCCCAATGGCTCTGCAACGTATTCACCATGTCGCCTATCGCTGCAAGGACGCGCTGGAGACCGTGAAATGGTACGAGAAGTATATGGGCATGACCTACCAACTGGCCTTTGCCGAGAATCAGGTGCCATCGACCAAGGAGCCCGACCCCTACATGCATGTCTTTCTGGACTGCGGCGGCGGTAATGTGCTGGCGTTCTTCGAACTGCCGACCAAGCCTGACATGGGACGCGATGAAAATACGCCGCCCTGGGTGCAGCACATCGCGTTTGAAGTCGAAACCATGGCGGAACTGCTGGCCGCAAAGGCGAAGCTGGAGGCGGACGGTGTTGCGGTCATCGGGCCGACCGATCACACGCTGTTCCAGTCCATCTACTTTTTCGACCCCAACGGCCACCGGCTGGAATTATCGGTCAACACGCCGATTGATGGCGTGCTAGAGCGCCTGGACGAAGTGAAATGGCCGATGCTTGAGGAATGGGCCAAGACCAAGCGCGCGCCCGATCATGCGCGCTGGATGCATGACGGTTCTTTGAAGCGGAGCTAGCGGTAATGAAGAGTTGGATCGAAGCCGCGAACGCCCCCGACTGCGATTTTCCGCTGCAAAACCTGCCGTACGGCGTGTTTTCCCAGGGCGAGGAAGCGCCGCGCTGTTGCACGGCAATCGGCGACCAGGCTTTGGACCTGGCGGCGTTAGAGGGCGCTGGATTAGTGCGGGCTCCGGGCGAGGCGCCAGTGTTCAACAAGCCCGAACTGAACGCGTTTATGGCGCTGGGGCCGGCTGCCTGGGCTTCGGTCCGGGACCAGTTGACAGCATTGCTGGCGGATGGCGGTAATCCGGCGCTTAAGGACGATTTTACGTTGCGGGCCGTCGCCATGGCGCCGATGGCGAAAGCGCAGATGCATCTGCCGATTGCGGTTGCGGACTACACCGACTTTTATTCGGCAAAGCAGCACGCTTTCAATGTCGGCGTCATGTTCCGGGGCCCGGAAAATGCGTTGCCGGCCAACTATCTGCATATTCCCATCGGCTACAACGGCCGCGCCTCGTCCGTGGTGGTGAGTGGCACCGCGTTTCACCGGCCATTGGGGCAATTGAAGGCGCCGGACGCCGACGCACCGCACTTCGGACCCTGCGAACGCCTGGATTTCGAATTGGAAATGGGGGCCATCGTCGGCACGCCATCGACATTTGGACGACCGGTCACCGTCGCGGAAGCAGACGCCATGATCTTTGGCTATGTGCTGCTGAACGATTGGTCGGCGCGGGATATTCAGGCCTGGGAGTATGTACCGCTGGGGCCGTTCCAGGCCAAGGCGACGGCGACGACCATCAGCGCATGGGTGGTGACGCGAGCCGCTCTGGAGCCATTCCGGACGGCAGCGCCACCGCGGGAGAAGCCGCTGTTGCCGTATCTCGATGACCCCGCGCCCCGGCACTATGACATCGTCCTGGAGGCCGCGCTCAGGCCGGCGGGTGGGGCCGAAACCCGCTTGTCCCGGACCAATGCCAACTACCTGTATTACTCGGCGGCGCAGCAATTGGCGCACCACACCTCCAGCGGATGCCCGATGCGCACGGGCGACTTGCTGGGGTCCGGCACTATCAGCGGGCCAGACAAAAGTCAGTGGGGTTCGCTTTTGGAGCTGTCTTGGGGCGGCAAGGAGCCATTTCCGTTGGCCGACGGCGGCGCGCGTAGCTTTTTGGCAGACGGGGATACCCTGACCCTGCGCGGTTGGTGCCAGGGCAATGGCTACAGGGTAGGTTTCGGCGACTGTGCTGGAACCGTGTTGAAAGCGGTACAATGGTAGTAATTATGCTTTTCACTATCGATATATAAAAGTTTGATTCCAAGATTAAATTAAATTTAAATTATAGTAATTTAAATATATTGCAAATTTAACTTGCAAATTTGCTGCGCGCCCATTGAAATTTCTCCTACCTATCGTTCTGCCGAGGAAAGGAGAGTGTTATGGTGGGCAACTTAATCAAGATAATGGCGGCTATCGTCGTGTTGGTTCCAGCTTGTGCCAGCGCTGCCTTGGTGCACTACAAAGTCACGTTCAGCGCAAATTCCTTTTCCACCTGGAGACCTCCGGAAAGCCTGATTTCTGCGTTTTGACGGCGTTTTTCGGG
>JAYPXD010000271.1:0-5291 GCA_038135395.1 Alphaproteobacteria bacterium | reverse complement strand
GAAGATTGGCACCGCCAATAATTCGCCGTACCCGATCACGCTGATGCCAAAATTCAGCCAGCCGGATAGAATGACCGCGGCTTTGTTAGGGATTCCGACGGGGCGAAGCGCGGTCGAAGCTGGTGACAGAACAGCCCGCGCTGCCACTTTGGCCATCTCTACGATCAGAAATGCATTTAGGTATAGGCTCTGATGGATGGCCATCTCACCAATTTCGCCGACTGCCAATAGGGCTATTAAGTAGCCACCGGTCCAGGCCAATATGACCATCACGGCATCGATCAGGATTGAAGCCGAAATAATAAGAACCGTGCTAGTCGGTCCGACGCGGGCAGCAATCGCGCCAAGGCGGCGGTCGATACCTCGGGCTGCCCATTGCAGCAATAAAAACAATGTTATCGTGGTGGCCATGACAACCAGGAGGTCAGTGACAACCCGCCAAATTACATCTGCAGGTACTGCCGCAACAGCGGCGATGGTGTGTGGCGCTTGGGCGACCTGCTGCAGAAAATGCTTTGAATGCTTGATCGCGCCTTCTGCGGCGAGCTTGGTAATTTCTGCAATTTTCCGGCCGACTGATGGCGCTAATTCATCCGGTTCGTCCGTTTCGCCATTAGCAGACGAACCCGTAGGCGCGCCGGATGCTATCCGTTGCAATTCCGTTACAACAGCACCGCGAGCTGCGGGATCGTTCAACAAATCTGACAGCGCTTTGGCTTGCGCCTGCGTCAGTCTGGTCGGGTTTGTATTCTGCTGCGCCATTGCGCTGGGCACAGCGGCTAGCAAACTGACAAGTCCGGCCACGACCAATAGCAGCCGGGTGGATTTTAACATCATGTAGAGCTGCTTCATAGAAATCTATCCAAGCCGCAAGTATGCGTTGCGGGTGCAGTCGGGAGGAACGGCACATTCAGCAAATATTCGGAGGTGATCTGGCCTTGACCCAGTGGTACCTCTGACGAGGCGGACGAATGGCGTTTCTGGCCGCAAATACTCGATATTCCGGCCTCACGTGGGGGCACGGCAGGCAAAATCAAATCACAACGCATTTTTTTGTCCATCGAACTGCGGATACCCACGAGGGGCTTGAAGGACGCGTTACCTTCACAGTTCGGTCACCACGTCTTACCACTGACTTCCGCGCTGGGGATATTTTCCAGGCCGAATCTTTTCATTGTCTGGATACGGAGATCGGCCGGCACTAACGTTTTTTGTTCTGGTCGTCCAGTCGCCCGTTGCCTCACAGCGCTCATATTAGTGAATGCCGCTTAAAGATTAGGCGCCAATCCAGCAAATCTTGACGCGTCGTTCGAATACGCTCGGATCGCTTCGGAACTTGGTGATTATGAGGCTGCAATTTCAAGCCTCGAACGGATGTTAATTTACAATCCGAAACTGCCGCGGGTGCATGTAGAATTGGGCGTGTTGTACTTCCGCCTGCAATCCTACGAGGCGGCGCGCAGCTATTTTCAGCAGGCGTTGGCATTCCCGGACGTGCCGGAGGTCGTGCAGCAGCGGGTTAAGCAGTTTCTGGACCAGATCGACAAGGCGACATCGAAGCATTTGTTCGCCTTTTCGGTCAGCGGAGGATTGCGGTATCAAAGCAATGCAAACTCCGCGTCCGGGAATAATGTTCTGGTGATCGATCTTCCGGCGGTTCTGGGGGCGCAGTTTCAGCGTAAATCGGATACGAACGTCTTTGCCAGCGCCCGTATGCGTCACCTGTACAATTTCGGTGGGCAGCGCGGCGATGCGTTGGAAACCAATGTTAACCTGTACGGCTCTCGCCAATTCAAGGTCGATGACCTCGATATCGCCCTGGTGAGTGTGAACACCGGGCCGATCCTGACTATAGCGCCGGCGAGTGGGATCAAAGTTCGGCCCTACATCCTGGGCAGCTTTTTGGCGTTGAGTGCGGAGCCGTATCAGGGGACGCTGGGTGTTGGCGGAACGATCAGCATTCCATTGTCACGGATGGCGACATTGGATGCCGAAGTGCGCGCTCAGACGTCGGACTATTATGACAGCATAGTTCGTCCGACAGCGAGTAATCTCGACGGCCAGGAGATATTTGGCGAGATTGGCGTCGGGTTGCTGCCACGGTCCAATATTCGTTTGAGGGCCGCCGTTTCCGGCCGCAAGGTTGATGCTAGCGCCGACTTCCAGAGCTATGATGAATTCGGCGTTGCCCTGACCGCATCCGTCGATGTGCCAGCTCCGGTTGCGTTTACCAAGGGAGCGTCTTCATGGACTCTTTCGCTGGATGCACGCGGATTTACACGCGGCTATGACGCGGCAAATCCGATTGTCAGCGCGACGGTCCGCGACGAGGATGAAATTCGCGCTGACGCTCAAATTTACGCACCCATCACCGGAACTGTTGGCGTTTTTGCCGGTATGGGGTGGCGCGATGTGGGGTCCAATCTCCCCAACTACCGTATCGAGAACTTTTCCGTAATGGGCGGCGTGAGCGCCCGGTTCTGAGGCGGCAGCCGTCGCCTGGAACGATTGTGTCGGAGGATATGGTGCTGACAATTAACCATTGGCCGTCGCTCATCTCAGCTGTGAGTGCTGCAACAATGGTTGCCGTTGCCGTTGCCGGCTCGCCGGCTTTGGCGCAAAAAGTTGGCGTCGCTGCGGCCGTCGGTGTTGAAGCGAACCGCAACCTGCCGGACCTTTCCGTCCGACAGGTCGTTCAGGCTGATACGCTGGTTTGCAATGAGCAAATCGAGACGGGAGCCAAAGGACAGACGCAGGTCCGGATGGTGGATTGGACAGCCCGTGCGATCGGCCCTAATTCGTCACAGGTCATCGATCCCTTCCTGTTTGACCTGGCGGAAACGAGCTCGGTCTGGGGCAGCAATGACTTCACCCTGGGGATGGATGATGCGACGGGCATCGGTTCGGGCGGCGGAATATTCTCTGGGCCGAATGCGGACAATATCGGAGCTGTGTTCCTGGTGAGCGGAACTGGCGGTTCACAGATAGATAGCTTTGAAGCAGCCGGGATCATCCGGGCTGTAAAGAATTAGGTGCGTGTAATCAGGTATATACGGGCGCAAGCGTCAGAGATGCTAGCAACCGTCAGTCGATGACTGCAAGAACGGAGTGGTGGACGAGATGACCAAATATTCAAGCTCTATGCTGATGGTAACGACAGCCATTGCCCTTGTGGGCGGTTTTGTGCTGGACGCGCCGAGCGTGATGGCCCAGAAGGCTGGTGTCACAACCGCGGTCAATACGGACGCAAACCGAACACCCCCCGGCGCGGCCCGACGGCAAATCGTGCTGGGCGATGAAATCGTCTATAACGAGCGCATAGACACCGACGCTTCGGGACAGGCGCAGGTGTTGATGTTGGACCGGACCGCTTTGTCGATTGGTCCGAATTCTTCGATGGTCATCGATAAGTTCGTCTATGATCCTGGAAAGAAATCTGGCGACATGGCGTTGACCCTGCGCAAGGGTCTGATGCGGTTCGTCGGCGGCAATATCAGCAAAACGCGGAGGGTTGAGGTCAAGACTCCCGTCGGCGTGCTAGGTGTTCGTGGCGGCATCGCCTTGTTCGAAGTTATCGATGACAATACGGTCGACGCGACGTTCCTGTTCGGCGATGATCTTGTCATGTTCCGTGATGGCGTCGAAATCGGCCGCATCAATACCCCGGGATACGCTTCTCGCGTTACGCCGGATGGAGCGGGGGCGCCGCAAAAGGTCACCCCACAACAAATTGCCCAGAAAATGGGACAACTTCAGGGCCGGGCAGGCTCATCTGGCGGCTTGAGCGAAACACCAAACTCTCAAGAGGTCTCTTCCCAGGCAGCGTCCTCCGTCGGCTCTGAAGATGCAGGGACAGTTGATATCGCGGGTGTTGTGGCTGGTACGACCGGCGGGGAAACCGACCTCAGCAAGGGCGTCAGCGACTCACAGAATATTGCGGTGGAGAACCATGAAGAACCCGTAGTTGCCATCCATGAGACCGCATTTGTCGGATTGGCGCGGCGCTACGACAACACAGTTTCACCAAGCCTGTTCACTGGTGTGAACGAAACCCTCGATATTGAGGGCACGTTTACCATCTTCAACAATGGCGATGAGATCTACAGCCTGAACCATACAGGTACGCCCGAAAGCGTGTTGGCTGGGCCGGCATTTAAGTTGTTGTCGAATGGCGAAGGCCCTGACCTGATCCTCAACCCGTTCGATGCAACGGACACCGCGTTGTATTCCCGGCCGGAAACGGCGTTCGATGCTCTGGTCAACGCCGGTATGGACGCAGCAGCGGCGCGGATCGTTGTTGGCCGAGAGATTTATCAGGACGACTTCGTTCACCTGACTTACCGTGCGTTGGCGGCGGACGACATCCAGGACAACCGAATTACGGTAACGGCTGGTGTGCCATTTACGAATTTTCCATCGACTGGTGTTTGGAGTTATGAGACCGACTTCGATGTAATGCGGTATAGCCGGCACCTGTTCTCTGCGGTCAACACTCTGGAGTTGCACACCGGCAGCGGCGCGAATTTTAGAACCAACACATACCAACTGGGCGCCAATGCCAATCAAACACCGCTGTTTATCGATTGGGCGCACGGTAAAGTATTCTACGCAAGTAGCGTGATTTCCGGCGATTTCCTGGGGCAGACAGAATTTGCCTTCCAGGCTGGCGTAGTCGTTGGCGATATCAATGACTTGGGTGAGTTTACCATCGCCGGGAGCGAAATCGTCAACGGCCAGATTGATGGCAATTTCCGGTCCAATATTACGGCGACGAACGCAAACCTATTGCAGTTCTACACCGACAGCGCCCAATACCTGACCATTGGTGGTACGTTGCAGAGCGCTGGACATACGTTCGATACTGTGCGGACCGATGTTCAGTACCTAGCGGAACGGACCTCTAACCCCTCCCTGTCGCCAAGCACAGGCCTTGGCACCTATGAATTGTACACGGCGACGCGCTTGTCTTTGGGGGCAAGTGGGTTGTTCAGCCTCTTGGGCGAAGGCAGCGCCGTTACCCTGAACGACGCGCCGGGCACATTGACGCTTGATCGCGACAATCACGAGGTTGCCGCGACGATCAATCTGCATTCGTCCGGTATGGATGACTCGTTCACCATGTCCGGGCCGAATTTCATCAGCGCTTACCTGACTGATGATTTGTACGGCATTGCATCGTTCAACCTGGTTGGCGCTACCGGTGTCTTCCTGGTCTCTGGCTCAGCGACCGCTGTCGACGCAGGTTGCACCTGCTAGCACCAGCTCTGGGGCGATTGGGGGCTTTTGGAGGA
>JAYPXD010000270.1:3269-5319 GCA_038135395.1 Alphaproteobacteria bacterium | reverse complement strand
CTGGTTGAGGAGGCGGCATGATGGGTTCTCAGACATTGGCTTCCGCTTCCCACGCCTCTGCCATAGCGAGGGGCTTCCTCCCCCGCTCCGTCATTGCGAGGAGCGCAGCGACGAAGCAATCCACAGAATTTACGGCCCCCGCCCCCCGGTGGGGTGGGGGGGGGGGCGCAGACCCCCCAGGGACGTGGCGGGCGGGGCACGTGAGGCTGGCGCTGGTCGTCGACGGCCTCGCCGAGCGCCAGCCCGACAGAACCGAGGAGCGCAAAGGTCCCCGCGTCGGCGCTCCCGATAAAGCTGTCGAAGGTTTTCTGCGTGCTGCGGGACTATCCTCGCTCGATCAGTGCGAGCAGCGTACTGTCGGCAAGGCAGACTTCTGGTTCGCTGTCTCGACCATAGAAGGCCAAGCGACCGCCGCGGTGCTTCCCGCTATGATCGCGGACGCAATCCGCGCTCTACCCTGGCCAAAGTCCATGCGCTGGGCCGATGGCGCCTTCCGCTATGTAAGGCCGCTGCAGCGCATCAATGTGGTGTTTGGCGGGAAGCCGCTGCCAGGTTCGCTCGATCTCGGCGGATCATTGAGCGAGCGCAGCTTCGGCGCGGAGACAGAAGGCCACCGCTTCATGGCGCGCGGGCCGATCCCGATACACGACTTCGCGCAATACAAGGCAGACCTTTTCGCGCACAAGGTCATCCTCGACCCGGCGGAGCGCAAGGCGAAGATCGCTGCCGATCTGGAAGCCGCAGCGAACGCCGCGGGCCTCAATGTCCGTCCCGACCCTGGCCTGCTGGACGAAGTCACCGGATTGGTGGAATGGCCGGTGCTGCTGCTCGGCGCCATCGACGCTGCGTTTATGGACCTACCGCCGGAGGTGCTGACCACCTCCATGCGCGAACACCAGAAATATTTCGCGCTGGAAACCGCGAACGGCAGCCTTGCTCCGCGTTTTGCGGTGGCGGCAAACCGAGAGACCGCCGACGGCGGCAAGGCGGTTGTGGCCGGCAACGAGCGCGTGCTGCGCGCCCGCCTCTCGGACGCCAAGTTCTTCTGGGATCAGGACCGCAAACATACGCTGGCAAGCCGGGTGCCGGCGCTCGATAACGTGGTGTTCCACGCGAAGCTTGGCTCGCTTGGCGCGCGTGTCCGGCGTCTTACGGCGTTGGCCGGGTTCGTTGCCCAACACATCCCTGGCTGCGACGCCGACAAGGCGCGCCAAGCCGCCACCTTGGCCAAGGCCGACCTCTCCAGCGGCATGGTCGGGGAGTTTCCAGAGCTTCAGGGCCTGATGGGACGCTATTACGCCGAGGGCGAAGGGCTAGACCCCGCTATTGCTGCCGCGATTGCGGAACATTACAGCCCGCAAGGTCCAGGCGATGCCTGCCCGACCGCTCCGGTTTCGGTTGCAGTGGCGCTGGCAGAGAAAATCGACACGCTGGTTGGCTTTTTCGCAGTCGACGAGAAGCCCACCGGCAGCCGCGACCCCTTCGCATTGCGCCGCGCCGCGCTGGGCGTGATCCGGCTGGTGCTGGAAAACCGCCTGCGCCTCCCGCTGTACCGGGTGTTCCTGCACGCGCACGAGTTCTACAGCGGCCAACTTTCCGGCCAGGAATCGGCCGACGAAACGGCGACTGCCCTGCTGGATTTCTTCGCCGACCGGCTGAAGGTGCATTTGCGCGAACAAGGGGTAAAGCATGATCGCGTCACGGCCGTGTTTAGCCTTGGCCAACAAGACGATCTGGTCCGGTTGATGGCGCAGGTCGCAGCACTCTCTGCATTTCTGGAGACCGACGACGGCGCCAACCTCCTGACCGCCTACCGGCGCGCCGCAAATATCGTGGCAGCGGAGGAAAAGAAGGACGGCCAGCGCCAATCCGGCGCGGCGGACCCAACGTTGTTTGCCGAAACGGCGGAAGGCGCACTGGCCTCGGCCCTTGCGAAATCGGCGGCGGAAATGAAGGCGGCGCTGGCGGCTGAGAGTTTCGTCTCGGCCATGGGCTTGCTGGCTTCGCTGCGTGGGCCGACCGACGCATTCTTCGAGCAAGTGACAGTTAA
>JAYPXD010000270.1:0-3259 GCA_038135395.1 Alphaproteobacteria bacterium | reverse complement strand
GAAAATACTCGGACAAATAACGGCAACCATGTCTCAAGTTGCAGATTTTTCGGTGATTGAAGGCTAGCGGACCAAACCTCATGCCACTTTCACCCTGAGCCTGTCGAAGGGTCCTCTATTTGTGGCGCACTCACCCGACGACAGGCTTAGGGTGACATTGTGCGCGGGAGCGGCGAGCAGACCATGACCCAGTGGGTTTACAGCTTTGGCAGCAGCAACAGCCAGGGCAACGCCAGCATGCGCAACTTGCTGGGCGGCAAGGGTGCAAATCTGGCGGAAATGGCCAATCTGGGATTGCCCGTCCCGCCTGGCTTTACCATCACCACCGAAGTCTGCACCCACTACTACGCCAATGCCAAATCCTATCCGGAAGCGCTGAAAGCCCAGGTCGAGGCGGCATTGGCGGCGGTCGAGGTCGAAACCGGCCGCAAGTTCGGCGATGCCAAACTGCCGCTTCTGGTCTCCGTCCGGTCAGGGGCGCGGGTGTCGATGCCCGGCATGATGGACACCGTGCTGAACCTCGGCCTGAACGACGAAACGGTCAATGGCATGGCCGAAGCCGCCGACGCGCGTTTCGCCTGGGATAGCTACCGCCGCTTCATCCAGATGTATGGCGATGTCGTGCTGGGCATCGACCATCATGTGTTCGAAGAAGAGTTGGAGGTGTTGAAAGACACCCGCGGCGTGTTCCTCGACACCGACCTGACCGCCGCCGATTGGCAGGAATTGGTCGGCATCGACCAGAAAAAGGTCATGGAAGAGCTGGACGAGCCCTTCCCGCAGGACCCGCGCGAACAGCTATGGGGTGCGGTCGGCGCTGTCTTTGCGTCGTGGCAGGTGCCCCGCGCCATCTTCTACCGCCAGATGAACGACATTCCGGAAGAATGGGGCACGGCGGTCAACGTCCAGGCCATGGTGTTCGGCAACATGGGCGAAACTTCGGCCACCGGCGTCGCCTTCACCCGCAACCCCTCCAACGGCACGCGCGAGGTCTATGGCGAATACCTGGTCAATGCCCAGGGCGAGGATGTTGTCGCCGGCATCCGCACGCCGCAGCATATCACCATCGCTGCCAAAACGGCGCACGGCTCCGATCTGCCGGCGATGGAAGAGGTCATGCCGTCGGTCTTCAACCAGTTGATCGAAATCCAGAACCGGCTCGAATCCCACTACCGCGACATGCAGGACATCGAGTTCACGGTCGAGCGCGGCCGGCTTTGGATGTTGCAGACCCGGTCCGGCAAACGCACCGCCAAGGCGGCGTTGAAGATCGCCGCCGACATGGTCGAAGAAGGCGTGATCACCAAGAAAGACGCGGTATCGCGCATCGAGCCGGCCTCGCTCGACCAGTTGCTGCACCCGACGCTGGACCCCGACGCCGCGCGGACTTTGCTGGGCCGCGGCCTGCCGGCATCGCCGGGAGCCGTGTCCGGCGCGGTCGTGTTTTCGGCTGACGAGGCGGAGCGGCGCGCCCAGGGTGGCGACGACGTTATTCTGGTCCGCATCGAAACCAGCCCGGAGGATATCCATGGAATGCATGCCGCCCGGGGCATCCTGACCAGCCGCGGCGGCATGACCAGCCACGCGGCGGTCGTCGCGCGCGGCATGGGCCGCCCCTGCGTCGCCGGCGCCGGCGATATCCGCATCGACTATGACCTGCAGCAATTCTACGCCGGCGAAACGGTGGTGCGGGCCGGCGAAATCATCACGCTGGACGGCGGCACAGGCGAGATCATGGCCGGCAAGGTTCCGACCATCGACCCCGAGGTCTCGGGCGAGTTCGCGCTGATCATGGGTTGGGCAGACGAAATCCGCCGCCTGGGCGTGCGCGCCAATGCCGAAACGCCTGCCGACGCCGAGACCGCGCGCCAACTGGGGGCGGAAGGCATCGGCCTCTGCCGCACCGAGCACATGTTCTTCGATGCCGACCGGATCATCGCCATGCGCGAAATGATCATGGCGGAATCCGAAAAGGGCCGCCGCGCAGCCCTGGCGAAATTGTTGCCGATGCAGCGCCAGGACTTTGCCGACCTGTTCCGCATCATGAAGGGCTACGCGGTCACCATCCGCCTGCTCGACCCGCCGCTGCACGAGTTCCTGCCGCATCAGGCACACGAAGTCGACGCCCTGGCCAAAGCGACCGGGACGTCGGCCGAAGCCGTTCGCCAGCGGGCGCTGCGGCTGGCGGAATCCAATCCGATGCTGGGCCATCGTGGCTGCCGCCTGGGCATTTCCTATCCGGAAATCACCGAGATGCAGGCGCGCGCCATCTTCGAAGCCGCAGCCGAAGTGGCGGCGGAGGGGATCGGTGTCCTGCCGGAGGTGATGGTGCCTTTGGTGGCCACCAAGCGCGAGCTGGACATCCTGAAGGCCGTCATCGACCGCGTCGCCGGCGAGGTTGCGGCGGAGCAAGGCCGCACCGTCCCCTACATGGTCGGCACCATGATCGAACTGCCCCGGGCGGCACTGCGCGGCGGTGAGATTGCGGAAACCGCCGAGTTCTTCAGCTTCGGCACCAATGACCTGACCCAGACCACCTTTGGCATCAGCCGCGATGATGCCGGCGGTTTCATGGAGGCCTACCAACGCCAGGGCATCGTCGAGCGCGACCCCTTCGTCGGCCTAGACCAGGAAGGCGTCGGCGAACTCGTCCAGATCGGCGCCGAGCGCGGTCGGGCAACGCGCGAAGGCCTGAAGCTCGGCATCTGCGGCGAGCACGGCGGCGACCCGGCGAGCGTGGAGTTCTGCCACCGGATAGGGCTGGACTATGTGAGCTGCTCCCCCTACCGCGTGCCAATTGCGCGCCTGGCGGCGGCTCAGGCGGCGATTAGGGGGTAAGGGGGAAGGTAGGGACTGTCAAAAACGGTCGTTTTTGGGGTAATCAAAAACGTATGAGTTTTGAACGAATTCGCGCTGCTTCGGCCCGATTCTACGACCAACGGACAAGGCCGATCATAGCAGAGGCTGCGTAGAAGAATTGCAGAGCTAAAAATGCCCATCGCTTATCGATGAAGCCCCAACCCGCGAACAAGCCGGATGAGATGAGCAAAAGCGAAAATCCCAGAAGCTCGTTGCCGGTGTTTGATGCGATCAGCAGAGCATAAGCGATTGCAAGACCCGAGCCCCCGACTTCACACCATTACGGTCAATCGCCGCTTATCCATCTCGTCGCCAGCCTTCTTGAGCCTCAAAGCGGGGCCATTCTCTCTTCCATTGAGCGCTATTTTGCAATGCGACAATTGCGAGCCGTCCACAAGGG
>JAYPXD010000269.1:0-5358 GCA_038135395.1 Alphaproteobacteria bacterium | reverse complement strand
CGACGCCAAGGCGGTCGCCGCCGCCCTCGCCGGTCTGGAGAGCGCCGCCCGCGAGCGCCGCAACATCATGGAGCCCTCCGTCGCCGCCGCCCGCGCCGGCATTACCACCGGCGAGTGGGGAGAGACGCTGCGCCGGGTGTTCGGCCAGTACCGTCCGCCGACCGGCATCGCCAACAGCGCCGTTGCCGGCCAGAACGATCCGCTGGCTGCGCGCGTGCAGGCGCTGGTCGAGGCCCTGGGCCACACGCCGCGCTTCCTGGTCGGCAAGCCGGGCCTGGATGGTCACTCCAACGGTGCGGAGCAGATCGCTCTCAGGGCCCAATCTACGGGCTTCGACGTCATCTACCGCGGCATCCGGCTGACACCGGATGAAATAGCCGAATTGGCATTATCGGAAAAAGCCGACCTGATCGGCCTTTCGATCCTGTCGGGCAGCCATATGGTACTGGCGGAGGCGGTCTGTGCCGCGCTTGCGGACAGAGGCCTGGGACATTTGCCGGTGATCATCGGAGGCATTATTCCGGGCGCCGACGCAGAGCGCCTAAAAGCCCTTGGGATCGCTGCGGTATTCACACCAAAAGACTATGATATCGGCCGGATCCTATCCGACGTCGTGAGCATCGCCGAAGCGAAATATTTGCGCCGCAACACAGGGAACGCCCACATTGCCGCGGAATAGCGCAACCAACAGGGACGCCGGAGCGGCCTAAACGTGGAAGCTCTCGCCACAGCCGCAGCGTCCTTTTTCGTTCGGGTTGACGAAGGTAAACCCGCTGGTGAAGCGGTCTTCCTTGTAGTCCACCTCTGAACCCAAAATGAACATCACGGCGGTCGGGTCGATATACAGGCGCACGCCTTTCTGCTCGACCACTTCCTCGAACCGTTTCGGCTCATCGGCATATTCGACGGAATAGCTCATGCCGGAGCAGCCGCGGGTCTTGACGCCGATGCGCAGGCCTTGCACCGGCGTTTCGCTCTTGGCGATCAGAGCCTTGACGCGCGCGGCGGCGGCGTCAGTCAGGGTAACGACAGGGGGACGTTCCATGGCATCCTCAACTTTCTCTGCTAGAAGCCCAGCGCAAGGCGGGCGTCTTCCGTCATCATATCCGGTGTCCACGGCGGATCAAACGACAGCGTGACCTCGATTTCGCCGATCCCGGCAACGGTGTCGAGCGCGTCAGCGACCATGACCGGCATTTCGCCCGCCACCGGGCAACCGGGAGCGGTCAGAGTCATCACCACACGGGTCGAACCGTCCTTGTGAATATCCAACTCATAGATAAGACCGAGGTCATAGATATTCACGGGGATTTCCGGGTCGTAGACGGTGCGGATGGCAGCAATCGCCTCCTCGCCGCTGGCGACCGCCTGGCCTTCCGGCAGCGGCTCTCCCTTGCGGGCGCAAATGGCCTGCAACTCCTCCATAGAGGGCTGGCCAAAGCTGAAATCATCATCGGGGTAACCGAACGGGGCATTCATTCTGAGAGGCTCCCTGCTGTCGCTTAAGCAAAGATCGTGCGGACGTCATCGAGGGCGGCAACCAGCCGGTCGACCTCGCCGCGGGTGTTGTACATGCCAAAGCTGGCGCGGGCCGTCGAGGCGACGCCAAGCCGATCCATCAGCGGCTGGGCGCAGTGATGGCCGACACGGACGGCGACGCCGGCGCGGTCGATGATGGTGCCGACATCGTGAGCGTGCGCGCCTTTCCAGGTGAAGGAAACGATGCTGGCCTTGCCCGGCGCGGTGCCGTGCAGCGTCACTTCCGGGATTTGCACCAACTGGCCCATGGCATATTCGACCAGGTCGTGCTCGTGCGCGGCGATGGCGTCCAGCCCGATCTCCGTCACATAGTCGATGGCGGTGGCCAGCGCTATGGCTTCGACAATCGGCGGCGTACCGGCCTCGAATTTGTGCGGCGCCTCTTTATAGGTGCTTTCGGTGATCGAAACGAAGTCGATCATCTCTCCACCGCCCTGGTAGGGCGGCATCGCTTCCAGCAATTCCGGCTTGCCGTACAACACGCCGATGCCGTTCGGCCCATAGACCTTGTGGCCGGAGAAGGCGAAGAAATCGCAGTCCATCGCCGGCAGGTCCAATGCGATGTGCGGGGTCGCCTGGCAGCCGTCGACCACCACTTTCGCACCAACCGCATGCGCCGCGGGAATCATCTCGGCCAGCGGCGTAACGGTGCCAAGGGCGTTGGAGACCTGGGTGATCGCCACGATCCGGGTACGCGGCCCCAACAGGCCGAAATAGGCTTCAAGGTCGATCTGGCCATTATCGAGGATCGGAATCCCCCGCACTATTGCGCCGGTCGCCTGGGCCGCCAAATGCCACGGAACGATGTTGGAGTGATGCTCCAGTTCCGAAATCAGGATCTCGTCGCCGGGCTTCAGCACGCTGCGCGCATAGGATTGCGCCACCAGGTTCAGGCCCTCGGTCGCGCCTTTGGTGAAGATCAGATTGTCGGAATCCTTCACCTTCAGAAAGCGCGCCACGGTCTCGCGCGCCGCCTCGAACCGGTCGGTGCAGCGCTGGCTCAAATAGTGAATGCCGCGGTGAACGTTGGAATAGTCGTTCTCGTAAACGTCGCGGATGGTGTCAACCACCTGCCGCGGCTTCATCGCGCTGGCGGCGCTGTCGAGAAACACCAGCGGCTTGCCATAGACTTCGCGCGACAGGATCGGGAAGTCGGCGCGAATCTTCTCCACGTCGAAATTCGGGCGGGCGAGGGTCGAGGTCGGGGCGTTCATCGGGCCAGATGCTCCTGAACCAGGGCAAGCGCAGCCGCACGGGCTGGCTCGAAGGGAATGGCGTCAACGGTTTCGGCCAGAAAGGCTTCGACCAACAGGCGGCGGGCCTCGTCTTTAGGGATGCCGCGGGATTGCAGGTAGAAAAGCTGCGTCTCATCCAGGTCGCCGGCGGTCGCGCCATGCGAGCATTTCACGTCGTCGGCATAGATCTCCAGCATCGGCTTGCTGTCGATTTCCGCATGATCGGAGAGCATGAGCGCGCGGTTCAACTGGTGGCCGTCCGTGCGCTGTGCATCCTGTGCCACGACGATATGGCCCTGGAAAACGCCACGCGCCCGGTCATCGAGCACGCCCTTGTAGACCTGCCGGCTGGTGGTGTCAGCGACGGCATGCACGATCTTTGAGGTGTGGTCCAGGTGCTGGCGGTCTCGGCCGGCATAGGCGCCATCTAGGGTGCAATGCGCGCCTTCACCGGTGAGGTTCACGGAGACGCGGTTGCGGGCGAGGGCCCCGCCGACGCTGACCACGTAATTGTCGTACCGTGCGCCCGCCGCGATGGAGGCGAGGTGGTGCCAGATGTGGTTGGCGCTCTGAGACTCGGCTTGGAGCTTCACATGGGTGAGGATTGCGCCGTTGCCGAGGTCGATCTCGGTCGCGCCATTCGCGAGGGTGGCCTCGCCGGTACCGAGGGCCATGTGCCGCTCGACAACGGTGGCGGACGCACCGGCAGCGACACGGATGCGGTTTTGCGTGTGCGCCATCTGCGCCGCGCTGCCGGGCGCGGTGATGTAGAGCAGCTCGACTGCCGCGCCATCCGCCAGGTCCAGCACCGCGCCGTCTGCGCCGAGCGCAACGGCAAGCGCCAGCATGGGGTCGTCGTCCGCCGCTTCCCCGATGGCCAGCGCCAGGCCGGCCTCATGCGCGGCAGTGAAACCGGCGACGCCCGCATCCGACAGCGCCTGCACGTAGCGGCCATTCACGAACACGGCGCGCCGGCAACCCTCCAGTTTCTCCGGCAGGTCGCCCGTGAGGTCGTAGTTCGCGGGCGCAGGCTGGAAGCCGGTGCGGGCCAGATGCACCAGGCTGGTGTATTTCCAGGCTTCGATCTTGTGGTGCGGCAGGCCGGTCTCGGCAAAGCGCGCGAACGCCGCCTCCCGGTCTGGCGCAGCGACTGCGTCGAGCGCCGCGCGGAAGGCATCGACGCCGAATTTGCGGGCAGGAGAAGCCATCAGGCTGCCTCCTCCAGCACGTCGGCATAGCCTTCGGCTTCCAGGCGGTGCGCGAGGTCGGGGCCACCGGTCTTGATGATCCGGCCTTTCGCCAGCACGTGCACCACGTCGGGGACGATGTAGTCGAGCAGGCGCTGGTAGTGGGTGATCACCAGCATGGAACGTTCCGGGCTGCGCAGCGCATTCACGCCCTCGGCGACGATCTTCAGCGCGTCGATGTCCAGGCCGGAGTCGGTCTCGTCCAGAATGGCGAGCGAGGGCTCCAGCATCGCCATTTGCAGCATCTCATTGCGCTTCTTCTCGCCGCCGGAGAAGCCGACATTGACCGCGCGCTTCAACACCTCGTCCGACATGCCGAGGTCCTTGATCTTGGCGCGGGCGGCCTTCACGAAGGCCATGGCGTCGTGCTCTTCCAGCCCGCGGGCGCGGCGGACGGCGTTGACGGCGGTGCGCAGGAAGGTAGTGCCGGTGACGCCGGGGATTTCCACCGGATACTGGAACGCCAGGAACACGCCCGCGGCGGCGCGCTCGTCCGGCGAGAGGTCCAGCAGGTTCTGGCCATTGTATTCGACCGATCCCTCCGTCACCTCATAGCCGTCGCGGCCGGCGAGGACGTAGGAGAGCGTCGATTTGCCGGAGCCGTTCGGCCCCATAATCGCATGCACCTCGCCATCCGGGATGGAGAGGTCGATGCCCTTCAGGATCGGCTTGCCGTCAACCGTGGCGTGGAGGTTCTTAATGGTGAGCATGTGGCTGTATTCCGTATTAAAACTGTGTCGTCATTGGGAGCCGAAGGCGAAGCAACCCAGAGGTTTCAGAGATCGGTAACCTCTGGATTGCTGCGTCGCTCGGCTTCTCGCAATGACGGCCGGAGAGAGTAAAAGGCGTGAAGATCACCCGACGCTCCCCTCCAGCGAAATGCCGACCAGCTTTTGCGCCTCCACGGCGAATTCCATCGGCAGTTGCTGCAGCACCTCGCGGCAGAAGCCGTTGACGATCAGCGCCACCGCCTCTTCCTCGCCAATGCCGCGGGACTGGCAATAGAACAGCTGGTCCTCGGAGATTTTCGAGGTCGTCGCCTCGTGCTCCACCCGCGCGGTGCGGTTCTGGCTTTCGATATAGGGGAAGGTATGCGCGCCGCAGCGGTCGCCGATCAGCAGCGAATCGCACTGCGTATAATTGCGCGCCTTGTCCGCCTTGGGCGTCACCCGCACCAGCCCGCGATAGGTGTTGTGGGCTTTGCCCGCCGAGATGCCCTTCGAGATGATCCGCGAACGCGAGCCCTTGCCGCGGTGGATCATCTTCGTGCCGGTGTCGGCCTGCTGGTAGTTGTTGGTGATGGCGATGGAGTAGAACTCGCCCACGCTGTCCTCGCC
>JAYPXD010000268.1:0-5395 GCA_038135395.1 Alphaproteobacteria bacterium | reverse complement strand
GGTAGGCTGCTTTAGTCGCCAACAGCAAACAGAAAGGCCCGGGTGATTGCCCGGGCCTTTTGCGTTTGGTGCGCTTGTTTGGGCGATGCCTTAGCCTAGCAGACGCAACGGCACGTTGCGCGGGCCTTTTACCTGGCCGCCGGCCCAAGTAACGCCTTCAGGGCAGGCCATCTCGAAATCCGGGAAGCGCTGGAACCAGAGGCGCAGCGCCACTTGCAACTCCATCCGCGCCAGATTCGAGCCGGCGCAGCGGTGAATACCGGTTCCGAAGGCGATATGCCGGTTTTGCTGGCGGTCCAGGATCACTTCGTCGGGGTTTTCGAATACCGCGGGATCGCGGTTGGCGGCGGGGAATGTCATCAACACCTTTTCGCCGGGCTTCATCGAAACGCCTTCGAACTCGATCTCTTCGGTGACCTTGCGCGCCATGGTAACCGGCGAATAGAACCGCAGCAGTTCTTCCACCGCCGTCGGCAGCAATTCGGGTTCGGCTGCGATGCGGTGGCGGTCCTTGGCGTGGGTGGAGAAGTGGAACAGCGCTGCACCGATGCTGGACCAGGTGGTGTCGATGCCGGCCACCAACAGCAGGTTGCAAATGCCGGCGACCTTATGGTCGGACAGCCTCTCGCCCTCGACCTCCGCCTCCAACAGGCTGCTGATCACGTCATCTTTCGGCGCGGCCCGGCGCGCGGCCACTTCTTCGGCGAAGAAGTTCATGATCTTGTGGCGGGCATTGCGGCGCAATTCCGGGTCGGTTTGACCCAGTTCCAGCAACTCCTGGGTCCATTGGGTGAATTCGTCGGCGCGGGCCATGTCGATGCCCAGGATATAGGCGATTACCCGCGGTGGAATTTGCTGGGCGTATTCGACGGCGCCGTCGCACATCGGATCGCCGGCGGCCTTGCGCGCCTCCAGCTTGTCCAGCAGGTCATTGCACAGGTCTTCGGTCATCTTTTGATAGCCGGCGACCGACTTCGGTGAGAAAAATGGCAGGATCAGGCGCTTAAAAGGGGAGTGTTCCGGCGGATCTGCGGTGATCGGCGGGTTCTCTGTCCCATAGCGTTTAAGTTCTGCAATCAATTCTTCGCGCAGCACCGGGTCCGGCGGGATGACGGTGACGGTCTTGGAAGAGAGCGCTGGGACCATGTTCGCCAGTTTCTGAATGTCCTCGTACTTGGTCGGCATCCACGAGCCGCCCCAGCGGGTCGTGTGCGCCACCGGGCAGCGCTCGCGCAGGTCGGCCCAAATCGGCGAAGGATTGGTCGTGTAGCCTTCATCCATCACATCGTAGTCGGTGGCCCAATCCTGCACCGGACACCCGCCCTCATTGCGGCCGAATTTGGCATTGGGCTTCAGGTCGTCTGACTTAAAATCGTCGAGCACGGGGCGTAATCCTCTTGGCTATTCGGCTTCATCAACCACGGTGATGGCGAATTCCGGGCAATTGTCGATACAAAGCTGCGCTTTGTCTTCCATCCCATCCGGTATTATGCCGTTGTTTACGGCCGTTGCCAAGCCGAAGTCATCAACCTCGAACAATTCGGGCGCTAAAGAAAAACAGCGGTTATGACCTTGGCAAAGGTTGGGGTTGACTCGGATGCGCATGGGTCACTCTGCTAATGGTAGGGCAAAATTCGCCGCCCGGCACACAAATGATGCAATGGGTTGTATGGCGATAGGCGATGAGTGTACCGGACAACATGGAAGCTTCCAAGGTCGATTGTTCCCGAAGCCAACTGCATCGCGGCGCCGTATGGCGATCGGGTTGGCCGGCGTGGGTTCAGGTCGGGCCCTATCTGCGTCCGGCGTTTGCTGGATATTGGGCGGCTATAGCGCTATAAATCCCCCAAGAGCCCAAGCACTTCATCCAGTCGCTTAATCTCTGCCACCGGCTTTCCCGGCAGATGTTCGGGCAGGTTGTCGGCGCGGTTGCACCAGGCGACCTGGAAGCCAAAGTGCGCGGCACCGGCCACATCCCAGGCATTGGACGATACGAACAGCACCTGATCCCGCTGCACGTCCAGCCGGTCCAGCACCATCTGATAGACGCGCGGGTGCGGCTTGTAGATGCCGACGTCGTCGATGCTCAATACTGCGTCCAGCTGCGGCGTCAGGCGCGAGTGGTTGACTGCGGCTGTCAACATCGTCAGCGAGCCGTTGGAGAGGATCGCCGTCCGCTTTTTCGCCGACTTGAGTTTGGTCACGGTCTCGACCGTTTCCGGATAGGGCAGAATGGCCAGATACAGCTCCATCAACTCGGCCCGCAGGGCCGGGTTGTTCAGACGGCAAGCCGCCATGGCGTAATCCAGCGCATCGGCGGTCAATTGCCAAAAATCGGCATGCGCCCCCATCAGCGAGCGTAGCCACGAATATTCCAGCTGCTTTTGCCGCCAGAGCATGTTCAGCCTGTCGGCCTCCGGTCCGATCTTGTCGCGGCGGCGCTGCATTGGCGAGGATACGTCGAACAGCGTGCCGTAAGCGTCGAACACACAGGCTTGGATGTCTTGCAGGCTGCTCATAAGGCGCATTTCCTGATAAAAGGGACGGTATCATGTCGCTTAGCACGCACCGACGCTTGCCGCCATACCCTGGGCTGCGCTAGTGTGCGCGTTCTTTATGATTCCGGCTTTAAGGAGATGCCGCCATGTTCAAGGGTTCGCTAGTCGCGCTGATCACACCCTTCAAGGACGGCAAAGTCGACGAGAAAGCGTTTCAGAGCTTCGTCGAATGGCAGATTGAGCAGGGCTCCCATGGCCTTGTGCCTTGCGGCACGACCGGTGAGTCGCCGACGCTGAGCCATGACGAGCACAAGCGTGTCGTCGAATTGTGCATTGAGGCGGCGGCTGGCCGCGTGCCCGTGATCGCTGGCGCAGGCTCCAACAATACCGCTGAAGCCGTCGACCTGACGCAGCATGCCAAGAAGGCCGGCGCCGATGGCGTTTTGGTGGTGACGCCCTACTACAACCGTCCGACCCAGGAAGGGCTCTACGAGCACTTCAAGGCGGTAAACGATTGCGCCGATATTCCGATCATCATCTACAATATCCCACCGCGCAGCGTCGTCGATATGTCGGTGGATACGATGGCTCGCCTTGCCAAGCTGCCGAACATCGTCGGCGTCAAGGACGCGACCACGAACCTGGAACGCCCGGCGTTGGAAAAGCTGGCATGCGGCGACGACTTTGTGCTGCTCTCGGGCGAAGACGGCACGGCTTTGGCCTACCTGGCCCAGGGTGGCGTCGGCTGTATCTCGGTGACGGCCAACGTGGCGCCGAAACTGTGCGCGATGATGCATGAGGCCTGGCAGCAACACGCGGTCCAGCGAGCACAGCAGATCAACATGCAACTGATGCCGCTGCATGGTGCAATGTTCTATCAGCGTTCGCCGGCGGGTACGAAATACGGCGCGCATCTGCTGGGCCATTGCGAACCGGATACCCGGTTGCCGATGACGCCGGCAGAGCCCAAAACCCAACAGGTGGTCCGTGACGCCATGAAAGCGGCGGGGCTGCTCTGACACCGGCAGGTTCGGGCCGAAGGGCCCTCGGTTAAGTGGCGAAGAAACCGGAAATCACCAAGAACGTGGTGGCGCAGAACCGCCGCGCCCGCTTCGATTACTTGATCGAGGAGACGATGGAGGCCGGGCTAATGCTGACGGGCAGCGAGGTAAAATCGCTGCGCACTGGCAAGGCGTCTATCGTTGAGAGCTATGCGGCAGCCGAAGATGGCGCGCTATGGCTGATCAATGCGCATGTGCCGGAATATCCGGGAGCGAAGCACTTCGGCCATGCGCCGCGGCGCCACCGCAAACTGTTGATGCGCAAACGCGAAATCGAACGCCTTTCAGGCTCCCTGAAGCGCGATGGCATCACGCTCGTCCCGCTCGACATCTATTTCAACGCGGGCGGCATCGCCAAGCTGACGCTTGGCCTGGCCAAGGGTAAAAAGCAGGTGGACAAGCGGCAGACCATCAAAGAACGGGACTGGAAACGCGACAAGGCGCGGTTGATGCGCGAACGGAGCTAATCCATCGGTCGCGTTATCCGGGACGGTTGGTTTATGATTTCGGCTCCGCTGACCCGATGATACTGGAAACGATGGTAGGATGAGCTGGCAAAAACAGGTCGATGACATCAATGCCAAGCGCGCGCTGGCGCAAAAGCAAGGTGGAGACGAGGCCGTAGCCCGTCAGCATGCCAAGGGCTTCCTGACGATCCGCGAGCGCATCGCAACCTTGGTGGACCCGCATTCCTTTGCCGAGCATGGCAAGGGCGCTGGTGGTGCGGAACGCGATGCTGCCGGCAATCTCACTGACTTTACCCCCGGGAACTATGTCGCCGGGCTTGGCAAAATCGGTGGCCGCCTGGTCGCGGTCGGCGGCGAGGATTTCACTGTCCGCGGCGGCTCGCCGAATGCGGCGGGTCTGCGAAAAAGCGTCTACATCGAGGAACTCGCCCTGCGGTTTAAAGTGCCGCTGGTCCGTATTCACGAAGGCGGCGGCGGCTCGGTCACCGGCTCCACCGGCAAGGGGCCGGTTGGCTCTCCGGTCTATGAGAAGCCGCGGTTTCAGACCGTAGCGCAGTGTATGGCCCAGGTGCCGGTCGCGACTGCGGGGCTCGGCGCAGTTGCGGGTCTGCCGGCCTCGCGCCTTGTCGCCAGCCATTTTTCTGTCATGGCCGAGAATTCCAGCATCATGATCGGCGGTCCGGCCCTGGTCGAACGTGCGTTGGGCAAGCCGATCACCAAGGAAGAGCTTGGCGGGCCGAAAGTCCATGCCAAGTCCGGGGTGGTGGATGCCGTCGCCAAGGATGAAGCGTCAGCGCTGGCCATGGTCCGGCAGTTCCTCAGCTATATGCCGCAGAACGTTTGGGAGTTGCCGCCGGTGCAGCCGTGCGACGACCCCGTCGACCGGGCGGAGGATGCGCTGCTCGATATCGTGCCGACCAACCGCCGCCATGCCTTCGACATGCGCAAGTTGATTGGGCTGGTGGTGGACAAAGGCAGCTTCTTCGAGTTCGCCCGCGCCTATGGCTCGGCGTTGATTTGCGGCTATGCCCGGCTGAATGGCCGGCCGGTGGCGCTGTTCGCCAACGATGGTCGCTATCTGGCCGGCGCTATGACGGCGGAGGCGGCACAGAAAGTGCGCCGCCTGATCGAAATTGCCGAGACCTTTCACCTGCCGGTGGTCACGTTTGTCGATGAGCCGG
This sequence comes from Alphaproteobacteria bacterium, assembly GCA_038135395.1. Taxonomy (GTDB): domain Bacteria; phylum Pseudomonadota; class Alphaproteobacteria; order Bin95; family Bin95; genus JACKII01. The sequence continues at coordinate 188 of JAYPXD010000268.1, read as the reverse complement.
GCTTCATGATAGGGCCGGGGGCGGAGGCCGCCGGCGCCATCCGCTATGGCACCTCTGCCGTGCTGGCCGCCGCCATGTGCGAGAACCCGTGGGCGACGGTGGTGGTGCGCAAGAACTATGGCGTGGCCGGTGCGGCTCACTATGGCGCCAACGCCTATGTCCTGGGCTGGCCCAGCGCGGAGATGGGG
>JAYPXD010000267.1:4691-5401 GCA_038135395.1 Alphaproteobacteria bacterium | reverse complement strand
CCCCTTTGAATCAAAAGTCCCCGATCAACGCGAGGACTTTGTCAGCAGTCTGGGCGGCTGATCAACAGCCGCCCTGATTTTTTACTGCTAGTTTTCGACGGGGATTACTTTTTCGCTGTGCCGTCGGCATTGAACGTTTTGAGATACGCAATCACATCGGCGCGCTGAGCCGCATCGTTGAGGCCGGGGAACGACATGCGGCCACGCGGAATGACGTCCTTTGGTTTCGCCAAGTACGCGTCCAGAGTAGCGTCATCCCAAACACGACCGGAGGCCGCCAGTTCTTTCAGAGCGGGAGAGTATTTGAACCCGTCAGTAGCCCCCCAGGCTCTCCCGGCAACGCCGTTCAGGGTTGGGCCAACGCGTATTTTGGCATTTTCGCCAACCATGTGGCAGGACTTGCACTTGGCGAAGACCTTCTCGCCATTCGTCGGATCCCCCTCGGCATGGGCGACTCCGCCGAACGCTGTAGATGCGGCCAACGCCATCGCTAAAACTAAACGCATATGCACAACTCCAGGTGAGATACTCGCAACTTTCCAGACAGTTACCTAGCGACTTTTACCGTCTTTTCCAAGCCGGTGCGGCGGATCGCTCTGGCTGAAGCACCATCTAAAACTGTGTTACAGCAAACTCGACCCCGAGAGAGGGTACAATCAGGCTACAGCTTCTTTGACCGCTTTTTCGGTTGCTGCCGTCGCTTCTGCTTC
>JAYPXD010000267.1:0-4681 GCA_038135395.1 Alphaproteobacteria bacterium | reverse complement strand
GGTGGCAACCAGGCGTGGCCCCTTTTGGCGCTCGCCGCGCTTCGGCGGCAGGCCGAGGCGGTACGCCTTGCCGATGACAGCGTTTTTCGACACTCCCAGCTTGCGGCCAATCTGAGCAGCGGTATGTGGTTCCGACCAGAGTTTGCGCAGCTCTGTGACTTGTGTGTCCGTCCAACTCATAGCGATGACCTCCAAGGGTTGCTGGCCGGTCGCTATATATAGCGACCTCACCTCATCAAACTACGAAATACAGACGATCATTGCCAACCCTTGTCTACTGCTGGTGGTGAGTTACCTGTGGAAATCTAGATATTGTGCCGCATTCCCGCTGAAAATGAAGGGATTCGGTCGCGGCACCAAGCCCGTTTCGGCCGGCGCGCAGCCTATGCTAGCGTTGCACTCGAATACACCGATTCGCCTGAAGGAGACGACTGATGGCCGCTGAAAATGTAACTGCAGCCTCGCTGGCTCACGCAAACACGAACGACTTCGACCCTTGGTTTATGCCGTTTACGCCCAATCGTTCCTTCAAACAGGCGCCTCGATTGTTGGTGAGCGCCGAGGGCATGTACTACACGTCGAAAGACGGCCGCAAGATACTCGATTCGTCAGCCGGGCTCTGGTGCGTTAACGCTGGCCATGGTCGCAAAAAGATTGTCGAGGCCGTACAGGCGCAGGTCGCAACGATGGATTTTGCGCCGACTTTCCAGATGGGCCATCCAGGCGCTTTTGAGCTTGCCTCCCGAATCGCTGCTATTGCGCCGCCAGGCCTTGACAGCGTTTTCTTCGCCAATAGTGGCTCTGAAGCGGTGGATACGGCCCTGAAGGTTGCCTTGGCCTATCACCGCGCACGCGGGCAGGCGGAACGCGTGCGCTTTGTCGGTCGCGAGCGCGGCTATCATGGTGTCGGCTTTGGCGGCATTTCCGTTGGAGGCATCAGCGGCAACCGCAAGATGTTTGGCGCTATGCTGCCTTACGTCGATCACCTGCCGCATACCCACAGTCTGAAAGACATGGCCTACAGCCGAGGCCAGCCAGTCTGGGGGGCGCATCTGGCCGATGACCTGGAGCGCATCTGCGCGCTGCACGACCCCTCGACCATCGCCGCCGTCATCGTTGAGCCGGTGTCGGGTTCAACCGGCGTGCTGGTGCCGCCGCAAGGCTATCTGGAAAAGCTGCGGGCGATTACCGAAAAGCACGGCATTCTGCTCATCTTCGACGAGGTGATCACAGGTTTCGGCCGCTTGGGCAAGGCGTTCGCCAGCGAATACTTCGGCATCACGCCTGACATGATGACGATCGCCAAGGGCATGACCAACGCGACGGTGCCGGCCTCTGGCGTCGTGCTGAAGCAGGAGATTTACGACGGGCTGATGAATGGTCCGGAATGGGGTATCGAACTGGCGCACGGCTACACCTACTCAGCCCACCCGCTGGCGGTGGCAGCCGGTTTGGCCACCCTCGATGTCTACAAGGAAGAAGGCCTGTTCGAGCGCGGCGCCAGCTTGGCGCCTGTGCTGGAAGATGCAGTGCATAGCCTGAAGGGCGAGCCGCACGTCATCGATATCCGCAATATCGGTTTGATGGCGGCGGTTGAGTTGGCGCCGATCCCAGGACAGCCAGGCAAGCGGGGTTATAATGCCTTTTTGAAAGCATTTGAGGCAGGCGTCTATATTCGGCTCTCTGGCGACACCCTGGCGTTCTCCCCGCCGTTGATTGCAGAAAATCAGCATATCGAGACGATGGTCGAAACGCTGCGCAAGGTTTTGCGCGGATTGGATTGACTGGTCGACCGGGGTTTGTGGGACAGTTTCCGCATTTTCCGCTAACCCGCCCTTAAGCCGGCGCGCCGCATATAGAGCGAGAGATGAGGCGTTGGGCCTGTAGGCCTGATGCCGTTTCTTGTTCCTTGGTTCCACGGACCGTGTCCTCGGTCCGGCATGGACCACCTATGTGCCGCCGACCTCAATGGGGTGCCGAATGCCGATCGATCGCCACTCAAATAATTGCCTGCCACTTTCGGTTGCCGGCTATCGATGGGATCGCACCGACGACCAGATTATTTGGTCTTTATCAGACGAAGATTGGAAGCAGGTGTTTGGCGAGGTCATGCCCAGGTCCGCCAAAGAATTACAGGATTGTTTAGTTGATAGAGACCGGCCGGAAAGGCAGCAGGCGCTCTCTCGCATTGGCAATTGCGATATGCCGGTGTTCGTGCGTTTCCGCCTTGATTGCGCGGCGGGCGCGGTCTGGGTTCAGGAGCGATTGGCGCCAACTGACACGCCCGATGTACTGGAGGGCGAGGTCGCGGCGTTGTCTGTCGAGGAGGCGGAGATTGCCAACCTTGATGGCGCATCGAGCTATGACCCTCTGACAGGCACGTTCACCCGCAACCGCTTATTTGAGGGGTTGCAGGCGGCGGTATCGAAGGCAATGGCTACCGGCGGCGGCGGGGCATTTCTGGTGGTTGATATCGACAATTTTGGCCAGGTGAACCATGCGCTTGGCTGCCGGGCTGGCGATCGGCTTCTAATTCGGTTGGCCGAGCGTCTTCGAGTTTCCGTTGGCGATGGCGCGCTGCTGGGGCGGGTCGGCGGAGACAGTTTCGGTATCGTGGTAGAAGGCGCTACCGAAGATAGCGCGTTGGCGATGGCGGAACGGGTGGTTCGGTCGGTGCGCGACCAGCCGCTGTGCTCTGACGGTGATATCGTTGTCACGGTCTCAGTCGGGACGGTGGTGTTTCCGACGTCGGCCTGCAGCGCCGAGGAGGCAATGGCGCGGGCGGATTTGGCCGTGGCAAGCGCCAAGGCCAGCGGTCGGAATCACTTCGAACTCTACGCATTGTCAGCAGATCAGCGGGCGGTGCAACGGCGAGATCTCGCCATTGCCCGGCGCGTCCAGGACGCAATATTGGGGGATCGACTGGAATTTGCCTACCAGCCGATTGTCCGGGCCAATTGGCACCAACCCGCGTTTTATGAATGCCTCCTCAGGATGCGGACACCCAACAACACCTTGGCCCCCGCCAGCCAGTTCATACCATTAGTCGAAGATTCCGGCCTGATGCGCCAGGTCGACCATTTTGTCCTGGAAAAGGCGATGGCGGAGCTTAGCTGCGATCCAAACGCGAACTTGGCAATCAATGTTTCTGGCCACGCGACCAGCGATCGGTCGTGGCTAAACCGTCTCGTGGCACTCAGCAAAGCATGTGGCGATGCGAACCGCCGCCTGATTGTCGAGATTACCGAGACGACTGTGATGCGTAGCCCTGCGGATGCGTCGTATTTTGTTGATACGCTCCGAGAGATGGGCACGCGGGTCGCACTCGACGATTTTGGCGCCGGTTATTCCTCGTTCCGACATCTCAAAGCCTTGAGGGTGCACATGGTGAAAATCGATGGCCTTTTCACCAGGAAATTGGCTGAGCATCCCGAAAACATGTTGTTTTTCCATGTGCTGTTGCGGTTAGCAAACGGCTGTGGATTTGAAACGGTCGCCGAATGCGCTGAGACATCCCAGGACGCGGTCCTCTTGGCGGGCGCAGGCGTCACCTACCTGCAAGGCTACTATTTTGCCAAGCCGGCATTGGAGCGCTTCAAGGGCCGGCCAGTGCTGCCCATGGGGGATGCAGGCATGTCAGACACCATCCTGCCGAACGCACCAGATCGTTCTGTTCGCGCCGCATCCTGACCATTGAACGATCCGCCAGCTAGGTGCTGGCGAGCGCTATTGATACCCGTTACTATCCGCCGCGTTATTGGTATCCGGCTGGAGATAACGGCGCATGACCGAATTTTTTGACACCTATGAAATCCAGGCGCCCGAAGTACGGGAGGCCGCATTGCTGGCGGAGTTGCCGCGCCAGATCGCCCATGCCAAAGAAAATGCGCCGTATTTCGGCAAACTGCTGGCGGATGTTAACCCTGCCGACATCAACAGCCGCACCGCCCTCGCGCAGCTGCCGGTTACTTACAAGTCCGACCTGATCGAGGCGCAGGCCGCCAACCGGCCCTTCGGCGGCATGAATGCGCTGCCGCCCGGCGACATGCTGCACCTCTTCCTCTCCCCCGGCCCGATTGCCGAGCCGGAGGGCAGGGGCCATGACTGGTGGCGCGGCGCGCGCTCGCTGTTCGCGGCGGGGTTCCGCAAGGGCGACGCGCTGATCAACACCTTCAGCTATCACTTCACGCCGGCGGGCCTGCTGACCGACAACGCCGCCCGCGCGCTGGGCTGCGCCGTGTTCCCCGGCGGCGTCGGCCAGACCGAGCGGCAGGTGGAGGCGATCAACTGGTACGGCATCAACGGCTTCATGGGCACGCCGGACTTCCTGAAGATCGTCATGGACAAGGCGGATGAGCTGGGTGTCGACATCTCCAGCATGACAAAGGCGCTGGTCGGCGCCGGCGCGCTGCCGCCGTCGCTGCGGCAGGAGATCATCGGCCGCGGCGTCTCCTGCGTGCAGAACTACGGCACGGCAGACCTGGGCATCGTCGCCTATGAGAGCCAGGCGATGGAGGGGATGATCCTCTCCGAAGGCCAGATCGTCGAGATCGTCCGCCCCGGCACCGGTGAGCCGGTGGCCGAAGGCGAGGTCGGCGAGGTGGTGGTCACCCAGATCTGGAACAAAGACTATCCGCTGATCCGGTTCGCCACCGGCGACCTGTCTGCCATGCTACCGGGC
>JAYPXD010000266.1:4765-5503 GCA_038135395.1 Alphaproteobacteria bacterium | reverse complement strand
CGGGCTTGCCGCCGGTAGTGACCGGCTGGCCTGGACGCAGGCGCTCGTTGCCGCGGACAACAGCCAGCATTCCTGCCTCAAGCCCCTCCAGCACGACGAACCGGCTGCCGGACGACTCACCGACCATGACGCGTTTGCGAATGGCTTTGCCGTCTTCGACGATATAAACGTAATAGCCGCCCTGTTCGATCACGGCGTCCTTGTGCACCGTCAGCACGTTTCGCGCCGCACCCACCGGCACCCGGACCGTCGCGGCCGCGCCGGTCGCGGCGTTGCTGACACGGGGATCGAATTGCGGCGTGAACCGCACGGCGCGCGTCCTCGACATAGCGTTTTCCTGAGGGATCACGGCGCGAACGATTGCCGTACGTGGCTCCAGGCCATTCAATTCCACGGTGACGGGCAGGCCTTCGACCAGCCCGGGGATCCGGCTTGATGGCACGTCGGCCTCGATCTCCAGCGACTGGTCGTCGATCAGGTCGATCACCTGCGTTCCGTCGCTGACAAAGGCGCCGGGCTGGATGTAGCGGCGGGCGACGACGCCGGCAAAAGGCGCGGTGATACGGGCGCGGTCCAGGTTCAGGGTCGCCAGCGCCAGGTCGGCCTTGGCTGTTTCCAACACCGCGGTGGCCTCGGTAATCTCCAATCGGGCGACAAGCGCTGCGTTGGTGAGGTTGTCCAGCTTGGCCAGGCTGAAGGCCGACGACTTGCGCAGTGTTTCCATGCGCGACACTTCTT
>JAYPXD010000266.1:2147-4755 GCA_038135395.1 Alphaproteobacteria bacterium | reverse complement strand
GCCTGCTGATAGCGGGCTTTCGCGCCGGCGACCTGTGCCTGTCGATAGCTGACATTGGCGCGCTGCCTTTGGGCTTCCGCCTCCAGCCGGTCGGTGTCCAGTTCGGCCAGAACGGCGCCCTTCTCGACGCGGTCGCCGACAGAGACATGCATCTCCATCACCGCGCCGCGGCTTTGCGCGGCGATCGGGCCGGACCGCCGGGCGACGAAGCGCCCTTCGATCGGCTGGGTCTGGTGTAATGGCTCCTCAATCACGGCGTCGACCGCGACCAGGGCTGCTTGCTGGGCATAGGCATGGACGGTTGGGCTGACAGCCCACGCAATCGCCAACGCGACGCCCCCGACCACCCGAAATTTGCAATGATGCTTGGTCAATACAATCGCCTCATCCGCGGAAACCGGCACTTGGATCGTTCTGCCGCGTCAAAACCATTAATGGCGCACGCTGGCAATATCTTTCGTTGCAGCATACGCTGTTTCCAGATCGAACGCGAAGGCTGAGATGACAACAACACTGTTCACAGATTTGGCATGCGCCCAGCACCAACCGCCCGAAGGCCATCCGGAGCGGCCGGCTCGGCTGGAAGCGGTCTGGCAGGCGCTGAATGGGCCGGCGTTTGTCGGCCTCGACCGGCGCAAGCCGCGGGAAGCCAGCGACGACGCTTTCGCCTTGGTGCACCCGCCGGCGTATGTTGAGGCGATCGTCAATGCGGCCCTCAACACAGGCCTGGTGCAAATCGACGGTGATACCTTCATGTCGTCCGGTTCCCTGGCCGCCGCGCGCAAGGCTACGGGTGCGGTGTTGGACGCCGTCGACCTGGTGATGACGGCTGGCGGTACGAATGCCTTCTGCGCCGTGCGCCCGCCGGGGCACCACGCCGAGCCGAACCGGCCCATGGGCTTTTGCCTGTTCAACAGCATTGCTATCGCCGCCCGCTATGCCCAGCAGGAATATGGCGTCGAGCGTGTGGCCGTTGTCGATTTCGATGTGCACCATGGCAATGGCACGCAGGCGGCTTTTTGGGATGAACCCACACTGTTTTATGCCTCGACCCACCAGATGCCGCTGTATCCCGGCACCGGAGCGGCCAGCGAACGCGGCGCCAATGGCCGGAATATCTGCAACGCGCCGTTGCGGCCGGGCGCCGGCAGTGCACCTTTCCGGGCGGCGATCGAACAGACTATTGTGCCGGCCGTCCGCCGGTTCAGACCAGATTTGGTGCTGGTGTCTGCTGGCTTCGATGCGCATGCGCGTGATCCGCTGGCGAATCTCACACTCCAGACCGAGGATTTCGGCTGGGTGACCCGGCAATTGATGGACGTCGCGCACGAATGTTGCGACGGACGGCTGGCCTCGGTGCTGGAGGGAGGCTATGACTTGCGGGCGCTCGGCGACAGTGTCGTTGCCCATGTCTCGGAATTGATGAGCCAAGCCGGATGACCGAATCGAAACAACCGCTGCCTGATATTGCCAGTCTGTCTTTCGAACAAGCCTTGGGCGAATTGGAGGCGATTGTCAGCCGCCTGGAACAGGGCAAGGCCAATCTCGACGATGCCATCGGCGCGTATGAACGCGGCGCGGCGCTGAAACGCCATTGTGAGGCCAAACTGCGCGAAGCCCGGGAAAAGGTGGAGCGTATCACATTGGACGCCACGGGCCAGCCGGCCGGCGCCCAGCCGCTTGCGGACTGAAATTTCAACGACAATGACCGACTTTTTGCAGGAACTGGCCGCCATTGCCACGGCCGTCGATCCTCTGATTGCCGAATTGCTCCCGACGGGCAACGGGCCGGAACGGCGTTTGTTCGAGGCGATGCACTATGCGGCGCTCAGTCCCGGCAAACGGTTGCGCCCCTATCTGGTGGTCTCTAGCGCCCGCATGTTTGACGTGCCGGACCGCCAATCGTTGCGGGTCGCTGCCGCCGTTGAGCTGGTGCACAGCTATTCTCTGATCCATGACGATTTGCCGGCTATGGACGATGATGACCTGCGCCGCGGCCGTCCAACGGTCCACAAGGCATTTGACGAGGCAACGGCGATTCTGGCCGGCGACGCCTTGTTGCCGCTGGCATTCGAAGTTCTCTCCGATCCGGAGACGCATCCGAATCCATCGGTGCGGTGCAGCCTGATCGCTGGCCTGGCCAAGGCAATCGGCGCTGCGGGAATGGTGGGCGGTCAAATGCTGGACTTACATCCCCCATCGCCGTGCGCCTATGGTGATGTCGTGCGCATGGAACGGTTGAAGACCGGTGCCTTGTTTGCATACGCCTGCGAGGCAGGCGCGATATTGGGGGAGGCCAACGTGGCGGCGTTGGCGGCGCTCTATGCCTTCGCAATGGACATGGGATTGGCGTTCCAGATCGTCGACGACCTGTTGGACCACGATGGCGACGAGGCGACTTTGGGCAAGCGGGTCGGAAAAGACAGCGATGCCGGCAAAGCCACTGCAATTACGACCCTGGGGCCCGACGCCGCGCGTGCACAAGCGCACTTGCTCACAGAACAAGCTTTGGCGCATATTGGCGGCTTCGATTCGTGCGCAAAACCGTTGCGCGATGCAGCGGTGTTTGTGATCGAGCGGCGCGTCTGATCCGGGCAGGGCGTTGACG
>JAYPXD010000266.1:0-2137 GCA_038135395.1 Alphaproteobacteria bacterium | reverse complement strand
TTGACGGGTAGCGAAGATTGCAGTCGATCACATTAGCGAGGAGCTGCCAGTGTCCATCCCTAACAGCAAAAGCCCGCTGCTCGATAAAATAACGCTGCCGTCGGATTTGCGCTCGTTGGATGAATCGGCGCTGCGGCAGCTGGCAAATGAATTGCGCAGCGATACAATCGACAGCGTGTCGGTAACCGGCGGGCATCTGGGCGCAAGCCTAGGCGTGGTCGAATTGACGACAGCTATCCATTATGTATTCGATACGCCGCATGACCGCCTGATCTGGGACGTCGGTCATCAGTGCTATCCGCACAAGATTTTGACCGGACGCCGCGCCAGAATGCATACGCTGCGGCAAGGCGGCGGCCTTTCCGGATTTACCAAGCGCAGCGAAAGCGAATACGATCCCTTCGGCGCGGCGCATTCCTCGACCTCGATCTCGGCCGGATTGGGCATGGCTGTTGGCAGCGCCATGCAAGGCCGCCCGCGGCGGGTCATCAGCGTGATTGGCGATGGCGCGATGTCGGCCGGCATGGCCTATGAGGCGATGAACAATGCCGGCAGCATGGATGCGCCGTTGATTGTCATTTTGAACGACAATGACATGTCGATTGCACCGCCGGTGGGCGCTATGAGCGCCTATCTTTCGCGGCTGATTTCATCGCGGCCCTATGCTTCGCTACGACACCTGGCGCGCGATATCGCCCGGATTTTTCCGGGCGCATTCGAAAAGGCGGCTCGGCGGGCGGAGAGTGTTGCCCGTGGACTTGCCACCGGTGGAACGTTGTTCGAGCAGCTTGGATTCTACTACGTTGGCCCAATCGACGGCCACAACCTAGACCACCTGTTGCCGGTGTTGCGCAATGTGCGCGACAGCGCCGACCATGGGCCGGTGCTGATCCACGTTGTTACCCAAAAGGGCAAGGGGTATGCGCCGGCGGAAGCAGCGGCGGATAAGTACCACGGCGTCTCTAAGTTTAACGTCGTGACAGGCGTTCAGGCCAAAGGGTCTGCGTCTGCACCCAGCTATACCAAGGTGTTCGCCGATAGCCTGATCCAGGAAGCTGAGCGTGACGAGACCATCGTCGGCATCACCGCCGCGATGCCGTCCGGCACCGGAATGGACGCCTTTGGTAAGGCGTTTCCCGAGCGGACCTTCGATGTCGGAATTGCCGAACAGCACGCCGTGACTTTCGCTGCGGGATTGGCGACAGAAGGCTTGAAGCCGTTCTGCGCGATTTATTCGACATTCCTGCAGCGCGCCTACGATCAGGTGGTGCACGATGTGGCGATTCAAAGCCTGCCGGTCCGGTTTGCAATGGACCGTGCGGGCTTTGTCGGCGCCGACGGATCGACCCATTGCGGCGCCTATGACATTGCCTATCTGGGGCCGTTGCCGGGCATGGTGCTGATGGCGCCGTCGGACGAAGCGGAATTGCGGCATATGGTGGCCACCAGCGTCGCCATCGATGATCGCCCTTCGGCGATTCGCTTTCCCCGGGGCGAGGGCATCGGCGTTGCGCTGCCAGAGCGGGGAGACGTGCTGCCGATTGGCAAGGGCCGTGTGCTGCGCGAGGGCACGGCGGTCGCCCTGGTCGGCTATGGCTCGCGGGTGGCGGCTTGCCTGGCGGCGGCGGATCTGTTGGCGGCGCATGGTCTTTCGGCCACGGTGGTTGATGCCCGGTTCGCTAAGCCGTTGGATACCGACCTGATGCGGCGGGTCGCGCGCGACCATCCGGTATTGGTCACCGTGGAGGAAGCCTCGCCGCAGGGATTCGGCGCGATTGTGCTGGAATACCTTGCGGGAGAAGGCGCATTGGACCATGGCCTGAAAATTCGGCCAATGACGATGCCCGATGCCTTTTTCGAACAGGATAAGCCGGAAGAGCAGCTTCGCCAGGCCAAGCTGGACGCTGATGCGATCGTCGCGACGGTGCTGGCTGCGCTGGAAGTTGGCGTCCGTGAGGCGCGGGCTTGACCCTAGAATGCTCCCAAAGTCCTAGGTGAAGTTTCCGCCCTATGCGGTACACTTCCTGTGTTGGTTGGTTTGCTCCGACGCCTAGCTGTAGTGCTTAGACCCTTGCCCGGTTTTTGGCGGCGATCAGGCTTTGGATAGGGCCAAAAAAAGACCCCGAAAGCTAAAAGC
>JAYPXD010000265.1:0-5529 GCA_038135395.1 Alphaproteobacteria bacterium | reverse complement strand
CATGCTGTTTGCGGCGTTGCGCGGCGTCGCCTCCGATGGTCGGGACTTTATTCCCCAGGCGGTAGCCGCCGGGGCATCTGTGATCCTGACCGATACGATGCCGGACGGCGTCGTCGATGGGCGGGTCGGCCAGGCGCGCGTCATGCTCGCCCCCAACCCAAGGCGCAGGCTCGCCGAGTTAGCAGCGGCCTTCTATGGACAGCAACCCGAGCAGCTGGCGCTGGTCACCGGAACGAACGGCAAAACGTCAACAGTGGAGTTCGCGCGACAAATTTGGCGGTTCGCCGGACTGAAAGCCGCCAGCATCGGCACGCTCGGGATATGTTTGCCGAACGGCCGGCTGGACGGCGCATTGACGACGCCTGACCCGGTCAATCTCGCCCGGCTTTTGGCACAAATGGCGGCAAACGGCGTGAACCATGTTGCCATTGAAGCGTCGAGCCACGGCCTGGAGCAAGAACGCCTGTCGGGGGTTGCGGCAAACATTGGCGCATTTACATCATTCAGCCGGGACCATCTGGACTACCATAAGGACGAACGCAGCTATCTGAACGCCAAGCTTCGCCTGTTCCGCGAACGACTGCCCGCGGGATCCGCCGCAGTGATCTATGCGGACGGAAGCTTTTCGGCAGAGGCAATCAAAACAGCCAAAACGCACGGCCTGAGTGTTTGGGCCTATGGCCGAAAAGGCGACCGGATCGTTCTGCGGCGACGGGATGAAACGTCGGTGGGACAGTGCCTGACGATCGCCATCGACGGCGAATCCTACGGTGTCGATTTTCCCTTGACCGGTGACTTTCAAGCCGAAAATGCTCTTGCAGCCCTTGGCATAGCCCTGGCGAGCGGCATCAGCATCGCAGATGGCATTGCTGCGCTGGCGCATCTTTCCACCGTCGATGGCCGCCTGCAACTGGCCGGAAAACAAGAGGATGGTGCGCGCGCCTTTGTCGATTATGCCCACACGCCCGGCGCGCTGGAGGCGGCTTTAACCGCACTCCGACCTGCAACCCAGGGGCGGCTGTTGGTGGTGTTCGGCGCAGGTGGAGACCGTGACGCGGGCAAACGGCCGGAAATGGGACGGATCGCCGCCCGACTGGCGGACCTCTGCATCATCACCGACGATAATCCTCGCTCGGAGACCCCCGCCCTGATCCGCGACCAGATCAAGCGGGGCTGTCCCGACGCTATCGAGATCGGCTCGCGCCGCGACGCCATTGCCTATGCTGTCGCCGCCCTCCGGCAGGGCGACACGCTATTGGTCGCCGGCAAGGGGCACGAACGTGGCCAAACGGTTGCGGGGAAAGTCTACCCGTTCGACGACCTGGCGGAAGTCCGATCGGCACTCGGCAATCGCGAGACCCAAACATGACCCCGCTTTGGACCGCGCAAGACGCCGAGGCTGCGACCGGCGGGCAGGCTACGGCGCACTGGCTGGCAACAGGCGTCAGCATCGATTCCAGAACGATCTCCGCCGGCGATTTGTTCGTCGCGCTGCGCGGTCCTTCGCATGACGGCCATGACCATGTCGCGGCGGCATTGCAGGCAGGGGCCGCCGCCGCGATGGTGGAGCGCCGCCCGGCCGACCTGCCCAGCGACGCTCCGCTACTGATCGTGCCGGACTGTCAGGCCGGCCTGGAAGCCCTGGGCCGCGCTGGCCGGGCCCGGCTGAAGGGCAAGGTCATTGGCTTGACTGGAAGCGTCGGCAAGACCGGCACAAAGGAAATGCTGCTCCATATGCTGCGCCAACAGGGCAAAGCGGCGGCGACGGCAGGCAACCTCAACAACCATCTCGGCGCGCCGTTAACTCTGGCCCGTATGCCGCAAGATACCGACTACGCCGTGGTCGAGTTGGGCATGAACCATCCCGGCGAAATCCGCCCGATCAGCCGGATGACCCGGCCCAATGTTGCGCTGATCACCCGGATTGCCCCAGCGCATACCGCCTTCTTTTCGTCTCTTGCCGCCGTGGCTGCAGCCAAGGCAGAAATCTTCGAAGGCCTGGAGCCGGAAGGGATCGCGGTCGTCAATGCCGACGATGAATTTTGCGGGCAGTTGTCCCTGACAGCCAAGCAGGCTGGCGCGGCAACGATCCTCACGTTCGGACGGTCGCCCGGTGCGGATGCGCGGCTGGTCGCCGTCGACCTGCAACCCGACCACTCAATGGTTTCCGCCACCATCCTTGGCCGGGACCTGACGTATCGGCTGGGCGCGCCGGGGCAGCACTGGGTGCTGAACAGCCTGGGGGCGCTAGCCGCTATCGCCGCGATCGGGGCCGATACCGATGGAGCGGCTGCCGCATTGACCGGCATCCGTCCGCCGAAGGGGCGTGGCGCCACCGAATCACTGCTGCTGCCACAAGGCAAGGTCACCCTGATTGACGAGAGCTACGGGTGGCTATCCGGGGGTTTTTGTTGTACCGGGGCTACCCGGCGGCCCACGCCCATGCCGGCCTGGGCAAAGCCCTGGCCAATTTGCCCGTTGCCGCCGTCTTGACAGCGGGCCTAGAGACACCCTCCCTCATCGCACATCTCCGGTCGGATCAGCGATCCGGGCACTGGCCTACCGCCAAAGCCCTGGCCGCAGAGGTCGTGACCAAGCTGCGCGACGGTGACGTTGTACTGATAAAAGGATCGCTTGGCATCGGCATGGCGCACGTCATCAGCGCCTTACGCGAAGCGGCATCCGAGAAGGAACAAGCCGATGCTGTTTAACCTGTTGTCGCCGCTTGGCGACGAGTTTCAATTGTTCAACCTGTTCCGGTACCTGACGTTCCGGACCGGCGGCGCGATCATGACGGCGCTGGTGATCAGCTTCATATTCGGCCCGCGCATCATCGCCTGGCTGAAGTCGAAACAGGGCGAAGGCCAGCCAATCCGCGAAGATGGCCCCGCATCGCACCTGCTGACCAAGCGCGGCACGCCGACCATGGGCGGCGCGCTGATTTTGCTCGCAATTACCGTCAGCACCTTGCTTTGGGCGGACCTGACCAACGGGTATGTCTGGTGCGTTCTGATGGTGACGGCAGGGTTTGGCCTGATCGGGTTTGCCGACGACTATCGCAAATTGACCCGCAGGTCCCACAAGGGCGTCAGCGGGCGGGTGCGATTAGCCGCCGAATTCGCCATCGTCGCCGTCGCGTTCTTCTGGATTTACTACCTGACCGGCGCACCGCTCGCGACATCGCTGGCAGTCCCGGTGTTCAAGGACTTGCTGGTGGATTTCGGCTGGTTTTACCTGCCATTCGCTTGCTTCGTCGTTGTCGGCACTTCGAACGCAGTCAACCTAACCGACGGGCTGGACGGCCTGGCGATCGTCCCGATGATGATTGCGGCCGGCTGCTTTGCCTTCATCGCCTATCTGGTCGGCAACGTCATTTTCTCCGGCTATCTGCAGATCCAATATGTGCTGGGCACAGGCGAGCTGTCCGTCCTGTGCGGCGCCCTGGTTGGCGCAGCCCTCGGCTTTCTCTGGTTCAATGCGCCACCTGCAATGGTGTTCATGGGCGATACCGGCTCGCTGTCGATGGGTGCAGCGCTGGGGACCATCGCCGTCATAACCAAGCACGAGATCGTGCTTGCGATCATCGGCGGCCTGTTCGTGCTGGAGGCCGTCTCGGTCATCGTTCAGGTGGCCTCATTCAAAATGACCGGCAAGCGCGTGTTCCGCATGGCGCCCTTGCATCACCACTTCGAGCAAAAAGGCTGGGCGGAGCCCACCATCGTTATCCGGTTCTGGATCATCGCATCGATTCTGGCGTTGGCGGGTCTCGCGACGCTGAAACTACGGTAGAAGGTGGCAATCATGATCCCGCTGCCGCAGGTCGCAGGCAAACGATACGGGGTGATGGGACTGGGCCGTTCGGGTCGCGCCGCAGCTATGGCGTTGCGCGCAAGCGGCGCCGAGGTGTTAACCTGGGATGACAAAGCCGGCGCGGCTCCGCCGGGCTGCACGATGCATGACTTTCGCACGGGCCCCTGGCCTTCGGTGGAAGCGATGGTCTGGAGTCCTGGCATCGCCTTTCTGCACCGGACCCCGCATGCAATCGCCGGGCGAGCGGCGGCGGCCGGCTGCCGGTTGGTGAGCGATATCGACCTGCTGGCCGCGGCCAACACCGGCGCAACCCTGGTCGGCATTACCGGCACGAACGGGAAGTCAACGACGACATCGCTGCTGGCGCATGTCCTGGCCGCCAGTGGCCGGTCCGCCGTCGCCGGCGGCAATCTCGGCGCCGCGGCGCTGGAACTGCCGAACCTCGGCGCCGCCGGGGTGTATGTGCTGGAACTGTCATCCTACCAACTGGAGCTCAGCCAGAGCACGCACTTCCCTATCGGCATCTGGTTGAACCTGACGCCGGACCATCTGGACCGGCACGGCGGCCTGCATGGCTATGCGGCCGCCAAGTCGCGCCTCTGGCGGTTTTCGGCCGCGGGCGATGTGGCCATCATCGGAACGGATGGACCGTTCGGGGCGGCAGAGGCTGCAACGGCAGCAGCGGCCGGCAGGCGGGTGATCCCAATCTCCGGCACCCATGTGCCTGAAGGCGGCGTAGGCGTCGCCGACGGCATCCTGACCAGCCGGATCAGCGCGAAAGCCGGACCTATCGTCGATCTGTCCGGCTGCCCGACCCTGCCCGGAAGCCACAACGCCGAAAACGCGGCGGCGGTCGCGTCAGCGGCGCTCTGCCTGGGCTTGACTCCTGCGGAAATTGCAAACGCCTTTGCCTCGTTTCCCGGGTTGGCGCACCGCCAGGAACGCGTGCGATCCAACGGGCATGTCGACTATGTCAACGACTCAAAAGCGACCAACGCCGAATCAACTGCAAAAGCGTTGGTTTGCTACCCGCGAATCTATTGGATTTGCGGGGGCTTGCCGAAAGCAGGCGGCATCACGCCACTGGCAAAGCTATTCAGTGGAATCGCGTCGGCTTTCCTGATTGGGGAAGCTGCGCCCGCTTTTGCTGATACATTGGAGACCGCCGACATTCGCTATTCGCTTGAAGGAGACTTGGTCACGGCCCTCGCCGCGGCGCACCGCGCTGCTCAAGCCGACCCGCTGCCCAGCACCGTCCTGTTGTCGCCAGCGTGCGCGTCGTTTGACCAATGGCCGAATTTCGAAGCCCGCGGCGATGCTTTCCGGGAGGCGGTCATGGCTTTGAAGGAACCCGGACAATGACCCCCTTCGCCCGCACAGACCGCAGCATCCTGGGTCGCTGGTGGTGGACCGTCGATCATTGGACATTGGCGGCCCTGTTGGCGCTGCTGGGTATCGGCGTCGTGCTGATCGTCTCTGGCAGCCCCGGGGTTTCGAACACGATTGGCTATGACCCATTCCACTTTGTCCGCCGCCACTTGGTGTTTGCGCCGCTGGCATTGCTGGTCCTGCTGACAATATCCTTGCTGCGACCGCACCAGGTGCGCTGGGCAGCGCTGTTTCTGCTGGCCGGAACGTTTGTGCTTTTGGTAGCCGTATTGGCGGCAGGTACGGAAGTCAAAGGGGCCAGGCGCTGGGTTTCTGTTACCGGCTTTAGTC
>JAYPXD010000264.1:2287-5603 GCA_038135395.1 Alphaproteobacteria bacterium | reverse complement strand
TACCCCTTTGAATCAAAAGTCCCCGATCAACGCGAGGACTTTGTCAGCAGTCTGGCGCCTGCTCTTCGGAGCAGGCGTTTTTTCTTGGCGGGCCGAACGAGCCCGGTCCTGGCCGGAATTTGTTCCGGCGCTTAAAAAATCTGTGTGCAAGCGCTTGACGCTATCGCCGGTGCGCCGCACCATCCGCGGCAGTGAACGAATATCGACCTCCGGGAAGGACAAGCCCCCTCATGCCCACCATTGCCCATGACCGCGCCCAAGCGATCGCCGAAGCCCTGCTGAAGGGCGCCGGCTGCACCGATCATGAAGCTGCCGTCGTCGCCAAAGGCTGCGTTGGCGCCAATCTCGCCGGCCACGACAGCCATGGGATTATTGCAATCCCGACCTATATTGACCGGGTGAAGCGCGGCCATATCGTGCCGAATGCCAAGTATGAAGTGGTGAAGGAATCGGCCAACCATATGGTGGTCGATGGCCATTGGGGCTTTGGTTTCGCCGTGACCGAGCGCACCATGCGCACCCTGATCGAAAAGGCGCGCACGTCGAACGTCGCGGCTGCAACGGTCTATCACCAAAGCCATATCGGTCGCCTCGCCAACTATCCGCTGATGGCGGCGCATGAGGACATGATCGGCCTGATCACGGCTGACTCTGGGCGCTCGCCCAAGGCCGTCGCGCCGTTCGGCGGCCGCGAGGCCCGCCTGGGCACCAACCCGATTTCCATTGCGGTCCCCAGCGACCTGGGCGCGCCGCTGTTTCTCGATATGGCCACCAGTGCGGCGGCGGCGGGCAAGGTCGCCGTTGCCGTGGCGCGCGGCGAGGAAGTGCCGGATGGCTGGGTCATCGGTTCGGACGGCAAGCCGACGAACGATCCGAAGCAGCTGCGCCAAGGCGGCGCTCTGCTGTCGAGATCCTCTGCGGCCTGCTGACCGGCCTAGGCTTTGGCGTCGATCCGTCGGGCAAGCACAATGACGGCTGCTTCATGGCCGTGTTCAATGTGGCCTCGTTCCGTGATGTGGCCACCTTCAAGAAGGACGTGGCCGACTTCGCCAAATATCTGAAGGCGACTCCGCCGGCTGCCGGCAGCAACGGCGTGCTCTACCCCGGCGAGATCGAGCACCTGAAAGAAGAGGCCCGCCGCCGCGACGGCATCGAGATCGAGGACTCCACCTGGGCCAAGCTGACCGAACTGGCGGTCGAGTACGGCGTCAAAGACAAGCTGGGAATGTAGGATCGCTGCACCGTCCGGAGCACGACGCCGAGTCAAGCTGGCGTCGTGCTCCGGTTTCCCAAGGCTGCGGGCCGCGTTGCTAACGCGTCAGTTCCAGCCCCGGCAGCGTGCCCTCGGCGCGCCAGCGGTCCAGCTGGCGGACATAGACCATTGGTCCGCGCCAATACTGGTTATTCTTTGCCACCCGCATGTCCAGCGCGCCGCCTTCGTTGTTGTAGTAGCCGGGCGTGCATTCAGACAGAAACGCGCGCCGTCCGATCGCCAGTTTGACGATGGTGTCGACCCAGTCCTGCTCGGCCTCTGCCGACGGCTCCAGCGCCTTGACGCCCCGGGCTCTCGCCTCGCTCAGCACATAGGCGATGTGTTGTGATTTGACGTCCAGCATGTGCTGGAAATTGGCGCTTTGGCCCGACTGCATGGTTGAGAACACGATCAGGTTGGGGAAGCCTCTGGTGAAGAGGCTATGCAGCGTCTCCGCGCCGTTTTTCCACTTCTCGCCCAGACTCTGGCCGTTGCGGCCATAGAGATCGAAGCCGATGGTGCGGTTGTAGCCAGTGCCGACCTCGAAGCCGGTGGCGTAGATCAGGCAATCGAGCTCGTATTCCTGGCCGTCCACCACCACGCCCTTTTCCGTGATCCGTTCGACCCCCTGGCCTTTGGTGTCGACCAGATGGACGTTCGGCAGGTTGAACGTCGGCAGGTAGTCGTCATGGAAGCAGGGGCGCTTGCAGAACTGGTTGTACCAGGGCTTCAGCGCTTCGGCCGTCGCGGGGTCCTGCACGATGGAGTCGATGCGGGCGCGCACCTGATCCATTTTCTGGTCGTCGGCCTGCTGGATCAAGGCCTGGGCGTCCTCGACCTCCTCGCCGGCCTGCTGGCGGCGGCGGGCGGCCAGCAGGATATTGCCGATCAGGTCGGTCCAGCCGTCATTGACCAGATCCTCCTCAAAATCCGCGCCGGAGATGACGGCGGTAAAGTTCGCAATACGCTCCTGCTGCCAGCCGGGTTGCAGGCTGGCCGCCCACTCCGGATCGGTCGGGCGGTCGGCGCGCACGTCAACGGATGACGGGGTGCGCTGGAAGACGTAGAGTTCCTTCGCAGAACGCCCCAGGTGCGGCACGCATTGCACCGCTGTTGCGCCGGTGCCGATAATGCCGACGCGCTTGTCCCGCAGCTTGTCGAGATTGCCGAGCGAATCGCCGCCGGTGTAGCTGTAGTCCCAGCGGCTGGTGTGGAAGGTGTGGCCCTTGAATGATTCGATCCCCGGCACGCCCGGCAATTTGGGCCGGCCGAGCGTCGTGCCGCCGGCCATGATCAGGAAACGGGCGCGGATCGTGTCGCCACGGTTCGTGGTCACCGTCCACCGCAGCGCGGCTTCATCCCAGCGCGCTTCCGTGACAACGGTTTGGAATAAGGCGCTGCGGTACAGGTCGAAATGGCGGCCGATGCGCTGGCAATGCTCATACAACTCGGTGGCGCGGGCGTATTTGCGGGTCGGGATATAACCGACTTCCTCCAACAGCGGCATGTAGATATAGGCCTCGGTATCGCAGGCCGCGCCCGGATAGCGGTTCCAGTACCAGGTGCCGCCGAAATCGCCGGCCTTCTCTATGATTCGCAGGTCGTCGATCCCCGCTGCGGACAGGCGCGCGCCTGCCAGCAATCCGCCGAAGCCGCCGCCCAGGATTGCCACCTCGATGGTCTCGTCCAGCGGTTTGCGGGTGAAGTTCGGGTCGGCATAGGGGTCGTCGAGATAGTGGGCAAAGTCGCCCACGGTCGCGACATACTGGTCGGTGCCGTCGGCGCGGACGCGACGGTCCCGCTCCTCACGGTATTTCTCGCGTAGCCGGAGGGCGTCCGGAGCATCCGGTACTTCGTTGATCGCATGATTTTGGTGGGGCATCCCGACCTCCTGAATCGTGGCGCAATCGTGCTGGTGCAGCCCGCGCCGCATCGGGGAATTTCACATGGCGTGATGCTACCGGATACCGAAATTTGTTAGCAAGTCCGGTCTTCCCTCGTCCTGACCCGCAGCAAGGCGTCGGTTGGCGGAAGGCGCAAGTCTCTTTCCTCCATTCCCATTGA
>JAYPXD010000264.1:0-2277 GCA_038135395.1 Alphaproteobacteria bacterium | reverse complement strand
CCAGCCATGCACGGGACTTTGCACAGGCTTTGGAGGACACCGCCATGCTTGGGCTGATGCAGGAAGCCCCTCTGTTGACCAGCCAGACGTTGGCCTACGCCGCCCGCGTTTTTCCGCACACCGAGATTGCGACGGCTGACAACGGCCGGGTCATCCACCGCACAAGCTACCGCGAGGCTGACGGCCGCGCGCGCCGGCTCGCCTCGGCGTTGGTACAGCGGGGGCTGGCCAGCGAAGGCGTTTTCCTGGGGGCGCTCGCCTGGAACACCTGGCGGCTGTTCGAGGTGATGCACGCTGTCCCCGGCGCGGGCGGTATGCTGCACACCGCCAATCCGCGCCTGCACGAGGGACATCTGGCCTATACCGTCAACCATTGCGACGACCGCGCCGTGTTCGTCGACTTGGACACCCTGCCGCTTGCCGAGGCCATAGCGCCGGAGTGCCCCGGCGTCCGGCATTGGATCGTGCTGGCGTCTGCCGACGCGATGCCAGAGACCACACTGCCCGGCGTGCTCTGCTACGAAGACCTGCTGGACGAGGGCGACCCGGCCTTCGCCTGGCCGGAGTTCGACGAACGCCGCGCCTCCACCCTCTGCTTTACCTCGGCAACGACGGGCGAGCCGAAAGGCGTGCTCTACAGCCACCGCGGCACGGTGCTGAACGTCATGACCATCGCCGGCAAGAACGGCTGGAACCTCGGCAAGGGCGACTGCGTGCTCTGCGCCGCTGCGTTTTTCCACTGCAATGGCTGGGGCATGCCCTACATGGCGCCCCTCGCCGGGGCCAAGATGGTGCTGCCGGGCCGGGTGGTGAACCCGCGCGCCATGCTGGGCCTGTTCCGCACCGAGGGCGTCACCCATTCGGGCGGCGTGCCGACCGTGCTCATGGATCTGCTGGGCGAACTCCAGAAGGACGGCGGCGACTTCGGTCCCCTGCAGCACCTCTGGACCGGCGCGACCGCCCCGCCCGAGTCCCTCCTGCGCCGGGTCGAGGCGCTGGGGCCGAAGGTCGTGCACGCCTTCGGCATGACCGAGACGACACAGGCGCTGACGGTCGCCGTGCCGGACCCGCACGCCTCGGAGGCGGAGCGTCGGGCTGAGCAACAGACCCAGGGCCAGCCGGTCTTTCTCTCCCATGTGCGCGCGGTCAGCGAGGACGGCCTCGTGCTGCCGGCGGATGGGCAGAGCGTCGGCCTGTTGCAGGTCCGGGGCCCCTCGGTCGCTGCAGGCTATTTCCGCCGCCCGGACCTGACGCCTGTCACCTCCGACGGCTGGCTGGATACCGGCGACATCGGCTCCGTCGGGCCGGAAGGGCATATGCGCATTTCGGACCGGGCCAAGGACGCGATCAAGTCCGGCGGCGAATGGATCAGCTCGGTCGAGCTGGAGAATACCGCCGCCGGCTGCCCAGGCGTCGCGGAGGCCTGTTGCATCGGCGTCGAACACGCCCGCTGGCAGGAACGTCCGTTGCTGCTGATCGTGCGCGACCAGGGCTCGGGCGTGGACGAGGCGGCAGTGCGGGCCTTTCTGGACGGCAAGATTGCAAAATGGTGGATGCCCGACGCGGTGGTCTTCGTCGACAGCCTGCCGCGGAACGGGGTAGGCAAGGTGATGAAGGCGGCGTTGCGCGGGCAGTACCGCGGTATATTGCATGCCGCAACGGCATCCTCCGCCGCAGAATAGGAGCCCGTCGTATGCCGACCGCCGCCGAAGTCGAATTTCTCGCCCGACCCTGGATCCCATTGTTGGCCGTGGAGGCCCCGGGCCGGGGGCCGCTCTGCGTGCCCGTTTGGCACGCTCTGGATGCCCATGGCCGGCCGTGGTTCGTGACCGCAAAGGATTCTCTCAAGGCCCGGTTGATCCAGGCGGCGGGCCGCATCACACTCACCGCCCAGCGCGATCATTCACCGCTTGCCTACGTCAGCGTCGAGGGCCCGGCATTGCTGGAGACCGCGACCTATGCCGAGTTCCTGGAGATGGCCATTCGCTATGAGGGCGAGGCCGACGGCAAGGCCTATGCCGCAAGCATGCACGCCGATTTTGAGGCCGGCACGCGCTGGCGCGTCACCCTGGTTCCGGAGCGCTGGTCAAGCTATGGGCTCAACGCTTAAGATCGCCCGCATCCGGTATTCAACTCCAATCAGATAAAGCCCTAAAGGAAACGCCATGGCCAAAGCCCCTCCACCGCCCGCCACACCCTCCGGCGGCTCGCACTACATTCCCATCCGCGAGGACTGGCTGGCGCTCTATGACGAGCCGGCGCTGGAGCCGGACCTGC
>JAYPXD010000263.1:0-5625 GCA_038135395.1 Alphaproteobacteria bacterium | reverse complement strand
ACTGGTCGGCGTCACCTTCGAAGACGTCGCCATCTTTGTGCTGGTCGTCGCCATCGGCCTGTCGGACTGGCCGCGCTTTGCCCGCGTCGCCCGCGGCGCCACGATGGTGGAGCTGAACAAGGGCTATGTCGCCGCCGCCAAAGTGCTGGGGCTGCCATCACGACGCATCATGATCGGCCACGTCTTGCCGAACCTGATGGGGCCGATCCTGGTCATTGCAACCGTCGGCCTGGCGCTGGCCATCATATCCGAGGCGACATTGTCGTTTCTCGGCGTCGGCGTACCGCCGACCAATCCGTCGCTCGGCACGTTAATCCGGATCGGCAACGAATACCTGTTTTCCGGTGAATGGTGGATCACCCTGTTTCCGGCCCTGGGCTTGGTGATTTTGGTGCTGTCGGTCAATATCATCGGCGATTGGCTGCGCGACGCGCTAAATCCTAAGTTGCGACGCTGACCTGCCCTAATCCCATCACAATTGTCTGCAAAATTTACAGTCTCTGCTGAATCTTTGAGGGAAATTCAGACATTGTGAATGATGCCATTGGCCATCATGAAGACTGCATTGCGCCAGACTTGCTGGATACTTTCGAAGACTGGTTGTCGATACATTGGCCGCAAGCGGAAGTGGCCTTTGCGGCGCTTTTGGACGGACTTACCCTCGACCTGAAGGCGGCAAGGACTACGGTCACTTCGGTGGTGCATGACATCGCCGGGATTGCCGCTCTGGTTGGCTACCATCCGCTCGGCACATTGGCGCACGCCCTTGCAAGCGAACTTCGCCGTAATGGCTGGGGATCGCTGGCGGCCGACGCATCGCCATTGCGCCGCCTATGGTCTGCCCTGTGTGACGCGATACGGGTCCGCCTGGAGCCCGCGGCCGCAAAACATCACGACCGCCTTTTGGCTTCCGTGGCAGACCTGCTGGCGTGATCGCGTCGCACAGAACGGGCGCGAGCGGTCTATTGCTTGCTACCAAACGGGGAATCCGGCATTCGTATATTTACGGTTGGAATACCGCAGTCTGATTTGGGGTCGACGCCCCATTCACATTCCTCATAGGAGCGCTTATCAAATTATTCCGCAGATTTACGCCGACGGCTTTTCCAATATCAGCTTTGTCAACGGCATGGTGCGCATTGACCTGGCCTCGACCCCTCCGGGCGCTGCGACCGGCGGCACCCCTGCGCCGGCTGAAGTGCACCACCGCGTTGTTTTGACCCCCCGCGCGTTCCTGCAGTCGATGGGCATGATGCAGGACCTGATGCACAAGCTGGTCGATGCGGGCGTCGTGCGCCGCACGGACCAGGCTCCGGACAACACCAATCTGGTTGGGGAAGCCGGCAAGTCCAGCTGATCGCTGCAATTATACAGATGAGTGACGACCATCACTCGGATTGCCAGCATGGATCGCTATCTTGATAGGGCGTGGCGTTAGGCAGAAACCGACCGCCGCGTAGTTTACCCCTTCCTAACCCCAAGGGTGTTGCGAAATTGTGATTTTGCAAAACCCACTTGATAGGGCAGTTTAGCTTTCGCTGGACTGCCCTCTTTTTTTGATTTCCAACATGTTTCATTGACTTTCGACCCCGTCAATGCCAGGTAAAGCTGTGCTTTTCTTAGGACCGCTCTCTGCGTATCCGGCCCGTCGTCCGCGGCTTCAGCCTTTACCCAGTGATGTTCGGATAAGGCTTTTCCGGTGGCTGAGCTTTTTCTGCCACGTGAACGATGAAGAGTGACCCCATGACAACTGGAACCGTAAAGTGGTTCGATTCAGCCAAAGGCTTTGGTTTCATTAAGCCCGACGACGGCACCAAAGACGCTTTCGTACATATATCGGCCGTTGAGAAGGCTGGCCTTACGGGCCTGCGCGAAGGCCAGAAGGTCCAATTTGAACTGATCCCCGATAAACGCCAACGTCTGTCGGCCGAGAACCTCAAGGCTCTAGACTGACGCGAGATCAAGCCCACTGCCGTTCCCGCTAAGCCTATGCGCTGCGGGAACGGCGGTGGGCTTTTTTTTTGCGCCGATTTTTTCCCAACGGCACTAAAGGAACCTGACCCATGAAACAGGCATCGAGCGGTGATACCGTGCATGTCCACTATCGCGGCAAACTTAACGACGGCACCGAATTCGATAACTCTGCCGGGCGTGATCCGCTTGTGGTGACCCTCGGCCAAGGCCAGGTGATCCCCGGCTTCGAAAATGCCTTGATCGGCATGGCGGAAGGCGACTCCAAGACCGTCACGCTGCCCCCAGCCGAAGCCTATGGTGAAAAACAACCGGGTTTGGTGCACGAGGTCGAACGGTCCCAGATTCCGGCAGAAATTCAGTTGGAAGTCGGCGGCATGCTGACTGCAACCGACCCACAAGGCCGCCAAATGCAACTCACGGTCGTCGCACTCGACGACGCCAAGGTCAGCCTGGACGCCAATCATCCTTTGGCCGGCCAAGCGCTGACCTTTGAACTGACCCTGGCAAAGATCGCTGCCTGAACCCGGCCTGCGGTCAGGCGGCCATGGCGGCCGCCGCTTCCGCCCGGATCTGCTCGGGCGAGCCCAATAGCTGACGATCCAGGCCGATGCGCTTGAACCAGAAGTGCAGGCCCAGGTCGTCGGTGAAGCCCATGCCGCCATGCACCTCCGTCGCGCCGCGCGCCACCATGCGCCCGACCTCGGCCAGGTGCGCCTTGGCGTGGCAGGCGAGCCGGTGTGCCTCCGTCGAACCCGGCATCTCGGTCTGCGCGTGGATTGCGTACCAGGTGAGGGCGCGGGCCGGCTCCAGCGCGGTCGCCATGTCGGCCAGAGCGTGCTTCACGCCCTGGAACGAGCCGATCACCCGCTCGAACTGCACCCGTTGTTTTGAGTAGGCCGTCGCCTGCTCGAACATGGCATCCGCCGCGCCGACCGTGTCCGCTGCCAGCGCAACCCGCGCCAGGTCGAGCGCGCGGCGAGTCAGGGCCGCGCCGCCGGCGAGCGGCTCCGCCTCCACACCGTCGAACCGCAGTTCCGCCAGCGCGCGGGTGCGGTCGATGCTGGTCATCGGCGTGCGCGTCAGGCCAGGAGCCTCGCTCCGCACCAGCCACAATTCGCCGCCAGCCACCGTTATAAAGGCATCGGCAGTGCCAGCCTCTAGGGCCATCAACGCCGTGCCGGACAGGCGGCCGTTCTCGTTCCGCACGCCGGCTCCGGCGCGCGCGCCCACCGCCTCCGCCAGGGCCAGGCCGATGCGGGCCTCGCCGCCGGCGATACGCGGCAGCCATTCCGACGCCAACATGTTGCTGCCGCTTTCCGACAGCACCAGCGGCGCGACAAAGGCCGTTCCGAGATAAGGCGCAGGGGCCACGAACCGGCCCAACTCCTCCAGCACAAGCCCGGCATCGAACGCGCCCATGCCGAGGCCGCCGTATTCCTCCGGCACCAGCACACCCATGGCGCCGATTTCGGCAAGGCCGGTCCAGAGCCGCTCGTCATAGCCGGATCCCTCTGCCGCGACTTCCCGCACCCGCTCCAGCGGCGAGCGCTCGTTCAGCAGCCGGCGCAGCTGGTCGCGGAAGGTTTCCTGTTCCGAAGAGAGTCCGAACCGCATCAGCCGCGCCTCCCGGAGGCGGCGCCTCCTCCCATGCCCTGCGGCGGGATCACGGCCTTCGGCTCGCGCGGCAGGTCGAGGCCGCGCTCGGCGATGATGTTGCGCTGAATGTTGGTGGAGCCGCCGCCGATGATCAGCCCCAGATCGTGCATGTACCAGGCCTGCCACGCGCCCTCGTCGCGCAGATACTCGCCATCCTCATAGAGCGCGCCCAGTTCGCCCATGGCGTCGATGGCCAGCGCGTCGATCTCGTGGTTCAACACGGTGCCGTAATATTTCGTGACGAGCCGCGCCAAACCCGGATCGTTGCCAGCCAGATCGGCGGTGAGCACCCGCATGTTGTTGAACTTCAGCGCCAGCACCTTGGCCTCCAACTGCATCAGCCGGTCGGCCAGCAGCGGGTCGTCAATGGCGCGGGAGCCATCAACCGTCTCCCGCTTCATCAGCTTCACGAGTCCGTCGTAACGGGCAATCGACTTCGCCGGGTCACCGATGCCACCGCGCTCGTGCTTCAGCGTGACGTTGGCGACCTTCCAGCCTTCGCCGCGGCCGGCGACGATGTTGGTGGCCGGGATGCGCACGTCGTCGAAGAACACCTGGTTGAACTCGCTGCGGCCCGTCATCGTCTTCAGCGGCGAGACCGTGACGCCGGGCGTATCCATCGGGATCAGCAGGTAGGAGATGCCGCGGTGCTTGGGCGCGTCCGGCTCCGTGCGGACCAGGCAAAACATCATCTGGGCGTAGTGCGCGCCGGAGGTCCAGATTTTCTGGCCGTTGATCACCCACTCGTTGCCCTCCAGCCGCCCGTCGGTGCGCAGAGAGGCGAGATCGGAGCCGCTGCCCGGCTCCGAATAGCCCTGGCACCACCATTCCTCGCCGGTGATGGCTTTCGGGATGTAGCGCGCTTTCTGTTCCGGCGTGCCAACCTCCAGCAGGGTCGGCACCAGCATGATAATGCCAATGCCCTGCAGCCCACCCTGCACGCCGGCGGCAGAGAATTCCTCAGCAATAATGGACTGTTCCAGCAGGTCCGGCTCGGCGCCAAAGCCGCCGTATTCCCTGGGGATGGTGCGGGCCGCGTAGCCGGCCTCGATCAGCCGGGCCTGCCAGGCGAACTCCGCCGGGCCGGGCTTGACACGATCGCGGAAGGTGACGGCGGGCGGCGCGTGCTCGCGGTTGGCGGCGATGAAAGCCCGGACATCCTCGCGAAAAACCAGATAGCGTTGGTCGAGGGAGAGATCCATGCGTCAGGCTCCTTGCAAACCTGCCACGAAGTCTGGACCTTAATTGCAAGCACGGCAAGCAGGCGGTCAGGACTGCGCCGGTGGGTGCTTGGCCGGTTGAGGCGCAGAACTCCCGCCAAGCCAAGTGCGGCGCCGGCAAGCAGCTGCCACCCTCCCGGCGACGCCAGCAATTGCGCGTCCGTGACGGCACGGAAATTGTCGAGATACAGCCGCGGCGTCGCCTCATTGGTCACGAACCGGCGCGTCATGTCCAACCCGACCTGATGCGGCCCGGCCGCAACCGGCAAGGTAATGCTGAGCGTGATCCGTTCCACCGCATTCATCGCAATTGCGCCGAAATCGTGCGTCACCACCGTAAACCCGTCCAGCAGCAGACGGACAACGCCGCCATCCACATTGCCGGAGATCGCGGACCCCGCCGACGCCACGTCAATGCTGATCGTCAGGTTATCTTCGGCCGGCATGGCGAAGCTTTGCAGAATGCCGCCGCCGCGCGGCAGCGAGCCGATCGGCAGCGCCAATCCGACGACAAACTGGGCGGCCCGCGACACTCCCTGCCCGCCGGTGTCGAACAGCACCACCGCCGGCGTGCCGACCGTGCCGTTCGTCGTCGTATACACTGTCCACTGCGCGAGATCGCCCGACTCGAACCCACTGTTGAGCAAAAGGTTCGCACGCGCAGGCGCTGCGAGCAGCCACACGGCGCTGACAATCGTGACCCAAAAGAGGCGTCTTGGACAGGTGGAGACCTCCGGAAAGCCTGATTTCTGCGTTTTGACGGCGTTTTTCGGGT
>JAYPXD010000262.1:3935-5626 GCA_038135395.1 Alphaproteobacteria bacterium | reverse complement strand
CCCTTATTCTGAATCAGAAATTCGGCGTCAGGGAAATCCCTGAGGCGAATCTGTCAGATACCAAAACGCTCTAAGAAACTTGGCACCTTCCTGACGGCGCGCTTTGGCAGCGTAAATGAAAGCCGGACAAAGTTGGGTAGCCTGACGGCGGTCAGAAAGGCGTTTCGGAATATGCAGGAGGCGCTGTATTCGGATTAGGTCACGTTTTTTGTGTGCGCAATTTCAATCGCTAATTTGACCGTCCAGCGCAGAGCCTAAAGGGCATATTAGGGGGGATAATTTTTCAGATTAACGGCAAATTATTAATTAAATCAATTTATTAAGGGGATGAAATGGTGCCCAGGGGCGGACTCGAACCACCGACACGCGGATTTTCAGTCCGCTGCTCTACCAGCTGAGCTACCTGGGCATCCCGCGGACACTGCATTACAGTGCTGCGATTGAGGACGCGGGTGTATGCGATATACGCCGCCATGTCCAGAGGCTTCCGGTAAATTTCTTGAACAAACCGGCCCAAGATTTTGCCGCCTGCTGTCGGGTGCGCCTGGGTGGCCTAATTTTATCCGGTAGCCGGTACTGGAAGCCTCTTTGCTAGCGTCAAAAAACCGTTATATACTGCAGGCGCGAAAAATTGTGCGACGCAATATAAATTGGGCCGCCATGTCACGATCGCCTTTGAGCGCTAGGGAGACCAATTCGGCATGCTGTACACCGCATATGAGGCGACGCACGCCGCTATCCAGCCGCTGCGCATGGCGATGGATGCGACCCGGCGGTTTTATCGCTCGCCGATCAATCCGATGGCGGCACTACCGCAGGCAAAGGCTGTGGCGGCGGCTTGCGATGTGTTCGAACGCGTAACCCGGCGGTACGGCAAGCCGGAATGGGGCATTGAGACAACAGAGGTCGATGGCGTCGATGTGCCAGTCGCGATCGAGCCGGCGATGCGCCTGCCGTTCTGCACTTTGCGGCATTTCCGGCGGAACGGCGAGGCGATGGCGCCGGCGCGGATGCACGACCCCCGCGTGCTGATCGTCGCGCCGATGTCCGGCCACTACGCAACATTGCTGCGGGGCACGGTCCAGGCGATGCTGCCAGAGCACGATGTTTATATTACCGATTGGGTGGATGCGCGGCTTGTACCGGCGAGCAACGGCAAGTTCGGTTTGGAAGAGTACACCGACTATGTTATGCGCTTTATCCGATTTCTGGGCCCCAATACGCATGTGATGGCGGTATGCCAGCCGGGGCCGGCAGTGCTGGCGGCGACGGCGCTACTCGCCGCCGACGGCGATTTGTGCCAGCCCGCTAGTCTGACGCTTATGGGCAGCCCGATTGACACTCGGATGAGCCCGACAGTGCCGAATGAGCTGGCGACCTCGCGCTCGCTGGATTGGTTCGAGCAAAATGTCATCTCGCTGGTGCCATGGCCCAATCCGGGAATGCTGCGACGCGTCTATCCCGGCTTTCTGCAACTGACCGGGTTCATGACGATGAACTTGGACCGACACATGGACGCGCATTTGCAGTTATTCCGGCATGTGATCACCGGCGACGGTGAAAGCGCCGCCGCACATCGCAAATTTTATGACGAATACAACTCGGTCATGGATATGACGGCTGAGTTCTACCTGGACACGATCCGCGTCGTATTCCAGGAGCACGCCCTGCCGGACGGCAAGATGATGCAC
>JAYPXD010000262.1:0-3925 GCA_038135395.1 Alphaproteobacteria bacterium | reverse complement strand
ATGATACACCGCGGCCAGCTGGTCGACCCGAAGGCGATTCGAAGGACGGCGCTTTTGACGGTCGAGGGCGAAAAGGACGATATCTCCGGCATCGGCCAGACCCAGGCCGCCCACACCCTCTGCGCGAATATTCCCTTGGATCGGCATAAACTGTTGGTTCAGCCGAAGGTCGGCCATTACGGCATCTTTAATGGCCGTCGGTGGCGCGAGGAAATCCAGCCGCAGGTCCGGGACTTTATCCTGGCGAACCGGACGCTCGCGCCCGAATAGGCGGATCGGATTCGCACGGCCTAGCGCGGGGCGCCGGCTGTGCCTCAAGATTGCGGATAGCCCGCCATTGCGACGGTCGCTGCCCTGGAGAACCTGACATGACCCGATCATCCGATCCCGTTCCCGCCATTACCGAGGCCGACGCGACGGGCGAAATCGCCGAAATTTACCGGGATATCCGGGCCACGCTGGGCGTGCCGGTGGTCAATTTGATCTGGCGGTATTTGGCGACGATGCCGGGCGCATTGCCTTGGACCTGGAACAGCGTCCGGCCGATTTATGTTTCGGGCCAGGTCGGGATCGCGGCGGCGCATTTGCGGCGGCAGGTTGTGTTGCCGGTGACGCCACCCTGGCCGCTGGCCGTTTTGGAGGCCGCCGGCCTGGGTCCCGACGCGCGCAACGGAATCGCGCAAGTGCTAGCATCATACGACCGGTCAAACGCCATGAACCTGGTCGCCTTGGCGGCGTTGCGGGCCAAGGTGGCCGGGGCGGCGGATGCAACCCCCATGGCGACGATCGACCCTGGACACGATATCGGCGGCTCGTTGCCGTCCCTGGCGCCGATTGCCGATATGCCGGCCGAGGTCGCGGCGGTGGTGCGGCTGTTGAACGGCATCGGCGATCCGGAGCAGAAGGTGCTGGCCAGCATGTATCGGCACCTGTCGCATTGGCCTGCTTTCCTGGCGTTGGCCTGGACGCGGCTGGCGCCATTGGACGCCGACGGCAGCATCGACCGGATGATTGCAGAGAATTTGGCCATTGCCCGCGGCATCAGCCGGCAATTGGCGTACCAAATGCCGGATCTGCCAGGCGGCCTCGACCCAGCCATACAGGCGCAGGCGGAGGGCGCGCTGGACCTGTTTATCCATTATGCCATTGGCCGAATGGTGCCCATCGGCCGGTTTCTGGCTGCATCCTTCCCCAAGCCTTAGTCGCGTTTCGCCCGACAGTTAGAGCGAAGCCTCGCCAACACCCGAATGCTCGGCTATAAGGCGGGCACCCACGCGCATGAGGACGACCGAAATGGCCGAGCTCTCGAACCTAGAGCAGTTGTGCCTGGAAAAAGGCCTTAAGATGACGGACCAGCGCCGCACCATTGCGCGCGTGATCTCGGAGGCGTCGGACCATCCGGACGTCGAGACGGTCTATCGCCGGGCGACGGCGGTCGATCCGAAAATTTCGATTGCAACGGTCTATCGGTCGCTGAAGTTGTTTGAGGATGCGAATATCCTGATTCGGCACGATTTCGGTGAAGGCCGCGCCCGGTACGAAGAGCATGGCGATCACCATGAACACCTGATCGACATCGAGTCGGGAGAAGTAATCGAATTTCACAATTCCGAAATTGAGGCGATGAAAGAGCGGATTGCCCGCGAACTCGGTTATGAGTTGGTTGATCATCGGTTGGAATTGTATGGCCGCAAAATCAAGCGGTAGGCCATGGTACAGTAGACTCTGGCGCGGTAGGCCATTGTGATGTCTAGGCGAAGTATCGGTAGCCGGTCCAGGGGGATAGGGGTGGCGTTCCTCGCCGCTTTGGTGGCGGTTCCGCTGATGGCGGTCCTGTGGTTGTCGATCACCCCAAGCCTGGAACTGTGGCGACACCTGGCGACGACCGTTTTACCCGATTATTTGCTCAGCACGGTATTGCTCGGCGGCGGTGTCGGTTTGGGCGCGTTGGCGCTTGGCGTGTCCTTGGCGTGGATGGTTTGCGTATATGAGTTTCCGGGGCGCCGCTTGCTGGATAGCGCTCTGTTTTTGCCGCTGGCCATGCCGACCTACCTGATGGCGTTCGTCTATACCGATTTCCTGGAATACGCCGGGCCGGTGCAGGCGAGCCTGCGGGCCGTGTTCGGCTGGCAGAGCGCACGGGACTATGCTTTTCCAGCCGTGCGGTCCCTGGGCGGCGGCATCGTTGTTCTATCGCTATGCCTTTACCCTTATGTTTACTGGCTGGCTCGTTCAGCCTTCTTTGGGCAAGGCGCCCGGCAGGTGGAGGCCGCCAGATTGCTGGGCCAAGGCGCATTCGGCGCCTTCTGGCGGGTAGGTTTGCCGTTGGCGAGGCCGGCCTTGGTGGCCGGGGTCTTGATCGTCTGGATGGAGACCATCAACGACATCGGCGCGGTCGAGCATTTTGGCATTCAGACACTGACGGTAGGAATTTTTGACGTCTGGCTGCACTTGGGCCGTCCGGACGGAGCGGCGCAGATTGCGTTGGTGTTGTTGGTGCTGGTCGCCGCCCTGGCGACGGCGGAATATGTCGCGCGAGGCGGCCGCAAGTTCCATTCCAGCGGTGGCGCGCGCCAGCGCCGCGAATTGTCCGGGCCTGCCGGATGGCTGACCACAGCGTGTGTCGCCCTGCCATTGCTCCTGGGGTTTGGGGTCCCGGCCGGTCGGCTATTGTATTACGCCTGGGGCCGGATCGAGGCGCAGTCGCTTGCGGAATTTTATGTATTGGCGCAGCACAGTATTACTATCGCCTCCGCCGCGGGGATTGTGACGACCTTTGCAGCGTTGTTCCTGGCGTATGGCGCCCGGTTGCGGCCAAACCCCTGGATGCGCCATGGCGTGCGGCTGGCAACGCTGGGCTATGGGTTTCCGGGCGCCGTGCTGGCGCTGGGGGTGCTGATTCCGCTGGCGCGATTGGATCTTGCGTTTGCCGACGTTATGGAGTGGTTCGGCAGCGCGCCGAGCGCGGTCTTCGGCGGCACCATATTCGCGCTGGTGTTTGCCTTGTCGGTGCGGTTTCTGGCCTTGGCGCATGGTACGGTGGATGCAGGGCTGCACCGGGTGACGGGCCATATGGATGACGCCGCGCGCACGATGGGCTTCTCACCGCGTGAAACGCTCTGGCGCGTGCATCTGCCCCTGTTGCGGGGCAGCCTGTTGACCTCGGTCGCGCTGGTCTTTGTCGACACGATGAAAGAGCTGCCGGTGACGTTGTTGCTGCGGCCGTTCAATTACGAGACCCTGGCCAGCCACGTCTATCAACTGGCCAGCGACGAGCGTCTGGAAGCATGCTCGCTGTCGGCGTTGGCGATTGTGCTGGCCGGCATATTCCCGGTGATCGTTCTAAGCCGGCTCAGCGCAGGCAAATAGCCTGCGAGGTGGTTAGCTGAAGTGCAGCGCGCCGTTGATGTCGAGCACGGCGCCGTTGATATAGCTGGCTGCCGGCGAAACCAGGAACACCAGAGGCCCGGCAATCTCGTCTGCCGTCGCCATGCGCTGCATCGGGAAGCCGGAGGCGTCATAGCTTTCGCCGCGGGTCATCGGCGTATCGACCGGGCCGGGAGCGACGGCGTTGATCGTGCACGACGGCGCCATGCGGGTCGACGCCCAGCGCACCAGCGCATGAATCCCGCCTTTGCTCATGGCATAGTGCGGCGCAGCGCGGACGCCGCCGATGCGCCCCGCGATTGATCCAACCAATGCGATGGAGCCCTTGCCGCGCGCTTTCAGGCGGGGCATTGCCGCCCGCACCAAATTCATCGGCCCCAGCATATTGACCTGAAACAGCCGCTCCGCCTCCTGGTTCCAACCCTGATTGTCCCAATCGGTGAAGGGACAGATAGCGGCGCAGTCGATCAGCGCATCGAAATCGCCGAGCCCGCTTAGCCAGGCCTCGACGGCATTTTGATCAGCGACGTCCAATGCG
>JAYPXD010000261.1:0-5631 GCA_038135395.1 Alphaproteobacteria bacterium | reverse complement strand
AAGACGCCCGAAACTTCTTCACAGCATGCGGCTATGAGCCAGAATGAAACGAAAACGCTCTATTTATCAGTTGCTCGCGCAGCTATCGCCAATGCAGTTGCGACTGTCGTGGCGACAGCGCCGTACTGATTTCCATTTTCCTGCAGCACAGCCTGAGGCTTTGCAAATTCGTCCATCCCGACTGAATCGTATGTTCGCGTCACGTCGAACCGGCCCCCTAGCGCAGCCAGGATCGATTGATCAAGTCGATGGTCAGCCAGAATTCCTGGTTCTCCGGACACATCGAGCCGCGGAACTGCGTAGGCTTGATCAAGATTCAATCCAAAGTCGCAAAGCAAAGACGCAAGCTGAAACACAGCTGGCACTATGCGTCTGCCTCCAGATGCTCCAAGCGCAAACCACGGCTTGCCGGCGCGAGTAGCAATAACTGGACACATATTCGCAAGCGGCCTCACTCCTGGAGCAAGGCTATTAGGACGCCCTCGACGAGGATCGAACCAGAACATGCCATTGTTCATCAAAATGCCGGTCTCTGGCAGAACTACGCGGGACCCGAAACTTTCGACAAGCGTATTTGTCAGTGCTGCCATATTGCCCCAGCGGTCCACAACTGACAGATGGGTAGTACAGACATCTCGGCTAACGAGATCGCCGGAATGGCCCATAACTGCCAACCGGTTGTCAAATGCCTCGAACAGCGCATCCGCCCAAGCGAGATAGGTTTCCGGCGCGAGCCCCAGGGTCGGGTCGAAATCACGAGCTAAATGTTGTAATGCCCGAGCAAAAGTCGGTCCTCCACTAAAAGCTTCTGTGAGATGAATCTGCGCGCCTCTGTACCCGATAGCACGCGCTGGCCGTATTTCCGCCCGATAGCAGGCCAAATCAGCATGATCCATTATGCCGCCAGCAGCACGCACATCATTGGCTATAGCGTTTGCAATTTCCCCTTCGTAGAAGTCACGAGGACCGGCCTTAGCTAAACGTTCATAGGTGCCTGCAAGCCGACCGAGTGCCAGCCATATTGGCCGGTGAGCATCATTAGCGACTGGTGGCATGTCGTCCGGCAAATACATGGCCCGTGATGTATCAAAGAGTCTTAACGTATCGGCGGCCCCAGCAATCTCTAAAGTTGCCGACCATGTAACTGGTAGTCCACGTGTCGCAAGGTCTGCGGCCGGTGCAATCAAATCGGACCATGACATGGTGCCAAAGGCCTCGACTGCTGCCGCGAACCCGGCAACCGCTCCTGGCACAGCGATGGCGCAGGCGCCGATCTGGTTGCGGTCCTCTATTACCCTGGGCCAAGAAAACAACGCATCATGTCCCGCGGTTCCTTCGACTAACCCGAAGTAATCCGGCTCGACACCACGCGGCGAAACCATTCCAAAGTCGACCTCGTGAACCGCGCCATTGGAAGCATCGGCATATAGCAGGAAGCCACCGCCGCCGATGCCACTCATCCATGGCTCGACAACGCCGAGCGCAAATGCTGCGGCTACAGCAGCATCGATTGCATTGCCTCCCGCCTCCAAGACCTCAACGCCAACTTGCGAGGCGAGGCTATGTTGGGTAGCAACGACTCCATGCCTGCCAAAAACCGGCTCACGACAAACAGTAAAATGTTCCGCCAGAAATGGGACTCCGGACAGAGGCATGTTACTAGCTCGCCAATGTTAATGCTGGTGGAGAAGGCACCAGGTCCGCGGCCTGGCGAATGACATCGCCAGAAGCGCCCGGACGATGGGCGTTTTCCGACAGGTGACGCCGAAATGCCCGTGCACCCGGCACCCCCTGAAACAGGCCAACCAAGTGCCTCGCCACACTACCGACCCGTATCCCATGATCGAGCGCCATCCGGTCGGCATAATCCGCCATCCGATATGCAACGGCGCGCCTATCTGGCGGAATAGCCTGGTCAGCAAACAAAACCCGGTCGACCTGTGCAAGCATATAAGGGTTCTGGTACGCTGCGCGGCCCAACATCACGCCATCGGTTTCAGCCAAATGCACTAGGCATTGGTCCAATGTTTCAATGCCGCCGTTGATTGCGATTGTCAAACTTGGCATTTCTACCTTGAGGCGATAAACCAAATCATACTTCAGGGGGGGAATAGTGCGGTTTTCTTTTGGACTCAGACCGTTGAGCCAGGCTTTCCGGGCATGGACAATGACGGTTCGGGCGCCCACCTCAGCGATTGCGCGGACAAATCCCGATAGAGCTGGATAGTCCTCTTGGTCATCAATACCGATGCGGCATTTCACAGTCACCGGCACTGTGACAGCGGATTGCATTGCGGCAACACAACGGGCGACCAGGGCGGGCTCCGCCATCAGACACGCTCCGAAAGCACCAGATTGCACCCGGTCCGAAGGGCACCCGCAGTTCAGGTTGATCTCGTCATAGCCGTATTGCTCCCCAATACGTGCTGCTTCGGCCAGATTTGCCGGATCGTTTCCCCCAAGTTGCAATGCGATCGGATGCTCCTCACAAGAGAATGCCAGCAGCCGGTCTCGGTCGCCAAAACGCACGGCCTGTTCGGTCACCATCTCGGTATAGAGCAAGGAATGGCGTGACAACAGACGAAGGAAGAACCGGTCGTGCCGGTCCGTCCAATCCATCATAGGCGCGACGCAAAATCGGTGAGGAGAGTAGGCCATGCCGGCACTAGATACGGATCATGCCGCCGCAATCAAGGCTACAGTTGGCGCATCCCCTCCCCCACGCTAGCGCGGCAGGCCCTTGGCCTCCCGTGCGGCATCCTCCTCGGTCCGTCGCCGAGTGATGAATGTACCAAGCGCCATTGCACACTCGACACCCAAATCGGTAACCACCCGGCACTCGACGACAAACGTCCGGGCGCCGCCTTTGACCACTTGGGCGGTCGCGGTCAGTTTATTGCCGCGCGCCGGCGCCAGGTAATTTACCTTCAACTCCAAAGTGACGACATAGCGTTGGCGGGTGGCGTAGTTACCGCCTGCCGCCGCCGTTCCCATGGCAACATCGACCAACGACGCCACAATTCCGCCATGAGCAACATCGCGGACATTGCGCTTGTCCTCATCCAGTTCCAGCGAGACGACCGCGCGGTCGCCCTCCATGACCTCATAGGTGAGGCCAAGCCATTTGCGAAAGCCAACGTCCGACATGTGATCAATAGCTCTTGGGCATACCCAATTGACGCTCCGCTATATAGGAAAGCGCCAATTGCTGGCCGACGGGGGCCAACCGGGCGATCATCACTTCGCGAAGCATCCGTTCCACATGGTATTCCTTGGCGTAGCCCATTCCGCCATGGGTAAGCATAGCGCGCTCAGCCGCTTCAAAGCCAAATTCGGCCGCCAGATATTTGCCGGCGTTCGCCTCAGCCCCGCACGGCAGTCCGTTATCGTATAGCCATGCCGCCTTATAGACCAAAAGGCGTGTCGCAGTAAGCTTGGCCCAGGTTTCAGCCAGTGGATGCTGAATGCCCTGGTTCTGGCCAATGGGGCGCCCAAAGACGACGCGTTCGCGCGCATATTCGGCCGCACGATCTAGGCTGAACTGGCCTATCCCGACAGCTTCCGACGCCACCAGGCACCGTTCGGGATTAATACCGTCCAACAGATAATAGAAGCCGCGGCCTTCCTCGCCAATCAGGTCTTCCTTTGGCACCGGCAGCCCATCATAGAACACAAAGTTGGTATCGACTGCGGCACGCCCCATCTTGGGAATTTCCCGAATTTCGACGTGCTTGCGATTGAGGTCCGTATAAAACAGGCTGATGCCGTCGAACGGCTTGGACACCTGCTCCCGCGACGTCGTTCGCGCCAGCAACAAAACCTTGTTCGCTTCCTGCGCGGTTGAGGTCCACATTTTGGTGCCATAGATCTTATAGTTCTGGCCGTCGCGTTCTGCCCGCGTCTTGATCGCGGATGTGTTAAGGCCTGCGTCCGGCTCGGTCACACCGAAACAGCATTTCTCCTTGCCCTGGATCATGGGCACCAGCCAACGCTGTTTCTGTTCCTCGGTTCCATGAACCACGATCGGGTGCGGCCCGAATATATTTATGTGGACAGCGCTGGCGCCGGATAACCCAGCTCCCGAACCGGCGATGGTCTCCATCATCACGCAGGCATCAGAGATACCAAGCCCAGCGCCGCCATACTCCTCCGGCATAGCGATGCCGAGCCAACCGTCACCTGCAAGCGAGTCGACAAATTCGTGCGGGAATTTGTGGCTCTCATCGCGGTCGAGCCAATACTCCAGCGGAAAATCGCTACAGATTTTTTGGATTGCATCGCGAATAGTCTGTTGCTGTTCCGTAAACTGAAAATCCATGCGGAAGGTCCTTGGTCGATAGCGTGCGCTGCCGGTAACTGGCGTAACAATTACCCTAGCGATGGCTTGAGCGTCATGCCAGACTGGAAAACCGCATAGGACAGAGGGATGCAGCCATGAACCACGTCGCCACCTCCGCCGCCTTCTCACTTCAACCGCTCTCACCCGGCATCGGCGCCGAGATCGGCGGCCTGGATCTGTCGCAGCCGCTGACCTCAGAGCTTCGCGACGCGCTCTATCGAACGCTATTGGACTGGAAGGTGATCTTTTTCCGCGACCAGGATATCACGCGCGAGCAACACTTGGTGTTCGCTCGGTCCTTTGGTGACCTGGAAATCCATCCGTTCGTAGCCGGAGACCGCGAGCATCCGGAGATGCTGCGGCTGCATCATAATGCTGACCACCCAGGCACGGAAAATATCTGGCACTCTGATGTCACCTGGCGAGCCAAGCCCTCGCTTGGCTCAGTCCTGCGGCTGCGCGAAGTTCCGCCCGTTGGTGGCGACACCCTTTTTGCGGATATGGGCGCTGCGTACCGTGGGCTGCCCAAAGACATTCGTGACAAAGTCACTGGCCTCTATGCCCGACACGATTTTTCCGTGTTCCGCCGACGCCTAGTCGAGAAAGGTGCGAGCGAGGCGGAGCTCAAGGAATTCGACCGTCAATACCCAGCACCTGAACACCCGGTTATCCGCACCCACCCCGATACGGGAGAACAGGTGATCTACGTCAACCGTGCATTTACACGTCAAATCCTGGGTATTCCCCCAGAAGAAAGTCAGGCGCTGCTCGAGATTCTATATGCCCAGGCAAACTACCCTGAGTACCAGTGCCGATTTCGCTGGCGGCCGAATTCCATTGCATTCTGGGACAACCGCGCCTGCCAACACTATGCTGTCTCAGATTATTGGCCTGCCAAGCGGGTAGCTGAACGGGTGACGATCGTCGGCGATACCCCCAAATTCAATGCCACGTCCCAACCGGCGGACAGTTTGGATGAACGCTTCCGTGGGGTATTGCGCCGCGTCGCGACCGGCACGGCCCAGCCGGGTACGCCACTGAAAGACAACTGGCTGAACCGCGGGGATTGATGTCCCAGCCAGACGGCTGGCGGCAGAAAGCGTATGTCGCCGCGTTCAATTCCGCGTAGGCGCCTTGGCCAACATAGCCGTTATCGCTTCCGCCACCCCACCTGCTGCGATCAAAGTCCCCTGTAAACTCAGGTGGTCGTCGTCGGCGTACAGCGGAGTATTCCCATCGGCAAATCGGCACTGTACGTCGTCGCATAATCGTTCATGCGGCCAGACCACGAC
>JAYPXD010000260.1:0-5631 GCA_038135395.1 Alphaproteobacteria bacterium | reverse complement strand
CAAGCCCGACCCGGCCAAACCTGCCGCAAGCGACAAGCCCGGCGATGACAGCAAGGGGAAAGGGTCATGAATCTGATCCGGTTTGCGATCGAGCGACCGATCGCCATCATCTCCGGCGTGATCCTGGTCGTGCTGTTCGGTGTGATCGCTCTGCAAACCATCCCGATCCAGCTTATCCCCGATGTACGCAAGCCCATCGTCGAAATCAGCACGACTTGGCCCGGCGCAGCGCCGGCGGAGATCGAGCGCGAGATCGTCAACCGGCAAGAAGAAGCCTTGCGGGGCCTGCGGGGCCTTGAAAGCATGCAAAGCACGGCGGAAACCGGGCAAGCCAGTGTTACCCTGAATTTCCAGATCGGCCAGAACATGGACCAGGCCTTGCTGCTGGTCTCGAACCGGCTGGACCAGGTCAGCGGCTATCCGGCGGAAGCGAACGAACCTTCGCTGAAGACATCATCATCGGAAGACAACGCCATCGGCTGGTTCATCATCACGCGCCAGCCGGGCAACGAGCAGCCGATCCACACGTTTTACGACTTTATCGAAGATGTGGTCGCCGAGCGGCTGGAGCGCGTGCCCGGCGTCGCCGGCTCCGCCGTCTATGGCGGGGCGGAGCGGCAGTTGCAGATTACGGTGAAGCCCGAGCAGATGGCCCACTATAATCTGACCATAGGCGAAATCGTCAGCAAGCTGCGCTCGGCCAATGCCTCGATGTCGGCGGGCGATGTCGATGAAGGCAAGCGCACCTATGTGGTCCGCACCGAAGGTGAACTGACCACGCCGGCTGCGGTCGGCGCAGTAGTATTGCGTTCGCTTTCGGACCAGGCCACCGGGCGGATTGCCCGGGTGACAGTGGCTGACGTGGCTGATATCGGCTTCGGTTACGCCACCCCGCGCGCCACCATCCGGCGGCTGGGCGAATCCGCCATCGGCATTCCGCTATACCGCGAGACCGGCGCCAACGTGATCGAGACCATGCGCGGCGTGCGCGAAGCGGTTGACGAACTCAACCGAAGTTTCCTGCCGCGGATGAAGCTGCGACTGATCCAGACCTACGATGAAACCGTGTATATCGACTCGGCCATCGACCTGGTTCAGCAGAATATTGTTGTCGGCGGCTTCCTGGCGGCAGCGATTCTGTTGCTGTTCCTGCGCTCGTGGCGCCCGACCGTCATCGTGTCGGTGGCCATCCCCGTTTCAGTGATCGGATCCTTTGTCGCCATGGCCGCGCTTGGCCGGTCGATCAACGTGATCTCGCTCGCCGGCATAGCCTTTGCCGTCGGCATGGTCGTCGACGCTGCGATTGTGGTGCTGGAGAACATCTATCGCCTGCGCGAAACCGGCAGTTCACCCCGGGACGCTGCCTATGAAGGCGCAAACCAGGTGTGGGGCGCTATCCTGGTATCCGCGCTGACCACGGTCATGGTGTTCATTCCCCTGCTGCTCATGGACCTGGAGGTCGGCCAGCTGTTCCGCGACATCGCAGTGGCGATCTCAGTATCCGTCTGCCTGTCTCTGGTGGTGGCGATAACGATGATCCAGGCGATGGCGCAGAGCCTGATGACCAGACCCGTCGACGAAAAGCCGATGCGGATCGTGGGGATCGACAATTTTGCCGATTGGTTCACCCGCGGCGTGATTGGCTATGTGAAGATCGTGTTGCGCAACCGGGTGATGGCGATCAGCTCGGTGTCGGTCATCGTCACCGTCGCCATCGCCGCAACCCTCATGTTGTTGCCAAAGCTCGACTATCTGCCGGACGGCAACCGCAATCTGATCATCGGCTTTATGATCCCGCCTCCCGGCTATAACCTGGAAACCATGACGGAAATCGCCAGCCGGGTCGAGGAGCGAACCAAGCCCCGTTGGTCCAGCGTCTCCGGCCCGGCTGACAATGCCGATGGCACGCCAAAGATCGAGGATTTCTACTTCGTAGCACTGCCGACGCGCACCCTGGTGATCGCCCGATCCGCCGACCCGTCGCGCGTTACCGACCTGATCCCGGCCATGCGGGCGCCGGTGTTCGAAGAGCCCGGGACCATCGGCTTTTTCCGCAACGCGTCGCTATTCGGACGCGGCATCGGCGGCTCTCGCGCCATCAACCTGGATATATCCGGCCCGGACCTGCAGGAAATCGTCGGTGTCGCCCAGCAGGCGGCGGGATACGTCGGCGCCGCGCTGCCGCGGACCGAAGGGCACCAGATGCGGCCTTTGCCAGACCTGACCCTGGGCGCGCCCGAAGTGCGAATCACGCCCAACCGCGCCCGCCTGTCCGATGCGCACGTCACCGCCGTCGAACTTGGCCAAACTATCGACGTGTTCAACGATGGCCTGCGGGTTGCCGAGGTGACGGTCGGCGGCAAGCGGATGGACCTGGTGCTGCGCGGACCGTCCGAAGACATCCTTCGCACCCAGGGCATCAACTACCTGCCTGTCGTGACCGGTGACGGCATGATCTTGCCGGCCAACGAGCTGGCAACAATCGAGATCACATCCGGGCCCACGCAGATTCGCCACGAAGAGCGGTTACGTACGATAACCCTGCAAATCAGCCCCAGCGCGGACATGCCGCTGGAGCAGGCGATGGATGTCATCCGGACCAAGGTGATCGCGCCACTGGAATCCGATGGCCTGCCGCCCGGGGTCAAATTCCAATTGCGCGGCTCGGCCAGCGAACTGGCCAAGACCTGGGACCATATGTCGGTCGACCTCATCCTCGCCATCGTCATCGTATTCCTGGTCATGGCGGTGCTGTTCGAAAGCTTCATCTATCCGCTGGTGATCCTGCTATCGGTGCCAGTCGCCGCGGCAGGCGCAGTGGCGGGGCTGGCGATCCTCAATATCTACACCCCGCAGAACCTGGACATGCTCACCTTGCTGGGATTCATCATTTTGATCGGCATCGTCGTCAACAACGCCATCCTGCTGGTGCACCAATCCTTGTTCCATGTCCGCCAGGAAGGGATGTCGCCACGGGACGGCATTCTTGAAGCAACCAGCAACCGCATTCGCCCGATCTTCATGTCGACCCTGACCAGTATTTTCGGCATGGCGCCTCTGGTCATGTTCCCAGGAGCCGGGTCGGAGCTGTACCGGGGATTGGGCAGCGTCGTGCTGGGCGGGCTCAGCCTGTCGGCCGTGCTGACGCTGCTGGTCGTTCCGCCGCTGATGGCGGTGATTGTCGGCCCGCTGGAACGGCGGCGGCTGGCAAAACTGGCGGCGTTGGCGACCCAGGGTGGCAGCCGTCGCCGCTTGCCGACGCCGGCGGAGTAACGTGATTATGGCGCAAACCTTTGATTTCGTAGTCATCGGCGCCGGGATTGCAGGCGCATCGGCCGCCTATCGGCTGGCCACAGAAGGATCAGTGCTACTGCTGGAGGCGGAAAGCCATCCCGGCTATCACACTACGGGCCGATCCGCCGCGCTGTTTTCGGAGCGGTACAAGAACCCGTTGATCCGTGGCCTGGCCAAAGCCAGCGGCGGCCTGCTGGCCAATCCGCCGGACGGCTTTTCCAGCGGGCCATTGCTGACGCCGCGCGGCCTGTTGATCGTCGGAAGGGAGGACCAGCGGGCGGCGCTCGACGGTCAATTTACCACCGAGCAACTGGCGGCTGGAATCGCCCAGCCGATCACCATCGCAGAGGCCTGCCGCCTCAGCCCCGCGCTTCGTCCGGAACCGTTGGCCGGCGCCTACCTGGTGCCGGCAGCGCAGGATATCAACATCAACGCGCTGCACCAGGGCTTTTTGCGCGGCTTCGCCAAAGCCGGCGGCCGCCTGATATGCGATGCGCGCGTGACCGGGCTTACCCGCAATGGCGGCGGGTGGCAGATCGACAGCACGGCTGGCGGATTTGCGGCCGGGGTCATCGTCAACGCCGCCGGCGCCTGGTCCGACGACGTCGGCAAGTTGGCGGGCCTGCTTCCCCTGGGCTTGCAGCCGAAGCGGCGGACCTGCATCACGTTCGATCCGCCAACCGCCTTGGCTGGCAACCTGCCGCACTGGCCGATGGTCATCGATGCGACCGAGGAATTCTATTTCAAGCCGGAGGCCGGCCGCGTGCTGGCGTCGCCGGCGGACGAGACCGATACGCCGCCCACAGACGCCCAGCCGGAAGAGCTCGACGTCGCGATGGCGGTCGACCGGGTCATGAAAGCCACCACGCTGGACGTCCGCCGCATCACCCACCGTTGGGCCGGATTGCGCTCGTTCCTGCCGGACAAAATGCCGGTTGCAGGCCCGGATCCGGCAGAGCCCCGCTTCATCTGGCTGGCCGGCCAGGGCGGGTTCGGCATCATGACGTCGGAGGCGCTGGGCAGGGCGGCCGCCGCTGCGGCGCAATCCGTGGCATTGCCGGCTGACCTTGTGGCCTGCGGCGTGACGGCAGAGGCACTCGCGCCCTCCCGGCTAGGCCGTCCGACCGCTTAACCGCATCTCCATTGAGCCGGCGAACGCGGCGAAACAAAAAAAGCGCCGCAACATGCGCGGCGCTTTCTAACGCTGGACCCCGGCCGTCACCAGCCGGGCACGATCAGTGCATCGTGCTGCGGCGGACCGCTTCCAGTTTGGCCTGAGCGATATCGGCCCGCCGGTTGGCGGCGTCGCGGTCGCTATCCGTCGTCGCCCCGGCAACATCTTCGCGCGCATCGCGGAGATCCTGCTCGGTTTTGCCGGCGTCGATTTCCGACACAGGCATTGCGACTTCAGC
Organism: Alphaproteobacteria bacterium; assembly: GCA_038135395.1. Taxonomy (GTDB): domain Bacteria; phylum Pseudomonadota; class Alphaproteobacteria; order Bin95; family Bin95; genus JACKII01. The sequence goes on along the minus strand of JAYPXD010000260.1, from coordinate 925 downwards.
CAGCACCGTGCAGCGTTCCCGCGTCACTTCGGCAAAACCGCCGGCCACGAAGATGCGGTCGGAAATCTCCCGCCCTTCGTAGACCAGGATGACGCCGGCCCGAACGGTGGACAACAGTGGCGCATGGCCTGGCAGGACACCGAAATCGCCGTCGCCACCCGGTACAATCACCATATCCACGGCCCGGGACGCCAACAAGCGCTCCGGCGAGACCAATTCGAACTCGACTTTTCCGTCAGCCATTTTCTGGGACCTCGCCCTTTCTTAGGCCGCTGCCGCTGCCATCTTGCGGGCCTTGGCAATCACCTGTTCCATATTGCCGACCATGTAGAAGGCGGCTTCCGGCAGGTCGTCATGCTCGCCGTCGACAATGGCCTTGAAGCCCTTGATCGTGTCTTCGAGCTGCACGAATTCGCCGGGCGAGCCGGTGAACACTTCGGCGACGTGGAACGGCTGCGACAGGAAGCGTTGCAGCTTGCGCGCGCGCGCCACCACCATCTTCTGGTCTTCGGACAGTTCGTCCATGCCCAGAATGGCGATGATGTCCTGCAGCGCCTTATATTCCTGCAGAGTTTCCTGCACGCGGCGGGCGGTGCGGTAGTGCTCGTCGCCAACGATGCGCGGGTCAAGAATACGCGAGGTGGAATCGAGCGGGTCCACCGCCGGGTAAATGCCCAACTCAGCGATGGAGCGCGACAACACGGTGGTGGCGTCCAAGTGGCTGAAGGTCGTGGCCGGCGCCGGGTCGGTCAAGTCGTCCGCCGGAACGTATACGGCCTGCACCGAGGTAATCGAACCCTTGGTGGTCGAGGTAATGCGCTCCTGCAAGGCGCCCATGTCCGTGCCGAGGGTCGGCTGATCGCCCACCGCCGACGGGATACGGCCCAACATCGCCGACACTGCCGAACCCGCCTGGGTAAAGCGG
>JAYPXD010000259.1:0-5635 GCA_038135395.1 Alphaproteobacteria bacterium | reverse complement strand
GGCCAAGCCGGCACTCGATCCCGCATTGGTCGCAGCCGGCGAAACAGTGTTCAAGAAATGCAAAGCCTGCCACCAGGTCGGCGACAATGCTAAAAACCGGGTTGGGCCGCAACTGAACGGGATTGTCGGCGCAAAGGTCGGCAGCGTCGAAGGCTTCCGGTATTCGAATGCATTACAGGCAATGGCAGGTTCCGGAGTCGTCTGGGATGCTGCAGCGCTCGACGCATTCCTCGCCAAGCCGCGTGATTGGGCCAAAGGCACAAAAATGAGCTTTGTGGGTCTAAAGGATGCCAACGACCGCGCCGCTGTCATCGAATACCTGAAAAGCAACTCTCAGTAGGGGCAGAAGGTGCGTTTCGCTCTCCTCCTGTTACTGGTCGTTTTGGTTGGCCCGGTCCATGCCAACAATTCTACGGATGTGGAGCGCGGCGCCGATTTGTGGTCCCGTTGCAAAGGCTGCCATGCAATTGGCATAGGTGCGCGAAACAAGGCAGGCCCGCAGCTAAATGGCCTGTTCGGTCGGGCTGCGGCGTCGATCGAGGGTTTTCGCTATTCCAAATCGCTTCAGCGTGCTGGCGCTGATGGCATGATCTGGGATGTAAGGACGCTTGACGCATATCTGGAGAACCCAAAGTCGCTGGTCAGCGGCACTCGCATGGTGTTTCCCGGCCTCAGCGATGCCGGCGAACGACGGGATCTATTGGCTTATTTGAAAACGTATTCCGATAGCCCTGCCGACATTCCAGAGCGCGCACAGACTGCCGCAGCAATAAACCCGGACCTGGACCCAGCGCTTCTGAATTTGCAGGGCGATCCAGCTTACGGCGAGTACCTCGCCAGCGAATGCATGACCTGCCACCAGCCAAGTGGGGCGGACAACGGCATTCCATCGATTATTGGTTGGTCCAGGGACGACTTCGTCACGGCCATGCACGCCTATAAGCGCAAGCTTCGCCTGCACCCGGCAATGCGGATGATCGCCGGTCGCCTATCCGATGAAGAAATCGCCAGTCTGGCCATCTATTTCGAGGCAATTGATCTCCACAACAAATAAAGGAGCCCCCAATGAGACTCGCGTTATTGTCCGCAGCATTTGCCATCAGTCTTTCAGGCGGCGCGGTCGCCAGCGATGCTTTGGTCACCTATAAGGGGCTGAAGCCGGAATACGCCGTAAAAATGGCGCAAGCCGCCCTAAACCACTGCCATAACAACGGCTTCCAAGTCGGCGTAGCCGTGGTCGACCGCTTTGGCGTCCTCCAGGTGTTTCTGCGCGATCAATTTGCCGGCGCTCACACAGTCGAAACAGCAACGCGCAAGGCTTGGACCGCCGTCAGTTTCCGCACTAGAACCAGTGAACTTGACCTGGCAACGCGCCGCGAAACCGCCCCATCCGCAATCCGCAATATCAGCCAGGCATTGCCGCTGGGCGGCGGCATGATGGTTTCCGCGGCAGGCACATTGGTCGCTGGAATTGGCGTGTCCGGCGCACCGGGCGGCGCGGCGGACGAGGAATGCGCCAAAGCCGGAATCGCCGCGATTCAATCCGATCTCGATTTTTAATCGCCACCACAAGAAAAGGGACGAAAACACTATGCAATTCTCACGTCGCCATTTCTTGGTCACCACAACCGCAGCGGCAGCTACGCTCTCTGCCCCTCGCGCAATCGGAGCGGCCCGCCCAAAAGTCGTTGTCATCGGCGGCGGCGCGGGCGGCGCTACCGCAGCCCGGTACATTGCTAAGGACTCGAAAGGCGCGATTGATGTCGTTCTGATTGAGCCGACACGCCAGTATTACACCTGCTTCTTCTTAAATCTTGTCTTGGGCGGCTTTCGAACCTTCGAAAGCATCGGACATAATTATGGCAAGCTGGCGTCGGAATATGGAATTAACGTCGTGCACGACTGGGCCGTCGGCGTCGACCGCGCCGGGAAGACCGTCGGCCTCGCCAGCGGCGGCAAGGTTTCATACGATCGCCTGATTGTCAGCCCCGGCATAGATTTTGTAGACGGCTCGGTCCCTGGTTGGGATGTAAGCGCTCAGAACGTCATGCCGCATGCCTACAAGGCTGGATCGCAGACTCAACTTCTGAAGGCTCAGGTAGAGGCAATGCCGGAAGGCGGCACGTTTGTAATGGCGGCCCCGCCCAATCCCTATCGTTGCCCGCCAGGGCCGTACGAACGGATTTCGATGGTAGCGCATGTGTTAAAGGCCAAGAATCCCAAAGCCAAAATCTTGGTGTTCGATCCCAAGCCGAAATTCTCAAAAATGGCATTGTTCCAGGAAGGCTGGCAGAATCATTACCCCGGAATGGTCGAGTGGGTTGGCGGCGACTTTGGCAAGGTGCTGCGGGTTGATCCGGCGGCAATGACCGTGTCCGTAGAAGGCGAAACCGTAAAAGCCGCGGTCTGCAACGTAATCCCTGCTCAGAAAGCCGGGCATATCGCAGACGTAGCTGGCCTGATCGATGAGAAAGGCTGGTGCCCGATCGTGCCGGCGACCATGCAAAGCCGCATCGACGAGAATGTATACGTTCTGGGCGACGCGACCGATAACGGCGATATGCCAAAGTCCGGCTTCTCCGCCAATAGTCAGGCAAAGGTCGCTGCAATGGCCGTGCGAGGCTCATTGCTTGGCAGCAAAGTGTTTCCCGCCAGGTATTCGAACACTTGCTGGTCGCTGATTGATACCGACGATGGCGTCAAAGTCGGAGCATCCTACGAAGCGACCGCGGATAAAATCGCCAGCACGGGCGGATTTATATCTAAGACTGGCGAGGACGCCGCATTGCGCAAGCAGACCTTCGAAGAATCGGTCGGTTGGTATGCTGGCATCACCGCCGACATGTTCGGCTAACGCCGCAAAGATGGGCGAACGGGACCGCTCTGGATCAGGAGTGGTCCCCTCCCCTGACCTCAACAAACCAGCCTAGACGCCGCAACTGCCACGCGCTGATGCTGCTTTCGACGTCGTAGGACAAAACCCACGCAGCAACTCCCAAGAGCGCACCGTTCAATTCGGGTAACGCCAAGCTGACGGCGCAGGCCGCCGCCGCGGTAGCGATCCTCATTACACCGCTGGCCGCAAGGGAAATCGTGGTGCGCGCCTTGGATAGCAGGCCCCGGAATAATGCGGCAGCGCTCCAAAACCCGGCCATCACGAACGAGAGGCCCATTGCCGGCTCGCAATAATGCGCCAGCGCCGGCGGCAATCCCATAATCCCCTGCAAGATCATATCCCGCAGCGGCGTCTGGAACAGCAGCAGCGCCAGGACCGTAAAGCCGCCGATCAACTGAGCGGCCCTAATCAGCATGACGCGGACATCCTCGCGCCGCGCCACCAGTGTCTGCGCGGATTGAGCAAGATTGCGCATTGGCCCCATCAGCAGGGAAACCAATCCGTGCACCACCCCGAATGCGGCGATGGCCAATTCAGCATTGCTGAGCCGTCCCAAATACAGGTTGATCGTAAAAATGACCCCCATCTCCGCAGAAGAATTGATGATCAGCGGCCAGGCGAACCGCCAGTAGCTGAAATAGCTGTCCCGAACGGCGCGAACCGCAGGCAACGCCATCAGGTGCTTCCAGGCAAAGCACCAGGCGAAGACCGTCTCGGACGCCATACACAGCACCAGAGCCGCAGCCCCGATCGCCGCCCCTTCCAGCCAGAAAGGCAAAATCATCAACGATGCGCCCAACGATGCCAGACGGACCAGGGTGCTCCAGGTGATGACGATGGTTTTGCGGTTCAACATGAGCAAAGCGAAGGCCGTGCCGCGCAGCAACAACACCGGCGGGCTCAACATCAGCATTCCGACCGCGGCGCGCGCCTCCGCCTGCGCGGCATTGCCGAGCCCGAACCAGTGGCCGAACATGGCGTTGCCCAGGTCGGTCGCCATGACCAGAAACGCTACGGTCAGCGGCAGGCACAACAGGGCAGCCGCAAACCCCATCAACCGGACGACATCGGCCCGGCTTTTCAGATAGGACAGGCACATCAGGGCCATGACTTCGGTGGTGCTGGTAATGGCAAAGTAGAACGTGAACGCCGCGTTGAACGCCGCCAGCGTCACCCCAGGGGTCTCCGTTCGTGCGAGGAAGGCATGGATTGCCGATTTCGAGATCATGTTGAGCTCGACCATCAACACCAACGGCCCGAAAAAGAAGTACGCGTCGCGCAGGCGCAACCCTGTCCCGGCGAACGACTTTTCTGTTTTTTTAACTTGCACCATGGGTCCGCCGCACTGCGCTAAATGCCGGTCAACCGGCGGCTCAACAGACATTGGAGCCGCGTTGGCGTCAACTGCTATCGCAGCGCCTAGGCTGTTTTCCGCCATGCACGCACCTGACGGTTGCTGGAAATCCACCATGCCGCACGCCGTTCCGGCATGACACAAAGGGCAAAATCCGAATATTGTTGGCCCTGTTCGACATCAGATTGCTATGCCCTTTCGCAACATGCGCCGACTAGGGCAGGAGCCGGCCAAACCCAGCCGTGGAGGATAACGATGCGCAATATCACCTTCGACAACATCACCGAAACCGTCACTAAAGCCTATGCCGGCACGCAGGACGACCGCACGCGCGAGATCATTACACTGCTCATCCAGCGCCTGCACGACTTTGTCCGCGAGGTGAAACTGACGCCACAAGAATGGGAAGCCGCCATGGGCTTCCTGCTGCGCGCCGCCGACGCCAGCAACGAACAGCGGAACGAGTTTATCCTGCTGTCCGACCTGCTGGGCGTGTCCGCCCTGGTTGACCTGCTGGACGGCAAGGACGACGCCGGCGCCTCGATCACAACGCTGATGGGGCCGTTCTACGTGCCGGGCCAGCCGGATAAGGAAGCCGGCGCCGACCTCATCAAGGACAACGATGGCGAGCGGATTTTGGTCCAGGGCCAGATCCGCAGCGCCAACGGCGGCCCCTTGCCGGGCGCTGTTGTGGAGATTTGGCAGAACGGCCCGAACGGACTCTATACCGTTCAGGATCCGAACCAGCCGGACGACAATCTGCGTTGCACGCTGCATGCGGATGCCGAGGGTCGCTATAGCTTTTCCACGGTCAAGCCGATTTCCTACACCGTGCCGGACGATGGCGCAGGGGGAGAATTGGTCCGGGCGGCCGGGCGACACTGCTGGCGGCCGGCGCACATCCACCTGATGATCAGCGCCGATGGGCACAAGCGCCACATCAGCCAGATTTTTAACGAGGCCGATCCGTATATCGATGAAGACGCGGTGTTCGGCGTCCGCTCCGACCTGGCGGTGCCGTTCGACCGCGAACCGTCAGAGGCGGAATTGCAACGCTTCCCCAACATCAAACGGCCGTTCAATGTCGTAACCATGGACTTTGTCCTGGCCCATACCGAATAGGGCTTGTGCGATCTATCGGGCGCCCGGCGGCACTGGGCGCCCATGATTGTCTCCGAGCGTTCTCCCCGCAGCGAACCGCCGAGTGGGCAAGGATAGGATCCACCTCGGCTCAGCTAAGATTCGGCTACAACCACACCAATCCGGTTTGGAATTAGCCTGTTCAAGCCAATGACCTTGTGGTTTACTTTATTTCGATAAAGATTTTGGGTGCGCCAATAGCCACTGAAGAACCTAAACCACTGGGAGTAAAACGCGATGCAATG
>JAYPXD010000258.1:3862-5667 GCA_038135395.1 Alphaproteobacteria bacterium | reverse complement strand
ACGTTCGGTTTGCCGCTCTGCAACGCCTGGTAGAATGCCTGGGCCTGCCGAACATCGACTTGCGACCCCTGTTGCATGATCCGCGCAAACATCGATTTGGATTCGTCGAGTTCACTGGTGCGTAGAAAGGCGCTGGCCGCTAACTGCATACTGGCGACATCGCGGGATGATTCGCCTATCAGCGGCTCCAGCGTTTGCAGCGCCGCCCGTGGCCGCAATGTCCGCAATTGGACGGTCGCCAACAGCCGGCGGGCTTGCCGCGCCTCGTCGCCCGTTGCAATAACATAGCGCGCCAGCGCATCCTCGGCTTGAGCGTATTGTTCCAACTGGAACTTAACAATGCCGGACAGCAAGCTTGCGGCCGGTACAACGCGCACGGCCTCGGCGATCTGCCGCAACTCGCGGTCAGCTTCTTCATACTTGCCTTGGGTCGCATAAATGCGAGCCAGCAAATACGACGACCGGACCGGGTCGCCGGCATTGGTTTTGTACTCGTTGACGATTTTCAATGCGTCGTCGAGCTTGCCGATGCGCAGCAAGGCTTCCGCACGCAGGAGCTTCGGCCGTGGGTCGTTTGGGGCCAACTCCTGGGCCTTGTCGAGGATCGTCAGCACCTCGCCCATTTCCCGCGATGAATACGCGAGTTGCGCGCGCAGCAGATAGGCCTCGACAAACTTCGGATCGCCCAACAGCGATGCGTCGATGGATTGTTGCGCAGCCGCAGTATCGTTTTGCACGATTTTGATGCGCGCTAACAAAAGGTTGGCGGGTGGGTTGTTTTTCTGTTGGTTGAGCAGCTTTTGTGCCGTTGCGGCGCTTTCGTCAAAGCGTTTCAGCCCGAATTGGGCTTCTGCACGCACCAAAATTTTGGGCGGAGCGAATGCGGCGTCGTTAGCGGTCTCGCTTACGACATTCAGCGCGCCTTCATAGTCGCGCATGCCGACCATGACTTGGCCTAGGAAGACTTCCGTTTCATCTGAGGGCGATCCGCGATGCGCAATTTCCAGCTCTTTTCTGGCGGCTGGGAGGTTGCGGGATTCCAGGTAGAGCCGCCCCAATAATCGAGCATTAAAATTGTCGGGATCTTCCTTGATGGCGTTAAGCAATTGGATGAGGGCGGCGCGCCCGTCACCTTTTTGCAGCCATTCCAAAGCATCTTTGTAATAATCCTGCGATTTGCTTTTGTCGGCATAAGCAGGGACAGCAATGGAAATTGCACAAACCGACATGGCTATCATCAATAACCGTCGGCCAGCGCGGCCTTTTCCGAGAATATGCGCCATCCCAATCATTTGCCGGTCCCTTCGTCACTATCATATGACAGGTTATGTTGTCTCATGAGATTGAAAAGTGTTGGCCTGCTGACGCTTAGTGCCTTGGCAGCAGCCGACAAATTGCCGGAAAGGCCGCGCAATGCGGCCGCAACCGCGCGTCGCTCCGCCGCTTCCCGAGCATCGCGTAGGTTGACCACCTCGGCCTGGGCTTCCACGACCTCGTTCGCGACGGCATTTGCGCTAGGCAGATCCAAGTCTTCAGCATTAATCAGGGATCGGCTCGACATAATCACCGCACGTTTCACCCGATTTTCCAGCTCGCGAACGTTTCCGCGCCATTTGTAAGCGCGAATGGCGTCCGCCGCATCCGCTGTGACTTTGACAGCAGCGCTTCCCATTTCCTGCGCAAATTTGTTGGCAAAATGCTGGGCCAGCAACACGGCATCGTCGGGGCGCTGCCAATGCGGCGGGGTAGCCCCCCCCAGTTAAACAAAAAATGATTTAAGGTGGTAGCGGGAACAGCCCTCTTAG
>JAYPXD010000258.1:0-3852 GCA_038135395.1 Alphaproteobacteria bacterium | reverse complement strand
CGGTATCGTCATCACGATCCCTGAGCGGCGGGATCGTCACGACGATTTCAGCAATTCTGAGTACAGGTCTTCGCGGAAACTGCCTTCTTCGATGTGCTTGCGCAAATCGCGATGTGTCGCTGAAACTACGCGGACGTTGATCGGAATGACTTCACGCCCGCCGATCCGCTCGATCTCGCGCTCTTGCAGGAAACGCAGCAATTTGCCTTGCAACGACGCTGGCATATCGCCGATCTCATCCAGAAAAAGCGTGCCTTCGTTCGCCAGCTCGATCTTGCCTTTCAACGATTTGATTGCGCCGGTGAATGCCCCTTTCTCATGGCCAAAAAGCTCGCTCTCCAGCAAGTTTTCCGGGATGGCAGCGCAATTGATCGCAATGAAGGGCCCATTTGCACGGTTGCCCCAGGCGTGCAGCGCCCGGGCCAATAGTTCTTTGCCCGTGCCGCTTTCACCCAAAAGCAGCGTGGTCGCGTCGGTTGGGGCGATTTTGTCGACCATCCGGCAAACGGCCTGCATCTTGGCACTGCTTGTGATAATGCCGTGGTCATTGTCCGACGATTGCCGCAGCAGCCGGTTCTCAGCCTCCAACTGGTGTACGTGAAAGGCGCGCCGGACGATCAGTTGCAGTACTTCTTCATCGATCGGTTTCGAGTAGAAGTCGTAGGCGCCTTCGGCGATCGCGCGCACCGCATTGGCATGGTCTTCGTTGCCGCTAACGACGATCACTTTGGTGTTTGGCTCTATCGCCAGGATTGCGCTGAGTGTGGCCAATCCTTCAGTTGCATCGTCGACCGACGGGGGCAACCCGAGATCCAGCGTGACGACTGCAGGGCGATACTCGCGCATCAGTTTAATCGCGGCCTCTCGGTCGCCGGCTAAGATAACCTCATAGCCATCGAAACACCATTTCAGGCTGCGCTGGATCCCTGGATCGTCATCGACAACCAGCACGTACGGCAGTCCGCCGTCTTTTGCAGCAGCATGGGATAGCGTCATAGCCTCTGGCCGTTCGTGCAATTTGTCTATTCGCGTCATCGTTCTATGCCGCCTCCCCAACACGCCCGGCAAGGGGCAGCACGACGCGGGCTTGCGTTCCAAAGCCTGGTGCGCTGCTTAGTTCCAAACGGCGGCGCCAGCGTTCCACCCACTCGCGGCATTGATACATCCCAAGGCCAAAGCCGGTTTCTTTTGTGCTAAGGAACGGTTGGAACAGATGGTCGTCGATAAATGCCTGCGTCATACCCACGGCGTTATCTGTAATTGTCACAACAGCCTCCTCTACCCCATCCGGGTCAGTCTGATGCAAAAGCCCAACAGTTACTTGACCATATGTAGAAACAGCGTCCAATGCATTCTGGACCAAATTTTCCAACACAGCAGATAACGTGGTGGGCTCGGCCATTACTTGCAAGGAATTGTCCATCGCGCCGACGGTGAGGCGTCCGATCAGAGCGCCCTTGCGCTGGAACAGATCGGTGACCAGCGGCCCAAGCGGGATCAATTGCAGCTTAGGCTGATCGTCATTCGACTGGACGTCACGCAAACGCAGCAACATTGTGCGCATCTTTTCGACGGAGTCAGCGACGGTGCTCAACACATCGGCTTGAAACGCCGGGTTATCGCCATGTCGCTTCGCCTGACTTACGATCAACGACAGTTGCGTCACCAGGTTTTTCAGGTCGTGCGCGATAAAGCTGAAATTTTTGCTGACACGTTCAAAGCGCTGGGCTTCTGCCAACGCCAAAGTCACCTGTTCTTCTGCAATGTAAGAGCCGATCTGGGCTGAGAAAATGTGCAGTAGGTCACGATCTTCCCAGGACAATGGTCGGTGCACCCGCGGCGAGGCCAGCAAAATCGCGCCAACGATCCGTCGCCGGTGCTGCAATCCCATCACAATCCAGCAATTCGGGATGCCGTCGCGCCAAGCGATTTCTTCTGGAGTGAGGTCGAGGTTGGCCGATGTCAGATCGACGATTGGCGCGTCGGGTTGCATTCGGGCAAGCGTTCGTTCCGGCGGCGGGCCATTGCTATGGGCGATGCTTAGCGCCAGGTCTTCGGCTAACCGAAAGCCCGTATGCCGAGTCCGCAAATACAGTGCGCCGCTGGCGCAGTCCAACAGGTCCGACGCCGTTTTGATTGCCCGCTGATGCAACCGACCAGCAAGGGCATCTTCGCCGGCCATGGTATCGACGAATTGCAGCCATTCGCTGCGATAATCATAGTGCAGGCGAAAAAAGTTCCGCGACAGCCACCATCGCGTTCGCGCGCGCACCTGGCTGGACGCCAGCATTACGGCCAAAACCAACAGCGCCCCAATGCTGCCGCCCATTTGCAGGGCGGGGCTCCATCTCCATCCGAAATTTTGAACCAGGAATCCTACGCCGGCTACTGCCAACAGATACAAGCCGCTGCCGACGAGCGCCGTCGTGCGCAGCATTACGGTCCGACTGACGGCAATGCCGCTCTGTATCCCGCGCAGTCGCCGCTCGCTGATCCACAGCAAGGGAAGAATGAAAGCGATGACGAGGGACAGAACTTCTTCCGTTACCGTTCCGATCTGCTTCAGCAATATCGCTTCGGAATACAAAAACAGGTCATAGGCAAAAGCTGCGCCAAACCCGATCAGCATATGCTTGACCGCCCATCGCGCCGGCGAAGGCGCCAAGGACAAGAGGTTTTCGATCAACAGAAGTCCGGTGATCGCCAGGCACAGATGACCGAGTGCGCCGTTATCCACCGGCTCGTAAAGGGGGCCGGTCAGCGGAACAATTAAGACGGCTATGACAGAGGCCGCAGCGATGGCCGATCCGATTTGGAATGGGAGCCGGCCAAACCCGGTCGGCGCTTTGCTCCCGTCCTGGCGCAACGATGCCGAATTGAATTGTATGATCGTTCGGTCAATTACCCATATCCATGTCCAGGACCGGACCAGGCCGGTGACTGCCTGTAGGCTGTCCGGCAACGGGTACAGTTGTCCCTTTAGATAGGTCAGTGCGGCCCATGCGACGGTTGCCGCGGCAGTCATCAAAAATGGCCATCGCCCACTGCCCGGCCGGAAAAGTAAGCTCACCAACCAGACCAGGTAGCTCAGGCCAACCAACGGCACGAAAATTGCTGTTGCGTCCATCAAAGACCTTCCGCGATTGGGCGCACAGCATGTTGCACTGCCATCGGCGCCGTTAAGCGCGTCACCATCGAGCAATGACCGGCGTTAGCGCGCACCTTCAGCGAACAGCACAATACGGACGGTCTGCAAAATGATGACCAGATCGAAAACCAGGCTCTGGTTCTTAATATAATACAGGTCATACTTTAATTTTTCCCGGGCATCTTCAACAGAAGCTCCGTAGGGATAATTGATCTGCGCCCAGCCCGTGATCCCCGGTTTGACACGGTGACGCTCGTTGAAATATGCGATTTCATCCGACAGATGATCGACAAACTGGGGCCGCTCGGGACGGGGGCCGACGAAGCTCATATCGCCTTTGAGGACGTTGATTGCTTGCGGAATTTCATCGATCCTGGCCTTACGAAGGATCGAGCCGACTCGCGTCACGCGCGCATCGCCTCTGCGCGCCCAAATCGCTTTGCCATCCTTTTCCGCATCTTGAACCATGCTGCGGAACTTCAGAATGCTGTAGGGTTGTCCATGCAATCCGACGCGGGTCTGCCGGTAAAACACTGGCCCGGGGGAATCCAGCTTAATTATCACCGCCGTCATGATTAGAACCGGCGCAAACAGGATTAATAGGCTGCCCGACACGATGATGTCCAAGCCGCGCTTGCACGCCATCCCTATCCAACTGGAGACCTCCGGAAACCTATCGCGGGGGCGAATTTTGTGACTCGATA
>JAYPXD010000257.1:1647-5683 GCA_038135395.1 Alphaproteobacteria bacterium | reverse complement strand
GCGCGGTGCATGCCCGCACCTTGCGGCAACCGAACCCCGGCGCCGTCCTGACGGACCTGGACGAAGCCAGCGTGCGCCGCGCCAGTGGCGATCCGGCCCTGCGCATCGTCCGCCGCGCCAATTTCGTAGCCTTCGTCAGCCAAAACGAGCGCGCTGCGGAGGCCGCCGCGGTCCACGCCGAGGCTAACGCCCGTTGGTCCGGCCTGCGCGAGCTGCGCGGGCCGGAGCAGGAAGGCAGCTGGCTTGTCGGCCGCCCGGCGGAACTGCGCGAGATCGGCGCGGCCACGGCAAACGCGACGGGCGCGACAATGGTCGAGACCACCTACACACGGCCTTATATCGCGCACGCTTCGATGGGACCTTCTGCTGGCGTGGCGCTGTACGACGGCGAGACTATGACGATCTGGTCGCACGGTCAGGGCATGCATCCGCTGCGCAAGAACGTCGCCGATGTGCTGGGCCTCGACCCGGCCAAGGTGATCTGCCACCACCGCCAGGGCCCCGGCTGCTATGGACATAACGGCGCCGACGACGCGGCGCTCGACGCCGCCATCGTTGCGCTGGCGCTGCCCGGAGAAACGGTGCGCCTGCAATGGCGGCGCGAGGAAGAATTCGCCTATGAGCCGGTGAGCCCGGCCATGTCGGTCTCGGTCTAGGTCGCCTTTGATGCGGCGGGCAACCCGAGCGACTGGACCCAGGAAATCTGGAGCGCCAGCCATGTGCAACGCCCGGGCTCCGGCAGCGGCTATCTGCTGGCCAGCGAGGCGTTGGAGAACCCACCAGGGCCGGTAAAGGTTACCGACCCGCCGGAAGAACGCGGCGGCGGCGGAACCCGCAATGCCGTGCCGCTCTATCGGATGGCGGCGCATCGCATCCGCCACCACCTGGTGACGCAAGGCCCGGTACGCACCTCGGCGCTGCGCGGGCTTGGGGCGCCGACCAACGTCTTTGCAATGGAATGCATGATGGACGAGCTGGCGGTCCGCGCCGGCAAAGACCCCCTCGCCTACCGGCTGGCCTTGTTGGACGATCCCCGCGCCCGCGCCGTGCTGGAGCGAACTGCCGCAATGGCCGGTTGGGCCAAGCGCGGCAAAGGCGGCGAAGGCAAGGGCCTCGGTATTGCGTTCGCCCGTTATAAGAACATGGCGGCCTAGTCCGCCGTCGCCGTCGCCGTGACCGTGGACGAAGCGGTGCGGCTCGACCATGTCTGGAGCGCCAGCGATGCCGGCCTGGTGATCAATCCCGATGGCGCGCGCAATCAATTGGAAGGCGGCATTATCCAGGCCGCCAGCTTTGCCCTGAAAGAGCAGGTCAGGTTGGAAGGCTCCGGCATCGCCTCCCGCGATTGGGACGCCTATCCGATCCTGCGGTTTAGCGAAATCCCGCCCGTAGACGTTGAGGTGATCGGCTCGGCGGACGACCCCGCCCTGGGCATGGGCGAGTGCACCGTCGGCCCGACCTGCGCAGCCATCGGCAACGCGGTAGCGCACGCCCTAGGCCGACGCATCTATGACATGCCATTGAACCGAGAGCGCATCATGGCCGCGTTGCTGGCGTAGAGATTGCGCTGGCCGGCAAACTTAAGCATGGTCTATCCATGATGAGAACCCGATGGTTTGCCGGCCTGTCCGCCCGTTTGCTGTTGCTGACGGTGTTGTTTGTAATGCTGGCGGAGGTGCTGATCTACGCGCCGTCCGCCGCAAGGTTCCGGCTAACCTTTCTGCAAAGCCGGCTCTCCGACGCGCATTTGGCCGTGTTGTCCCTATCCGCAGCGACCAGCCAGAAAGTCCGGCCGGCAATGGAGAAGACGCTGTTGCTGCATGTCGGCGTGCACGCCATCGAAGCGCGGCTCGGCCAAATGTGGCTGCCGGTGCTCAGCACGGAAATGCCGCCGAAAATCGACGCGCATTACATTCTGGATGACAGCACGTTTTTTTCTCTGGTCGCAGACGCATTCATGACCCTGCTGCATTCGGAAAACCGCGTGTTGCGGGTAATCGGCCCGTCTCCTCTGGACCATTCGGTCCGCGTCGAGGTGATTATGGACGAGCGCCCGATGCGCCTCGCGCTGCTGGACTATTCGCAGCGCATCCTGCAATTGTCGCTGGTCATCTCCGCCATTACCGCCGCCCTGGTGTTTTTTGCGCTGCAATTTATGATAGTACACCCGATCAGCGAACTGACCCGCTCGATGCTGCGGTTCCGTGAGGCGCCGGAAGATGAAACCTCGGATGTGCCGACATCGAAACGCCGCGACGAAATCGGCGTCGCCAAGCGGGTGCTGGCGGACATGCAGACGACCGTGCGGCAGGCCCTGACCCAACGCCAGCACCTGGCGGCTTTGGGCGAGGCCGTGGTGAAGATCAACCATGACCTGCGCAATATCCTGACGTCGGCGCAACTGGTCTCCGACCGCCTGGCCGAAAGCGATGACCCGCGGGTGCGCAAAGCTACCCCTGCCCTGTTGCAGGCGATCAACCGCGCCGTCACGCTGTGCAGCCAGGTGGTGTTGTTCAGCCAGGCCCGCCGACCGACGTTGGAAATGGCGTCGGAGCCGCTGCGCGACCTGCTGGAGGAAGTCGGCGACAACGTGTTGTCACTCAGCGAATCGATTCCGCAGGACAAGCCCTGGCGCTGGACCAATTCCGTGGATGAGGCTGCGTGCATTCAATGCGACCGCCAGCAAATATTGCGGGTGTTCGAGAACATCGCCCGCAATGCCTTTGAGGCCGGCGCGAGCGAGGTTGCGCTGTCCGCATCGGAGACCGGCGACAGCTGGTCGATTCTGGTCGCCGACAACGGCCCTGGGCTTCCGGCCCGCGCACTGGACAATCTGTTCCTGCCGTTTAAGGGCTCGGTGCGCGACGGCGGCACCGGGCTGGGCCTGGCTATCGCCCGCGAACTGGTCGAGGCGCATGGCGGCAGCTTGCGCTTGGCGGCAACGGGAACAACGGGTACACGCTTTCTGGTCGAACTGCCGAAAGCGGCATGGCGTAACGAAAAACGGAGACATTCGGCATGAACACCAGCCCCCGCGGCCACGCAGTCTGGGATCCTGGCCAGTATCACAAATTCGGCGACCATCGCCTGCGTCCCGCCTTGGAATTGTTCGAGCGCGCGATGCTGGCGCTGGGCAACCGCGTCCCGAACGAGGTCTATGACCTGGGCTGCGGCGGCGGCGAGATTGCCCGAATCATGGCGGACCGTTGGCCGGACGCGCATGTTGTCGGCCTGGATAGCTCCGCCGAAATGCTGGTGAAAGCGGAGGCCGCCGGCGCCTCCCGGGTCGAGTGGCTGGAAGCCGATGTCCGGACGTGGGAAGCGAAGCCCAAGGCCGACCTGCTGTATTCCAACGCCATGTTCCAATGGGTCGACGGCCATCCGCAGGTCTTCCCGCACATGATGGACCAATTGGCGCCGGGCGGCGTGATGGCGGTCCAGATGCCGCTGTCCTTCGGCCAGACCAGCCACCGGCTGCTGCGCGAAACGCTGGAAGGCTTCGGCACGCCGGAACTGCTGAAGGCCGTCAGCCGCAAATGGGTCGAGGAGGCGGATTGGTATTATGACCTGTTGAAGCCCCGGTCCTCGTTCCTCGACATCTGGGAGGTGCGCTATCTCCAGGTGCTCCAAGGCGACGACCCGGTCCTCGAATGGGTCAAGGGCTCGGCTCTGCGGCCCGTGCTGACCGCCATGGCCAAGGACGAGGCCGACCGGTTCCTGGCGGCCTATGGCGCAGCGCTGCGCGAAGCGTATCCCAAACGGGCCGGCGGCGAGACCTTATTCCCGTTCCACCGCCTGTTCATGGTGGTCGGCAAATAGGCCGATTTCCGATGCATCGCAGGGCGGCTTACACCGCCTTGCGGTACCGCCCGACAAAATCCTGGTCGATGGTGACGCCGAGCCCCGGCCGGTCCGGGATTTCGAGATAGCCGTCGATGACGGTGAAGTTCTCCTCCACCAGGTCATGCAGCATCGGATTTGCGCCCAGCGAGTATTCGACGATAAAGCCGCTGGTGGCGCTCGCCAGCACGTGCAG
>JAYPXD010000257.1:232-1637 GCA_038135395.1 Alphaproteobacteria bacterium | reverse complement strand
CTGGCGAAGCAGAGCGCGCCGCCCCAGAGATGCGGGGCAAAGCGGATCTGGTAGGCGGCGGCGATGGCCTCGATCCGCACCGCCTCGGTGATGCCGCCGGCGATGGAAAGGTCGGGTTGGAAGATGTCGGCGGCGCGCAACTCCGCCAGGTCGCGGAAGGCGAAGCGGGTGAATTCGCTCTCGCCGCAACTGATCGGAATGTCGGTGGAGGCGCGGACTTCGGCCTGGCCGCGCTTGTCGTCGGCGGTGACGGGCTCCTCCAGCCAGTCGATATTGCACTCGGCAACGGCGCGGCAGAAGCGCTTGGCCTCCGCCACGGTGAAGGTGCCGTGCGCGTCGCACATGATGGCGATATCCGCCCCCAGATAGTCCCGCGCCGCGTGCACCCGCTCGATGGAATGGGCCAGCGTGCCGTCGCCGGAGCCGACGCGCATCTTCACCGCCTGGAAGTTGCCGCGGTCGATATAGGATTTGAGCTCCGCGCCGACCTCCGCGGTGTGTTTCCACCCACCGGAGGCGTAGGCCGGCATCTTGTCGTGCCGCTTGCCGCCGAGAAGCTGGTGCACGGGGGCGTTAAGGCTCTTGCCGAGAATGTCCCAGAGCGCCATGTCGACGCCGCTCATCGCGCTCACCACATGGCCGCGCCGGCCCAGCACCGGGAAGACGTGGCCGCGGGCGATGGCGCAGTGGGCGCGGGAGCCGTTGTACATCACATCCCAAAGCCGCGAGATCTGGCGCGGGTCCTCACCGATCAGCAGGGGAGCTAACTCTTTCTCGACAATGGTGACGAGGCCCGCATTGGTGCCGGCGGAGCCGACCGCGGCCTTGGCCTCGCCATAGCCGGTGATGCCGGCGTCGGTCTCCACCTCGACCAGGGTGGCGTCGAACGACTGCGCCCGCCCGAAATCAGACGTGTGCTGCTGTGCCTCCGGGATCGGGACGCTAAGCCAGTGGGCGCGGATCGCGGTGATTTTCATGGGGAGAGCTTTCGTCTGGCGCAAATACGTCGCTGTAGCTTCCCCGTCCGCACAACAGCGGTCAAGGCGCGGTGCAAAGTTCCCCTCCTCGAAGACAGTGCACCGCGCCCCCCAATCGGCAGGCCTCAGCCCTTACCGATGGGGATTCGAGAGGATTTCGGTTCGGCCCCTGGCGGCTTTGGAACCGTGATTTTCAGCACGCCGTCTTTGAAGCTGGCCTTGACGCTGTCCGGGTCAGCCATGAACGCCAGCGGGATCGACCGTTGGAAGCTGCCGTAACTGCGCTCGACTTGGCGAAATTTCTTCCCCTCGTCTTCTTTGGTCTCTTCTGCTTTTTTCTCACCCTGGATCGTGAGAATGTTGTCGACCAGCGACAGATGCATGTCTTCTTCGGCCACGCCTGGCAATTCAACCGTGACGGTCACTTC
>JAYPXD010000257.1:0-222 GCA_038135395.1 Alphaproteobacteria bacterium | reverse complement strand
TGCGTCGGTTTCGGCCACGTCGACCGTTGGCGCGAGAAATCCCCGGGCGACGCCGCCCCAGTCCGCAGGCATGCCGCGCCCGAAAGATTCGAACAGTCGGTTCATGTCCTGTTGCAATGAACGGAACGGGTCTTTGTCTACAGATTGGCCCCAAAGCGATGGAAGCAAACTCACGGCCTGATCCTCCTCTTGATTGGCACATGTCTTACCACGCAACTGCGG
>JAYPXD010000256.1:3801-5749 GCA_038135395.1 Alphaproteobacteria bacterium | reverse complement strand
ACCGCATGTGCCAGTCGGTGCGCGAATGTCCGGTGCCGGTCATCGCCCGCGTCAATGGCGCCTGCTTCGGCGCGGCGCTGGAACTGGTCGCTGCGTGCGACCTGCACATTGCCTCTGCAAACGCCGTCTTCGGCATGCCGGAGGTGAATGTCGGCCTGCCCTCCGTCGTCGAGGCCTGCCTGCTGCCGCAGCTGATCGGCTGGGGCAAGACCAAGCACCTCGTCTACACCGCGGAGGCCATCGATGCCCAGAAGGCGCTCGCCTGGGGCCTGCTGGAGGCGGTGACGCCGGACCAGGCGTCGCTGGATGCGGAGGTGGAGCGGGTCGCCAGCATGATCGTCCACGCCGCCCCGATCTCTGTCCGCCTCCAGAAAGACCTGGTGCGCCGCTGGGAGGGCATGGGCACCGACGCCGCCATCCTGGAGGGCATCCGCGTCGCCGAACACACCTACCGCCTGTCCGACGAACCGAACCGCTATGCTGGTGCGGTACTGGCCGGCTTGAAGAAGAAAGTCTAAGTCCATGCAGAAACGCGTCATCCTGGACCCGCGCGTGCCGGAAACGGGCGGGCCGTTCAATCTTTGCGTGACCTATAACGGCTATGTCTATGTCAGCGGCCTGCCGCCGTTCCAGGAGGATTTCTGCCAGGAACTCCGCCACGCCCGCGAGAACGGCCTGCCCCTGCCGAAATACCAGCGGAAGTCGATCGAGGAAGAGGCTGAGATCGTCATGAACCACATGAAATGGCTGCTGAAATCCGCCGGCAGCGGCATGGAGCACCTGCTGAAGGTCGTCGTCTGGCTGCGCGACCAATCGGACCAGGCGCGCTTCGACAAGGTCTACCGCAGCTATTTCCCCAACACGACCTGCCTGCCGACCCGTACCCGTATGCAGGCCGGCGGCACGCCGTTCGACTGCGCGCTGGAGATCGACGCTATAGGGTATATCCCGGGAACTCATCCGGACCGGGACCCCATGCTGGATATGGAGCCCTGATCGCGCTCAACACCAAGGTCAGACATGGCAGCGGCCTATGACGCTCGAAATTTGGCTGGCTTTCGCCGCCGCCAGCGCCGTGCTGCTGGCGATCCCGGGCCCCACGGTGCTGTTGGTCGTCAGCTATGCGCTGGGCCATGGCCGCGGCAGCGGTTGGGCGACTGTGCCGGGTGTAACGCTTGGCGACTTTACGGCGATGACCGTGTCTCTGTTGGGTGCGGGGGCAGTGCTTGCCGCCTCCGCCAATCTGTTTGCCGTCTTGAAAATCGTGGGCGCCGCCTACCTGGTCTATCTGGGCATCAGGCTTTGGCGCGCGCCGGCAGGCCCGATCCAGACAACGGCAAAGCGTGGCCGCGAACCGCAATGGCGGATGTTCGCCAACGCCTATGTGGTCACGGCGCTCAATCCAAAGAGCATTGTGTTCTTCGTTGCGTTCCTGCCCCACTTCGTCGACCTTACCCAGCCGGCCTTGCCGCAGTTTATCGTTCTGGATACCACCTTTTTGGCTTTGGCCGCGATCAATGTTACGCTTTGGGCAATGCTGGCCGGCCAGATGCGCCGGCAGTTCCAGCAACCGGCGACGGTCCGGCTGCTCAACCGGATCAGCGGCGGCCTGTTGATCGGCGCGGGCGCGCTGACCGCCGCCATTCGCCAATAAAGCCTTAGTTCTGGGAGTTTTTGCGCATGACCCTCCGACAGATCGTCCGCTACCCGGTTAAAGGACTGCCGGCCATCGAGTTGCAGGACGTAAGCCTGGTCCCGGGCGAGCAATTACCGGGAGACCGGCGCTTTGCCTTCTGGCGCGGCGAAAACCCACCGGCCGACGGACGTTCGCCGCATATGCGCCGCTTTAACTTCCGCCAGGTCGCGGAAGACAATGCGCTGGCCGCGCTTCGGGCCACCAGCGCCGCGCCGGCGGGCTCCAACGTCAGCACCGTGGCACCGGCGGCCA
>JAYPXD010000256.1:0-3791 GCA_038135395.1 Alphaproteobacteria bacterium | reverse complement strand
CGCCGGATGGCTCCCAGGTTGTCGCCGATCTGGAAACCGCGGCCGGCAAGGCGGCGCTCAGCCAGTGGATCGGCGCCTACCTTGGGATTGCAGCGCCGGTGCTGCTCGAATCGGTCGGCGGGCAGGGGTTCACCGACATCGGCGACAAGACGCTGTCGCTAATCAACCTGAATTCCGTCGCCGACCTATCGGCCCGCGCCGGGCAAGCCATCGAGGTAGAGCGGATGCGCGGCAACCTGCTGGTGGATATGCCAGCCTGGAGCGAGCGCGACCTGATGGGCGGGACCCTGCGCATTGGCGAGGTTGAATTCGACGTCGACAGCCACGTCAAACGCTGCGTCGCGACCGAGGTGAACTACACCACGGGCGAAAAGGACCACCCGACGCCGCAAACGCTGATGAAGAACTATGGCCACGCTGATTGCGGCATTTATCTGCGGGTCAAGCGCGGCGGCGTGTTGCGGGTTGGCGACGCCATCGGATGACCGCCGGCGCGCTTCGGCGTCGCCCCCAGTTGGGGCAGCGCCGATGCCAGCGCGACATGTTGTGGCGCTGGCGTTGTCAGGGCCTGAGGCTTGTGTCATAGAGGCTGCCTAGTCCCACATCCGAATTCTGTGAATGGCAAGGACCTTCCCCGCTATGGCCGAGACCGCCCTGCGCACCGCTGGCTTTTTCTCCGCATCCGTCGCCGAGGCCGACCCCGAGCTGACCGCTTCGCTTACTGGCGAACTGCGCCGGCAACAGGACCAGATCGAGCTGATCGCATCCGAGAACATCGTCTCCAAAGCTGTGCTTGAGGCGCAAGGCAGCGTGCTGACCAACAAATATGCAGAGGGCTATCCGGGCCGGCGGTACTATGGCGGTTGCGAGTATGTCGATATTGCTGAGCGCATCGCCATTGAACGCGCCAAGCAGTTGTTCGGCTGCGCCTTCGCCAACGTCCAGCCGCACTGCGGCGCGTCGGCGAACGAGGGCGTTTATCTGGCTCTGCTGCAGCCCGGCGACACGATTCTGGGCATGAGCCTCGCCGCCGGCGGACACCTGACCCACGGCGCCAAGCCGAACATGTCCGGCAAGTGGTTCAACGCGGTTCAGTATGGCGTGCGCGAAGTAGACGGCCGCATCGACTATGATGAGGTCGAACGCTTGGCTGTCGCGAACAAGCCGAAGCTGAGCATCGCCGGCGGCAGCGCCTACCCGCGCGAGATCGACTTCCCGCGCTTCCGCGCCATTGCCGATCAGGTCGGCGCGCTGTTCATGGTGGACATGGCGCACTTTGCCGGATTGGTGGCAGCGTCTGTGCTACCGAGCCCCCTGCCCCACGCGCATGTCGTCACCACCACCACGCACAAGACCCTGCGCGGGCCACGCGGCGGCATGATCCTCTCGAACGACGAGGAGATCGGCAAGAAAATCAACTCCGCCATGTTCCCAGGGCTGCAAGGCGGGCCGTTGATGCATGTGATCGCGGCCAAGGCCGTGGCGTTCGGCGAGGCGTTGCAACCGAGTTTCCGCGTTTACTCGGAAGCTGTGGTCGCCAATGCGCAGGCTCTGGCGGCGCGGCTGGTGCAGCGCGGGCTGGCCATAGTGTCGGGCGGCACCGACAACCACCTGATGCTGGTCGATCTGCGCCCGATGGGCCTGACCGGCAAGGATGCCGAGGCTGCGTTGGAACGCTCCGGCATTACTTGTAACAAAAACGCCATTCCGTTCGATCCGCAGAAGCCGGCGATCACCTCCGGCCTACGCCTGGGGGCGCCAGCAGCGACGACGCGCGGCTTTGGCGTTGCGGAATTCGAGCAGGTCGGCGACCTGATCGGCGACGTTCTGGCGGAATTGGCCAAGAACCCCGATGGCAACCGCGCCGCCGAAGCGGCGGCGGCTGCCAAGGTCAAGGCGCTCTGCGACCGTTTCCCGATATACGGCGGCTGATACGGAGGCCCGTCCATGCGCTGCCCGCACTGCAACCACAATGACAGCCAGGTCAAGGACTCCCGGCCGACGGATGACAACACCGCCATCCGCCGCCGGCGTCAGTGTCCGGAGTGCGGGGCGCGTTTCACGACCTTCGAGCGGGTCTATCTGCGCGAAATCACCGTGGTCAAGTCGAACGGCCGGCGGGAATTGTTCGACCGAGATAAGATCGAACGGTCCATGTCGATTGCGCTGCGCAAGCGCCCGGTGGAGGAGCGCAAGGTCGAGGCCGCGGTCAACGGCATCGTCCGCCGAATCGAACAATCGGGCGAGGCCGAAGTCTCGTCGGAAATGGTCGGCAGCTTTGTCATGGAAGCGCTGGAAGCCTTGGACAAGGTCGCCTATGTCCGCTTTGCCAGCGTCTACCGCAATTTTCGCGAGGCCAAGGACTTCGAAGATTTCATCGGGTCGCTGGCCGACGGCAGCCGCAATGGCAAACCCCGCAACAGCTAGCGATACCCGCTGGATGCGGGCGGCGCTCGCTCTGGCGGCGCGCGGGCTAGGCCGGACTTGGCCGAATCCTGCCGTCGGCTGTGTGATCGTCAAGGACAACCGGCCCATCGGCCAGGGCTGGACCCAGCCCGGCGGCCGGCCGCATGCGGAGACCGAAGCGCTGGCCATGGCGGGCGCTGCAACTGCCGGCGCCACCGCCTATGTCACGCTGGAGCCCTGCAGCCATCACGGCAAGACCCCGCCCTGCGCCGAAGCATTGATCGCCGGGAAGGTTGCGCGCGTCGTCACCGCCTGCGGCGACCCGGATGAACGCGTCTCCGGCCGCGGGCTCGCCATGCTGCGCAACGCCGGCATCCAGGTGACCGACGGGGTTCTCGCGACCGAAGCCGAACGCCTGAATGCCGGCTTCCTGAAGCGGGTGCGCGAAGGCCTGCCGCTGGTGACGCTGAAACTGGCGACGACGCTGGATGGAAAAATCGCCACCGGCACGGGCGAAAGCCAATGGATCACCGGGCCGCAAGCCCGCCGCCATGGCCATTACCTGCGGGCGACGCACGATGCGATCGTGGTGGGACGAGGCACGGCTGAAGCCGACAACCCCAGCCTCACCTGCCGGCTGCCTGGCCTGGAGGACCGCTCGCCGGTGCGTGTCGTCCTGGATAGCCAGGAACGCCTGCCTCAGACGCTGGAGATGTTCACGGACGGCGCGGCTTCCACCTGGCACCTGACCAGCCGCAACCTGCGCCAGGACCCGACCAGCCGCATCGACCCGCACACCGCGATGGCCTATCTGGCGAAGCAGGGTATTACGCGGGTGCTGGTTGAAGGCGGCGGCGAACTTGCCGCCTCGCTATTAAAGGCTGACCTGGTCGACCGCATTGCCTGGTTCCGCGCGCCGTGCATCATCGGTGCGGATGGCCTGCCGGGAATCGCGGACCTCAGCGTCTCACGCATAGCCGACATGCGCCGCTTCGCCCGCATAGAATTGCGACAACTCGGTGACGATGTGCTAGAGACCTACGAACGTCTTTGATCCGAACAGCTTGAGTCTGCCCTTTATGTTCACCGGCATCGTCACCGATATCGGTCGTGTTCGTTCCATAGAACAACGCGGCGATACGCGCCTAACCATCGAAACCGCCTATGACACCGCGACCATCGCCATGGGCGCGTCGATCGCCCATTCCGGCGCCTGCCTGACCGTGGTCGACAAAGGCCCCGGATGGTTCGCCGTCGAAGCCTCTGCTGAGACGCTGGCCTGCACCACGCTGGGCGACTGGCGCGAGGGGTCCGCCATCAATCTTGAGCGCGCCATGAAAGTTGGCGACGAGCTGGGCGGCCACATCGTATCCGGCCATGTGGAC
>JAYPXD010000255.1:0-5812 GCA_038135395.1 Alphaproteobacteria bacterium | reverse complement strand
CGCCGGACCCGCGTGCGAAGCCGGAAATCGCGCCCAACTACCTCTCGACCGAGGGCGACCGCCGCGTCGCCGCCCGCTCTATCCAGATCACGCGGGAGATCGTCGGCCAGCAAGCCCTGGCCAAATACCAGCCGGAGGAATTCCGCCCCGGCATGAGCTTCCAATCGGACGAAGAACTGCACAAGGCCGCGGGCGACATCGGCACCACCATCTTCCACCCGGTCGGCACCGCCAAGATGGGGCCGGAGGCCGACCGCATGGCCGTGGTAGACATCGAATGTCGTGTGCGCGGCCTGGAGCGGCTGCGCGTCATCGACGCCAGCGTCATGCCCACCATCACCAGCGGCAACACCAACTCCCCCACCATCATGATCGCAGAGAAGACCGCCCACGCGATGCGGCGGGCCCGCTGATCGCGGCGCCAGCCTGCCTGTTGTAAAGAACCCAGCTCAGCCGGCTTCGGCGCGACGGGCGTGCTTCTTGCGTTCGTGAATATCCAGGTAGCGTTTGCGCAATCGCACGCTTTCCGGCGTGACCTCGACCAACTCGTCGTCGTCGATATAGGCCAGCGCCTTTTCCAGGGTCATGTTGATCGGGGGCGTCAGGTCCAGTGCGTCATCCTTGCCGGACGCGCGGAAGTTGGTCAGCTGTTTGGCCTTAAGCGGGTTGACGTCGAGGTCCTGGCCCTTTGCATGCTCGCCCAGGATCAAACCCTGGTAGACCGGCTGGCCGGGTGAGACGAACAGGAAGCCGCGCTCCTCCAGATTGTAGAGCGCATAGGCGACGGCCTTGCCCTGCTCCAGGCTGATGAGAACGCCGGTGCGGCGGGTCTCGATCGGGCCTTTGTATGGCGCATAGTGGCTGAACAGGCGGTTCATAACGCCGGTGCCGCGCGTATCGGTCAGGAATTCGCCCAGATAGCCGATCAGGCCGCGGGACGGCGCATGGAACACCAGCCGGGTTTTGCCGGCGCCGGCCGGCCGCATCTCCTGCATCTCGCCCCGGCGGCGACCGATCTTATCGACCACTGCACCGGCGTATTCCTCGTCGACGTCGACCACCACTTCTTCAATCGGCTCTTCGCGCTGCCCCTGTTCGTTGCTGCGATAGAGTACGCGGGGACGGCTGACCGAGAGTTCAAAACCCTCGCGCCGCATGCTTTCGATCAGCACGGCCAACTGCAACTCGCCGCGGCCAGAGACTTCAAAGGCGTCCTTGTCCTCCGTCTCACGCACCTGAATAGCGACATTGCCTTCAGCTTCGCGCATCAGGCGGTCGCGGATCAGGCGGCTCGTCACCTTGTCGCCTTCGAGGCCAGCCAAGGGCGAATCGTTGATTGAGAACGTCATTGCCAGGGTGGAGGGGTCGATTGGCTGGGACGGCAACGCGGTTTCCACCTCCGGCACGGCGATGGTGTCGGCGACCGTCGCCTCTGTCAGTCCCGCGATAGTGACGATGTCGCCAGCGACCGCTTCGTCCAGCGGTTCCCGCGCCAGGCCGCGGAAAGCGAGCAATTTGGAGATACGGCCGGTCTCGACCACCGATCCATCCCGGTGCAATGCCCGGATTGCCATATTCGGGCGCGCTTTGCCGCCCTGAATTCGGCCGGTCAGCAGCCGTCCCAAGTAAGGATCGCGCTCGACAGTGACAGCCAGCATGGAGAAGGGGGCGTCAGCGTCGACCTTTGGCGCGGGAACATGCTCGACGATCTTGTCAAACAGCGCGTTCATGTTGCCGGGGCGGTCCTCCGGGTCCTCCGCTGCCCAGCCCTGCTTGGCGCTGGAAAATAGCGTCGGGAAATCCAATTGCGCTTCGTTGGCGTCTAGCGCCGCGAACAGATCGAATGTTTCGTCCTGTACTTCGAATGCGCGCTGTTCCGGTTTGTCGACCTTGTTGATCAGAACGATAGGGTTCAGCCCGAGCCGCAACGCCTTGCCGACGACGAACTTTGTTTGCGGCATCGGCCCTTCGCTGGCGTCAACCAACACGACAACGCCGTCTACCATGGTGAGGATACGCTCGACCTCGCCGCCGAAGTCGGCGTGGCCGGGGGTATCGACGATATTGATGCGGGTATTCTTCCAGACGACGCTGGTGCATTTGGCCAGGATGGTGATGCCGCGTTCGCGTTCCTGATCGTTGGAATCCATCGCGCGTTCTGCTACCCGCTGGTTGGCGCGGAAGGTGCCGGATTGGTGCAGAAGGCAATCGACCAGCGTGGTCTTGCCATGGTCGACGTGCGCGATAATCGCGATATTGCGGATATCCATGGGGCAGACTTTCCATGTGCGCCCAACCTCGGCGCAACGACGGTGCTGACCGGAGGCGGCGGAGAATGATGTGGAGTATGCCGCGCACATAGGCACGTTCGCACCCGCACACAAGCCGGTGTCTTGTCACATGGCTATCTGGGCTGCCGCCACTGTCCGGTTAGACGGTGGCGGCGCCGATCGGCCTCAGCGCAATCCCATGCCCAGCACGTCGCGGGCGACGATGTGGCGTTGCACTTCGTTCGGGCCTTCGCCGATGCGACGGATGCGCATTTCGCGGTACCAGCGCTCGAACGGCATGTCCTTCGCAACGCCCAGACCGCCGTGGATCTGCATGCAGCGGTCGACGACGCGGCCGCCGGCCTCGCTGCCCGTGATTTTGGCGATGGAGGATTCCATACGGTAGGGCTCGCCATTGTGCGCTTTGCTGGCGGCCTCCAGTGCGTGCCAGCGGGCAGCGCGGATGTCGATTTCGTTTTCCACCAGCATCCATTGGATCGACTGCCGTGTGGCCAGCGCTGCGCCAAAGGTCTCGCGGATCTTGGCGTATTCAACGGCCAGTTCGTGCGCCTTGATCGCAACGCCGATGCAGGCGGCGGAGTAGGGGATGCGTTGGCGGGCCAACCGGTCGTTAGCGATGGAGAAGCCGCCGTTCAGCTTGCCCAGAATATGCGTCTTCGGCACGCGCATATCGGTAAAGCCCAATTCCGTTGCGTAACGGGCGGAGCGCAGCGTGTGCACGATGCGGCGGACGTGGAAGCCGGGGGTGTCCGTGTCGACAATGAAGCAGGTGACGCCGCCGCGGCCCTTGCTGGCGTCGGTGCGGGCGAAAACCAGGCCGTATTGGGCGCGGTCCGCATTGCTGATCCACAGTTTCGAGCCGTTGATGACGTAGTCGTCTCCATCCTCCACCGCGCGGGTTTGGATGGCGCGCGCCGGATCCGATCCGCCAGAGGGCTCGGAGAGGCCGAAGAACGCCGACTTTTCTCCCCGCAGCGTCGGGTAGAGCCATTTCTCCTTCTGCCAATCATTCGCCTCGAACAACTGGCCCGGGCCGCCGACGCCGCCGAACACGCCATAGCAGGGAGCGTAGAGGCCGGCTCGGTGCTGGCTCATCTCGATGGCGATCAGCGTGCGGGTAACGATATCCACATCCGGCCCGCCGTATTCCGGCGGAATATCCAGGCCGTACAGGCCCATCTCTTGGGTGCGTTTGACCAAGCGGGCGCGGTCGGCCTCCGGTAGCTCATCGGTGTCCGGGTCGAGCTTGTCTTCCAATGGCCAGATTTCCTCCCGCACAAAGCGGCGGACCTGGTCGACGATCATTTTCTGTTCTTCGGAGAGGGAGAGATCCATGGTGGGGGTTTCCGTCAAGTTTCGATTAGTGGCGAGTTGCCAGCTTCGTTGAATGGCGCCGTTTACAGGGCTTTGGACTTCGGGGCGATCCAGGGGCTGCGCCGGAGGGCGGGGCCGGATTGCGATAGCGTCGTCAGGGCCCGGCAAAGACCGTGGGCAAGTCCCTAGCCCGGGCTGAGTTTGCCCAGGCCCCGCCCATCCTCCACTGGTTGCAGCGGCGGCAGCTTGCCGCCATGGTCGAATTGGTACGCCATCAGCAGTTCGCGGTGGCGGGTGCGGTAGCTGGTATTGACCTCCAGCCGGAATTGGGTCGCGCCTGCGGGCGGGCTCGCCGCCTGCCCCTGGATTTCGCCGCGCAGGCCGAATAGCGAGCGCCCTGTGGCCACCCCAATATAGAGGATGGCTCCAGCCTCGTTCGCCCGTGGGTAGACGCCCAGATTGCCGGCGACCTTGTTGGCCTCCGCCGGGTTCAATGGCCGCCAAGGCTTGGACATGCGGACAGCAATTGCCATAGCGCCTTATACTCCTTTGAAATTGGCAGTGCGTTTGTCGAGGCGGGCGCGGATGCCCTCCTTCGAATCCTGGCTGTCGCGGGTCGCGTTCACCAGCCGGTCCTGCTCGGCGTGTTCGATGCCGTCGCGGTAGGCCATCTGGCGCACCATCATGCTTTTCATCGCACGTAGCGACAGGGGCGCGTTTGCGGCCAGACGGTCGATGACCTTTTTGGCTTCTTTCTGTAGGTCGTAAGGCGGCGCGACCCGGCCGATAATGCCCAGTTCGTGCATCTTGGTCGACGGCAGCGGGTCGCCCAGCAGCAGGATTTCCCGCGCCCAGACCGGGCCGGCCACCTCCATCAGTTTCTTGGTCAGAAACCAGGTCGGGGCCAGGCCGATCTGCGCCAGGCTCATGCCGAACCGTGCGGATGTGCTGGCAACGACGAAGTCGCAGTGCAGCGCCAGCTCATTGCCGCCGGCGATGGCGTCGCCATGCACGACGCCGACGATGGGCAGCGGGTTCATTTCCATCGCGTGCAGCATCACCTCAATTGGCGACTCGCTGGGCTTGGCGGGTTTTTCCAGGCGTTCCGCCAGGTCCATGCCTGAGCAGAATGCCGGTCCCTCGCCGCGCAGCACGATGACTCGGTCGGCGGGGGCCGGTTCCGCACGAAAGGCAGCGGTCATTTCGTCCAGCATGGCCAGATTCAAGGCGTTGCGCTTGTCGCCACGGGTCATGGTGATGGTTTTTACCGGACCATCCTGTTCGACGCGGATGTATTGCATAAAGGCGGTTCCTCGGATTTCCTTGGCGGGTATCGGTCAGCGGCATTGTTGCGGCCTGTGGCGCAATACGTCAATTGGGCTTTGACGGTTCCTTGCAGTAGGGTTTCCCCTGACATCGCTAATTAACACGGGATCGACCATGACAACCTTACCCGCCACCCATCGCCGTATCGTTCTGGCCTCAAGGCCGCAGGGAATGGTGAGCCTGGAGAACTTTCGGCTGGAGGAAGCGCCGGTGCCGACTCCTGAACCAGGCCAGATCCTGGTGCGCCAGATCTACCAGTCGCTGGACCCCTACATGCGCGGCCGCATGAACGATGGCCCCAGCTATGCGCCGCCGGTGCCGGTGGGCGGCGTGATGGAGGCGGGCGGCGTCGGCGAGATCGTCGCTTCGCAGCACCCGGACTGGAAGGTCGGCGACATTGTCGAGGGGCGGCTGGGCTGGCAGGAATATGTCGTGCCACCCTATGAACGCCTGCGCCGAGTCAATCCGAAGCATGGGCCGATTTCGACGGCGAACGGCGTGCTGGGCATGCCGGGGATGACGGCGTATTTCGGCTTGCTCGACGTCGGCCAGCCGCAGCCGGGTGATACAGTTGTGGTATCTGCGGCTTCCGGCGCGGTTGGGGCTGTGGTCGGCCAGATCGCGCGGATCATGGGTTGCCGGGTGGTCGGCCTTGTCGGCAGCCAGGCCAAGGCGGACTATATCGTCAACGAACTGGGCTTCGACGCCGCCATCAACTATCGGACTGAGAACCTGATGCAGGCGCTGGCTCGCGAGTGCCCGCGCGGCATCGACGTGTATTTCGAGAATGTCGGCGGCGCGATCTGGGACGCGGTGGTCGAGCATTTGGCGCTCGGCGCGCGCGTTGCTGTCTGTGGTCGCATCGCCGAATACAATCTGGC
>JAYPXD010000254.1:0-5858 GCA_038135395.1 Alphaproteobacteria bacterium | reverse complement strand
CGAGTCTCAGCGCGTTCCGGCGTCGCCCTGGGTTGCTTCGTCGGCCGGCTGCCGCAGGCCTTCTCGCAATGACGGCGAGGGGCAGGTTAGGAAGCGCCGCGGCCAGCGAGGCGGGCTTCGGCCTCGGCGAGGGCTTCGCGGGTTTCCTCAACGGTCGGCAAACCGAGATCTTCTTCGAGGGCGAGGGAGCGGCGGAAGTGCTCGGCCGCGCCGGCCCAGTCGCCTTTTTGTTTCAGGACAAGGCCGAAGTTGTAGAGGGCGATGGCAAGTTCGGGCCGGTTGCCCATGTCTTCGTCAATGGCGATCTTCTTGCTCTGGAGTTCTTCCGCCCGGTCGAGGTCGCCGCGCTGCCGGTACACCAGCCCGAGATTGCCGGCGGCGCGGGCGATCTCCGCCTTCT
Source organism: Alphaproteobacteria bacterium (assembly GCA_038135395.1). GTDB lineage: Bacteria > Pseudomonadota > Alphaproteobacteria > Bin95 > Bin95 > JACKII01. The sequence continues at coordinate 5,458 of JAYPXD010000254.1, read as the reverse complement.
CGCCGCGGTGCTCGGCGGCGCGGAGGGCGGTTTCGAGCCAAGCCGTGTTTTGCTCGTTGGTAAGGCGGAAATCGACTGCGACGACATGCAGCAACCCACTCGCCACCTCCGCTGCCGCCTCATCCGCCTCGATCCGGGCCGCCGCCCAGGCCTGCACCTCGCGCAGCAGCGGCAGTTCCTGGTCCAGTTCCGTCAGCGACGGCACCATGGCGTCGCCGCCGCTTCGGAACCGGGCGTCGATCTCCCGCAGCCGCGCCACCGCCGCCGGCCCCAACTGCCGCCACAAGCCCTGCTCGCGCTCCCCGTCCGCCGCCAGCGCCGCCAGGCCGAAGCGGCGCAGCATGTCGTGCAGGCGCCAGCGGGGTTCGTCGCCCTCCAGCGGGGTGACAAGGTTGCGGCGGGTCAGGGCTGCGAGGTCGTCGGCCAGGTCGTCCTCAGCCCAAAGCGCCTTTACGGCCCAGAGGTCGAAATCGCCGGGCGGCAGCGAGAGAGCCTGCCAGCGCTGTTTCTGCTCGTCGGAGAGGCCTTCCAGGCTCCACTCCAGCACGCGCAGCAGCACGTCCTCCTGGTCGCTGTCGCCCTGCAGCACCCGCGCGGTCTTGCCCGGATCGGCGAGGCGTTCGGCCAGCGCCGCCACGCTCTCGCCGCTATCGTTCAGGCGCTGCGCCGCGATCTCCACCGCCAGAGGCAGATAGCCGACCGCCGCCGCCAGCGCCAGCGCGTCCGCATCTGACAGCGCCGGACAGTTCTGGCGGGCGAGCGCCGCTGCCTCCCCCGGCTGCATCACGCCGACGTCCACGCCGGGCACGCCCTTGACCAACCCGCTGGTGCGGCTGGTGACGAGCGTGATGCCGTCGGTGGGCCGCAGCGCGTCGATCAGGCGGGGGTCCTTCAGGTTGTCGAGGATCACCAGAGCGCGCCTGCCGCTCGTCACCTGCCGCCAGTGGGCGCGGAGATTGGGCAGCGGCAGGGTCAGGTCGGTCTGCGGATCAAGCTGCGCGCAAAGCTCGCGCAGCGCCTCCTCCTCGCCCATCGGCTGGGCCGAGTCCCAGCCGCGCAGATTGACCTCCGCCACGCCGCCGGGGCATTGGGACGCCATCTGCCGCGCCACCTCCCGCGCCAACTCCGTCTTACCCACCCCGCCCATGCCCTGGAGGGAGGAGATAATCGCGGTGCGGGCGCCAGCGCTTTGCTGCGGAGCGATGGCCTGCATGATCTTGGCAATCAGGTCCGGCCGGTCCACAAAGTGCGTGGCGAGGAGTGTGTTGGGCAGTGGAGACGGTGGTAGGGGCGGCGGGCGGAAGCTGCCTCGCAGGGCGGTCCCGGATACCTGCTGCGCAGGTTCCGGGAAGCAGGGCGCAACTCAGTCCATGGCTTGACGCACCTGCCGGCTATGGTGCACCAAAGTCTCAAAGCACCACCGCAACGATCCGCAAGGAAGCGCAGAGCCTATGCAAGTCGGCGTCCTCTACACCTCCCACCCCGATCCCAAGACCGAGCCCTATCCGCACCAGGGCGTGCACGAGCGCGTCACCAATGAGATCCTGGAAATCGAGCAACTGGGCTTCGACAGCGTCTGGATTGCCGAGCACCATTTCTCCAACCGCTATGGCATCCTGCCGGACCCGTTCAGCTATCTGACCTACCTCGCCGCCAAGACCAGCGTCATCAAGCTGGGTGCTGCCGTGATGGTGGTGCCGCTGCACCATCCGCTGCGCATTGTCGAGAACGCGGCTTTTGTCGACATCCTCTCCAACGGCCGCTTCCAGTTGGGCATGGGCTCCGGCTACCGGCCCTACGAGTTCGACGGCCTGGGCGTTTCCTACGAGGAGCGCCGGGCGATCCAGGCCGAAGCCATTCCGCTGATCCTGGACGGCTTCCACAAAAAGCGCGTCACCGCCAAGGGCAAGTATTTCAACTTCGACGTTTCGGACGAGTGGGAAATATTCCCGCAGCCGCTGCAACAGCCGCATCCGCCCTTCTACATGGGCGCGGGCACCAACGAGTCCATTGCCGCCGCGGCCCGCAACGGCTTCGGCCTGATGCAGTCAACCCTGCCGAGCGTGCAGGTGATCGGCGAGCATATCGCCCACTACCGCAAGCATATGGGCGAGGCCAAAGCGCCCTATGACCAGAACCCGGCCTTCGGCGACGTCGATGTCTGCCGCATGACGTTCGTCGCCGAAACCGACGCCAAGGCAAAGGACCTGTCCGAGCAGGGCATCACCCAGCACATGAAGAGCTTCATGGCCGGCGGCTCCAAGACCGGCGGCTATCTGGGCGATATTTCGGACAAGAGCGGTGACGACCAGTTCGCCTACGACAACCTGATGGACGGCACCATCCTGCACGGCTCGCCCGAAACGGTGCTGCGCAAGATCGAGGCGTTCAAGGCGGTCGGCACCACCTCGCTGATGCTGCACTACCCGCCCTATTACGGCCAGCAGCGCACGCTGGAAATGCTGCGGCTGTTCTCGAAGGAGGTGCTGCCGCACGTCCAGGCGATGAACGTGCCACGCCTGCTGGCGGCGGAATAGGGAGGCCCGCGCATGGACCGGTCGCGGAACGCCGATTGGCTCGCCCAGGTGCAGGAGGCGGCGCTGGAGCCGGACCTGCCGATCATCGACACCCACCACCACCTCTGGGACCGCAACACCTCGTTCATCCAGAACCGCTACCTGATGGACGAGATCGCCGACGACCTGGCGTCCTCCGGCCACAACATCGTGGCCACCGTGTTCGTCGAATGCGACGCCATGCACCGCATCGAAGGTCCGGAGGAGATGCAGCCGGTCGGCGAGGTCGAGTTCGTGAACGGCATCGCGGCGATGGCGGCCTCCGGCGGCTATGGCAAGCCCCTGGTAGCCAAGGGCATTATCGGCCATGCGGACCTGATGCTGGGATCGCGGGCGAAAGGCGTGCTGGAGGCGTTGCAGGCCGCAGCACCAGAGCGCTTCCGCGGCATCCGCTATATCGGCGCCTGGGTGGAGGACAAGGCGGTGTTCACCCCCGCCCGCGTGCCCGGGCCCGGCGTGTACCTGGATGCGAAATTCCGCGAGGGGTTCGCCCAATTGGCGCCGCTCGGCCTGATCTTCGAGGCCGCGATCCGGCATCCGCAACTCTCGGACTTCCACAGCCTCGCCTGCGCCTTCCCCGATACGAAGATGGTGCTGGATCATATCGGCGGCGTTATCGGCGTCGGCACCTATGCCGGCCGCCGCGACGAGATTTTTCAGACCTGGAAAGCGGATATCGCCGCGGTGGCGCGCGACTGCCCGAATGTTGTGGTCAAGCTCGGTGCACTGAACATGACCTATTGCGGCTTCGGCTGGGAGAAACGCGACCTGCCGCCCTCCAGCGAGGAGTTGTGCGCGGCCTACCGGCCCTATTACGAGACCGTGATAGACCTGTTCGGCCCGGGCCGTTGCATGTTCGAGAGCAACTTCCCGGTCGACAAGGTCTCGTGCTCGTATGGCGTTTTGTGGAACTCGTTCAAGCGCATGACGCAGGGCTATGCCGCCGCCGACCGCGCCGCCCTGTTCCATGACACCGCGGCGCGCTTCTACGGCATCTGACGGGGGAGACTGCGATGGCGACCATCACCGAAATCACCGATGGCCTGCGGTTTCCGGAAGGCCCGGTTGCGTTGGCCGACGGCTCCGTCGTGCTGGTGGAGATCGCCGCCGGCCAGATCACCCGCGTTCAGCCGGATGGCTCCAAGACCACCGTCGCCAGGCCTGGCGGCGGGCCGAACGGCGCGGCGCTGGGGCCGGATGGGCGGCTTTATGTCTGCAACAACGGCGCCATGAATTTTCACGTGATCGACGGCCAGCACGTGCCCGGCCATGCGCACGACGACGCGCCACTCGGCTGGGTCGAGGCGATCGATATGGCGACCGGCGCGGTGGAGGTGCTCTACCGCGATTGCGGCGGTGTGTCGTTGCTGGCTCCGAACGACCTGGCTTTTGACGCCCATGGCGGCTTCTATTTCACCGACCACGGCAAAAGCCGCAAGTTCAGCCGTGACAAGGGCGCGGTCTACTATGCCAAGGCCGACGGCTCGCATATCAACCGCGTTGTGGCGCCGATGGACGGCCCGAATGGCGTCGGCATTTCACCGGACGGCAAGGTGCTTTACGTGGCGGAAACGCCGACGGGGCGGCTCTGGGCCTTCGACATTTTGGAGCCGGGCGTGATCGACAAGACCAATGGCGCTGCCCCTTGGCAGCCCGGCCGTATCCTGGCGAACCCGAACGAATACAGCCTGTTCGACTCGCTGACCGTCGATGCGGCGGGCAATGTTTGGGTTGCGACCATTCCGGGCCGGGTGACTCGGGTGTCGCCGGACGGGTCGGAGGTGACGCAGTTCGCAATGCCCGACCTGCTGCCGACCAATGTTGTCTTCGGCCCGAGCGGCGAAGGTCCGGCCTACATCACGCTTTCCGCCGGCGGCAAGCTGGTGGCGTTAGAGGTGGCGTAAGGCTCTTCAGTTTCCCGGACGCCGCAGGCGGTTCGGGACCGCTTGATCTCGCGAACATAGCCGGTGACGTTGTTCGCACGCCGCCAGCGGCCCCGGATGCGCGCTGCGCACGCTCCTGGGATCGGTATAGACCCGCCGTTACACCGCCTCCAACGGCGCATTCATCATTGTGCCGGGCACGATGATGCCGCCACGGTCGCCGATGTCGATTTTGCCATAGCGCTCTGCATAGATCGGCGGCAATGGCCGGGCGCCCGGCACGGCCAGCCAGAGGCGCAGCAGGTGCCGCCGCCGTTCCGGCTCCGGCCAGTCTTCGAACGCGGTGCGGTCGTGCAGGTTGGTGTGGTTGTGCACCCACTGCATGTCGCCAGGCTGAAAATCCATGTCCAGCCGCAATTCCTGCGATTCCGCCAGCGAGTCGAACAGGTCCAGCGCCGCCCGTTGCCGTTCGGTCAGGGGCGCTACGCCCTCCAGCCTCCGGGCGCTTTCGATATAGCGGCGCGCGTAGATGACCGACAGAAAACCCTGATAGTGGTTATAGACCGGAATCTCGAAATACGGTCCCTTGCCGACCGGAATCTCGCCGCGGCGGTCGGTGGCGAAGGGCTGGAACAACTCCCACAGCAGGTCCGGCGCGCGATCGTACATTTCATTATAGATCGCCATGGTCGATACCAGCGACGAGAGGCCGCCGGATTTCGATGTCTTCAGGCAGAGAAGGGCGACGATATCGCAGGAGTCGGTGTGAAACGTCTGCCGCTCCGTCGTCTGATAGATGCGAACCTTGGGATCGTTGGTCGACAGGCCCAGGTCCTTCACGTGGCCCAGCACATGCCCCTTGGCGTTCTGGCTGCGGGCATTGCCGAAATACGTGCCGATGCCGAAATAGGCGGTCGCGCTTTCCCGCATCGAATACCTTTCTAGCGGCAATCCGCGCATCAACTGGAAGCCGCGGCCGTTGATCACCTCATTGCAGAG
>JAYPXD010000253.1:0-5859 GCA_038135395.1 Alphaproteobacteria bacterium | reverse complement strand
AGCCTGAACTGGTGCCGCGCAACATGCGTTTCTTCATTCCAAAGCGGGTGCGCATGCAGGGGTTCCTGGTGTTCGACTTCGCCAGCCGCCACCCGGAAGCCACCGCCCGTATGGCGCGATGGATCAGGGAAGGCCAGATCAAGTATCGCGAGGATGTGGTCGAGGGTATCGAAAATGCCCCCGCAGCTTTCCTGAAGCTGTTCAGCGGCGAAAATTTCGGCAAACTGTTGGTCAAAGTTGGCGCCGAGCCGGCATAGACTTCAGGCGGCAACACGCCGGAATTTGAGAGAAACGCACTATGAACGCTTCAGCTTTTCCGAACCGGATGCCGTTGGCGGGGGTTCGGGTTCTTGACCTCGGCCAGATCTACAACGGCCCCTATGCTGGGTTGCTTCTGGCCCAGGCGGGGGCCGATGTGGTGAAGGTGGAGCCATTGCGCGGCGATGCCCTGCGTGGGCGCTCGCGCAGTGGCGGCAGCATTCCCTGGTCGGTTGCGGCGCTGAACCAGAACAAGCGCGGGCTGGCGCTGGACCTGAAGTCCGGCGCTGGTAAGGCGTTGCTGTTCGATTTGGCGCGCAAGGCGGATATTCTGCTGGAGAATTTCGCACCGGGCGTGATGGATCGGCTCGGCTGCGGCGCCCGGGAACTGCAAACAGCCAATCCGCGGCTGATCTATGCCGCCAGCAGCGGTTTTGGCATGAGCGGGCCGGACCGGGATAATCTGGCGATGGACCTGACCATTCAGGCGTCCAGCGGCATGATGAGCGTCACCGGGCCGGAAGGTGGCCCGCCGATGAAGGCGGGCATGGCCGTCTGCGATTTTTTTGGCGGCGTGCACCTGTATTCGGCGATTATGACGGCATTGTATGAGCGCTCGGTTACCGGTTTCGGCCGCGTGGTGGAGGTTGCGATGGTCGAGGCGGCGCTGCCGGTCCTGACGACCAACATCGGCGGCATGCTGGAGAACGGCGGCAAGCCGGTGCCTCGGCGCGGCAACAAGCATCCGGCCAAGGCTTCTGCGCCCTATAACGTCTATGCGTGTCAGGATGGCCACGTCGCCCTGCTCTGCATCCGCGAGGAGCACTGGCAGAATGTGGCGCGCGTAATTGGGCGGGAGGATATGCTGGGCGATCCCCGGTTCGCCGATAACGCCGCTCGCGCCGCCAACGATACCCTGGTGGACGAGGCTGTCACCGCCTGGACGAGTCAATTGCCAAAGCAAGAGGCTGCGCGCCGGATGCAGGCGGCGCATGTCGCCTGCGCGCCGATCCGCGACCTGACCGAGATCGTCGCCGATCCGCATATGCGCGGCCGCGGCGCCATCTTCGACCAGGATCATCCGGAATTGGGCAGGATTCCGTTGCCGCGCTCGCCGCTGCGCTTTCACGGCGCGCCGCTGGCGCCCGATCGGCCAAGCCCGGATCTGGGCCAGCACAGCCGGGAGGTGCTGGCCGATTGGCTGAACCTGAGCCAGGGCGAGATCGACCTGTTGTATACCGAGGGGGCTGTGGCCTGACGAATGGCTTGGCCAGGCAAGCCATTCGCGCGGCGTGCGGCTCTTCCGGCCAAAAAATAGGGCGGCAGATATGCTCCGCCGCCCCAGAGGGTCTCAGGGAACTGGTCGCTTTAGACCACGCCGAACGCCAGCATTGCGTCAGCAACCTTCTTGAAGCCGGCGATGTTCGCGCCTTTGACATAGTCGACCGGTCCAGTGCCATGTGCGCCTTGTTCGACGCAGGCAGTGTGGATGTCGCGCATGATCTTGCGCAACGCCGCGCCCAGGTCCTCCTGGTCGCGGTGCAGGCGTGCGGAGTTCTGGCTCATTTCCAGGCCCGACATACCGACGCCACCGGCGTTGGCCGCCTTGCCTGGTGCGTAGAGCACACCGGCGGCCTGCAACGCTGTGACTGCCTCAACCGTGCACGGCATGTTGGCGCCTTCGACCACTGCCAGGCACTTGTTGTCGATCAGGTTCTTGGCGTCGTTTTCTTCCAGCTCATTCTGCGTCGCGCAAGGCAGCGCCACGTTGCAGGGCACGCCCCATGGACGTTGGTTGGCATGGAAGCTGCCGCCAAACTCGTTCACATAGTCGGAAATGCGGGCGCCGCGTTGGTTTTTATGCCGCTTGATCCAGTCCAGACGCTCCTGGTTGATGCCTTCCGGGTCATAGATGAAGCCGCCGGAATCGGACAGGGTCACCGGCTTGCCGCCGAGTTGCAGGACCTTCTCTGCGGCGTGGGTGGCGACGTTGCCGGAGCCGGAAATCACCGCGACCTTGCCTTCAACCGAGTCGCCGATGTGCTGCAGCATGTCTTCCAGGAAATACACCGCGCCATAGCCGGTGGCCTCGGTCCGCATCAGCGACCCGCCGTATTCCAGACCCTTGCCGGTCAATACGCCACTGAACGAGTTGGTGATGCGCTTGTATTGGCCGAACATATAGCCGATCTCGCGGCTGCCGACGCCGATGTCGCCGGCCGGCACGTCGATATCGGGACCGACATATTTATAGAGCTCTGTCATGAAGCTCTGGCAAAAGCGCATGATCTCGTGCTGCGAGCGGCCCTTCGGATCGAAGTCCGCGCCGCCCTTGCCGCCGCCCATGGGCAGGCGTGTCAGCGAGTTCTTGAATGTCTGCTCGAAGCCCAGGAACTTCAGAACGCCCAGGTTCACTGACGGATGGAACCGAATGCCGCCCTTATACGGACCGATCGAGTTGTTGAACTGCACGCGGTAGCCGCGGTTGACCTGAACTTCGCCGTTGTCATCGGCCCAACTGACACGGAAAGACACCGAACGATCTGGCTCCGCCATACGGTGCAGAACTTTGATCTTCGCATACACCGGGTTGGCATTGATGAAGGGGACGACGGATTCCGCGACCTCATGCACCGCCTGGTGAAAAACGGTTTCCCCCGGGTTACGATCGACGACCCAATCCATGAAATCGGACAGATTTACTTGATCGACCATTTGGTGTTCCATTCTCAATAGTTGTGTAAGATTAGCTGGCCTCCCATTCCACCCTGCGCCATGGGAGACTGGACCGCACGTTAACACGGCAAAGTTAACGCGGTCTAGTGAACTCGCACACACCCAAATTGCGGCCGGAGTGCGTGGAAATGGGGTCGGGCCAGCTTTCACCTTGGGCCGAACGCCGCTATGATGCGTGCAGACGGAAGGGGAACCCCTTCGTATCCGATCAATTCGACGAAATGGTGATGTTATGCGGGCTGTTGGAGTTATGGTGCATGGTGGACCGGAGGCATTGGAAGTGGTGGACGTGCCGGAAACCCATGCCGGCCATGGGCAGGTTCGCATCAGGGTGCAGGCAGCGGCGGTCAACCCGACCGATGTGATGGCGCGCAACGGATCGCGGGCAGAGCAGCAAAAAGTCGATCCGCCGCCGTACGTGCCGGGGATGGATGCTGCCGGGGTTGTCGATGAGGTCGGCGAAGGCGTGCATACCGGCGTCAAAGTTGGCGATCAGGTCATGGCCATGGTCGTGCCGAAGGCCAGCCACGGCGCCTACCGTGAACAGATCGTGCTGGACCAGCGGGCGGTTGTGCCGATCCCGGCGCGGGCCAGCATTGTCGAAGCATGCACCTTGCCGATGAACGGACTGACCGCACGGCAGTCTTTGGACCTGTTGGGGTTGAAGCCAGGGCAGGTGCTGGCGGTTACCGGCGGGCCGGGTGCTTACGGCGGCTATGTCATCCAGTTGGCGAAGACCGAGGGATTGACGGTGATCGCCGACGCTGCGCCGCAGGACGAGGCCCTGTTGCAATCCCTGGGTGCGGATATCATCGTGCCGCGCGGCGATGACTTTGCGGGAGAGGTGCGGAAGCGTTTCCCTGATGGGGTCGATGGGCTGGCCGACGGCGCGCTTCTGAATGCAGCGGCAATCCCAGCCGTCAAAGACGGCGGCAGCTTTACCTCGATCCGCGGGTTTATCGGTGAGCCGCAGCGCGATATCCGGTTCACGGCAACCTTCGTGCGGACCTATGACGGCGAATACGAAAAGCTGGACCGGTTAAGGCAGTTGGTTGAAGCAGGGGCGTTGACGCTGCGCGTCGCCGGTACCGTGCCGCCGGAGCGCGCCAGCGAGGCGCACGCCCGTCTGGAGGCTGGAGGAACCCGCGGTCGGATGGTCATTATTTTTTAGGCTTATATTCAATATCGTAGAGTTGGCTGCTCCGACCAGCGGGCTGGCTAGTAACGGTTTGTTCCAAATCGTGTCGCTTTGCGTTTCGAATTGGCGGAAATTCATGGTAGTGTGCCGAACGTGCAGTCAAATCAAACGAGTGGGTGACCCTTTATGAAGACCGCGTCTGATCTTTTCGTTGAAGCGCTTGAGGCCGAGGGCGTCGAGTATGTGTTTGGGATTCCGGGGGAAGAAAACCTCGATATGCTCGACAGCCTGTCCCGCTCGACCAAGATCAAATTGATCCTGACGCGGCACGAACAGGCAGCCGGGTTCATGGCGGCCACTTATGGCCGCTTCACCGGCAAAACTGGTGTGTGCATGGCGACTTTGGGTCCGGGCGCCACGAATTTTACCACCGCAGCGGCTTATGCCCAGTTGGGCGGCATGCCGATGATGATGGTGACCGGCCAGAAGCCGATCCGTCGTTCCAAGCAAGGCCGTTTCCAGATTCTCGACGTGGTCGAGATGATGAAGCCGATCACCAAATTCGCGCACCAGTTACAGTCGGCGGACAATATTCCGTCGCGGGTGCGGGAGGCGATCCGGCTGGCCGAGCAGGAAAAGCCGGGCGCTGTCCATATCGAGTTTCCGGAAGATATCGCGGCTGACGACACCGATGCCCAAGTCATTCCGGCGTCTGTGACCCGGCGGCCGATTGCCGAAGAAAAGGCGATCCGTGCGGCAGCAATGCGAATCGAAGCGGCGAAAGCGCCGATCCTGGTGATCGGCGCCGGCGCAAACCGCAAGGTGACCAGCCGCATGCTGACCAAAATGGTGACGGAAAAAGGCATTCCTTTTGTCACCACCCAGCTGGGCAAGGGCGTGGTCGACGAATGCCATCCGTTGTTCATGGGATGCGCGGCGCTTTCCGCCAACGACTTTGTCCATCGCGCCATTCAAGCTGCGGACCTGATCATCAACGTCGGCCATGACGTGATTGAGAAGCCGCCGTTCTTCATGGAATTGGGCGGCACCGAAGTCATTCACGTTTCCTTCAATACGGCGGAGGTGGACCCGGTCTATTTCCCGCAGATTGAGGTGATCGGCGATATCGGGAACTCAATCTGGCAACTGAACGAAACCATCCATGCCCAGTCGCACTGGGATTTCAGCCGGATGATGACGGTGAAGGCGGCGCACGACGCCAACATTGCCCTTGGCAATGACGACGACCGGTTCCCCGTCTATCCGCAGCGACTGGTGCGCGACGTGCGGGCGGCAATGCCGAACGATGGCATTATCTGCCTGGATAACGGCGTCTACAAAATCTGGTTCGCCCGGAACTATCCGGCAGCGATGCCGAACACGGTGTTGCTCGACAACGCTCTGGCGACCATGGGCGCTGGTCTGCCCAGCGCGATGGCGGCGCATCTGCTGCATCCGCAACGCAAAGTTATGGCGATCTGCGGCGACGGCGGATTCATGATGAACAGCCAGGAGTTGGAGACCGCCGTTCGCCTGGGAATGAACCTGACGTGCCTGGTGCTGAACGACAGCTCCTATGGCATGATCCGCTGGAAGCAGGCGAACATGGGCTTCCAGGATTGGGGATTGGAATTCGGCAATCCGGATTTCGTGAAATATGCTGAGAGTTATGGCGCAAACGGCCATCGTGTCAGCAGTTCCGCAAACCTGCGCGAGGTTCTGGACCA
>JAYPXD010000252.1:0-5918 GCA_038135395.1 Alphaproteobacteria bacterium | reverse complement strand
GGGCAAGGCCCCCGCCGTCAAGGATATGAGCCGGTTGGAGCGCGCCCGCGCAACCGCCAGCCAGGCCATCGCCGCCGTGCAGCCGCACGTGGGCTTTCTGGAGGCAATCCGGCGTGCTCTGCCCCGCGAGGCGGTGTTCGCCGAGGAGCTGACCCAGGCTGGCTACGCCAGTTTCTTCGCCTGGGACGTGTTCGAGCCGCGGACCTATATCACCAGCGGATTCCAGGGAAACCTGGGGTATGGCTTCATGACCTCTCTGGGCGCGAAAATCGGGCGGCCGGATGTGCCGGTGCTTTCGATCACGGGCGATGGCGGCTTCCTCTATGGCGCCAGCGAGTTATCGACAGCGGTGAAAGAGCAGATTCCGCTCATTACGGTCCTGTTTAACAACAACGCCTATGGCAATGTCCGGCGCGACCAGCAGACCGTGTTCGGCCGCACTATCGCCAGCGATTTCACCAACCCGGACTTCGAGCTGTTGGCGAAGGCCTATGGCGTCACCTATGCCCGGGCCGGCAATGCAGCGGAATTGGAGGCAGCGATCACGGCGGCGCTGCCGAACACCGGCCCGACTCTGATTGAAGTGCCGGTGGATCTGGCGACCGAGGTCAACCCCTGGCCTTATATTCTGCGGCGCTAAAGCGCTTTGCGCATGGTTATGGAGGTCGGGCGGTCGTAGCCCGCGTGGGCGGACTCGCCGGATTTCACGAAGCCCATGGTCGCAAAGGTGGCGTGGTTTTCGGTGAGTTCCACGCGGACTTGCAATTCCAGCGCCGGCAGGGCCAGCGCCTTGGCCCGGGCCTCCGCATGCCGCATCAGGCGCGCAGCATGGCCCTTGCGGCGTTGGTCGGCTCTGACGGCCAGTTTGCCGACATAGAGGCTGTCCGGCTGGCGGGTAAACTGTACGCAGGCCAAAATCTTGCCGCCGTCTTCGACGAGCCAAAGCTCCTGGTCCCTGGCGTGGTCTGCCAGCGATTGCGCCGTCAGCCGATGCATCGACGATGGCGGATCGATGCGGCTTTCCATGTAGGCAAAGCTTTCGCGAATCAGCGCCAGCACGGCTTCGAAATCCGTGCTGGCGTTCGCCTGCAGCAACTTTGGCATTGCGCCGTCCCTCAGTCAGGCCAACCGGTAGGCCCGCTCTGCCGCCCCTCTGAACAAGTGCCGTTTGTCATCGGCGGAGGCGCCGGCGGCGATGCGTTTGAATGCGTTCCAGGTGGTCTGATAGCTGGACCAGCGTTTTTGCACCGGGAAATTGCTCTCGAACATGCTGCGCGCGGGGCCGAATGCGTCGATACAGGCACGCATCCACGGCCCCCAGGCGTCAGCAATCTCCTCAGAGCCGGGCGGCGCCGATTTGTTGCCGGTGAAGCTGGGGCCGCGGATCGGCAGGGCGCCAAGCTTGCAGAAGACATTCTCCCGCTTTGCGACGTCGGCAATGCCGGCGCGCCAGTCGGCGAAGACTTCATCCCGCTTGTCGCGGTACGGCCCGCCCAAAATCGGACTGCCGACGTGGTTGAGTACGATGGTCAGGCCGGGCAGCCTGTCCGCCAGAGCGGCAACATCCGCCAATTGCGGGTGGTAGAGCCAAACGTCCAGTGTCAGGTTCAGGTCGGCGAGGACGCCGGCGGCGGCCACCACCGCCGGGTCCAGCAACGCATGCTGGTTCGGCGTCACGTTGGGAATGCGGTCGCTGGCATCCCAGCCGGTGGAATAGCGCACGCCCTTAAAGCGGCCGTCGGACCGTTGCAGGTGGTTCTCCAGCAGAGGCCGCACAGCGGCGCCCAAAGGCATATCCACCCGCCCGAACATCGCGGCGCAGGCCTTCGTCGGGCCGAACGCGCCGCTGGCGGCCATTGCCGCGCAGCCCGTGATGAAATCGGTCTCGCCCAGCGGCTTTTCTGCTTCCGGGCCGTCGGGGCGATACATCGAGTGGCATTCGGCAAATACGGTCGAGACGATGTTATGGCCGCTGGCGGCGTCGTCCATGAACTCCGGGATCAGGTAGCGGTAGCCATTGCGCATCCACAGGTGATGGTGCGGGTCGATGATCGGCAGGTCCGGCTCGATGATGGCTTCCTGCAACGATGCCAGCCAGGCGTCATCCGGTGCAGTATGGCCCATGTTGGCGCGGGATTGTTCGGCCATGGATCGGGATCTCCTTGCTGATTACCGAACCGCAGGCGGAATGATGTGTTCCGCCGGGTCGAGTTTCAGGATCATCCGCTTCATCAAGCGGCTGTTTTCCGAGGGGAAGCCTTCGCGCTTGTGCAGGACGACGGCATTGTCCCACAGCACCAGATCGCCCGGCTGCCAGTCATGGTCATAGACGTTCTCCGGCCGCACCGTATGCGCCAGCAGCCGGTTGAGCAGGTCGTCGGCCTCGTCCTGCGGCAGGCCATCGATGCCGGTGACGGTTTTCGGGTCGATGAACAGGGCCTTGCGGCCGGTTTTCGGATGCACGTTCACCAGCGGATGCTTGACGTCCGGCGTCTCGCGGATGCGGCGGTCGGTATCGTGGTTGTCGTTGGACTTGCGGTTCTTGCCGCCGACACGGGCAGCAAAGCTGAAGGTCCCAACCGCGCGCTCCACCGCGTTCGCCAGTTCCGGCGGCAGGGTTTCATAGGCGGTGTAGAGGCTGGCCCAACTGGTCTCGCCGCCTTCCGCGGGCAGTTCCACCCCATAGAGGAAGCAACCGGTCACCGGCTCGGCGTAATAGCTCTGGTCGGTGTGCCAGTCCAACCGGTTGTTGGCCAGTCCGCCCAGCATCGAGCCGTCGCTGGACAAAAGGTTGGACAGGATGATCACCTCCGGCGTGGTCGAGAGCCACGCCGTTTCCGCATAGAGGCTGGGCGCGCCGACCAGGCGGCCAAAGGCGACCAGCTCATCTTCGGACAAAGCCTGCCGGCGGAAGACCAGCACGCCGCTCTCGCGATAGGCCGCTAGCATCGCTGCCCGGTCGAGCTCCGATACGGGCTGCCACAGGGAAACGCCCCGCACCTCGCGGGCGAAGCTGTCGGCGATCGGCGCAATCTGCATGGCGCTCTCCTAAATATTGTGCCGGGATGCCTATTTCAGGTTACGGTCCCAGAGATCGAACAGCGTTGCCCAGGCATGCTCGGCGGCTTCCGGCGCATAGGCCGGGCGCTCAGCAAAGCAGAAGCCGTGGTTGGTGCCGGGAAGTTGTTCCAGAATATGGTTGGTCCCGGCCTTCGCCAGGGCGTCTTTCAAGGCCGGAATGACGTGATCCGGTACCGTCGCGTCCACCTCGGCAAAGCTGTAGTAAAGTTCGCCCTTCACCTTATCCAGCAGCAGGTGGGGTGAATCCTCCTGGTCGGTAACAATGCCGACGCCATACATGCTGGCGGCGGCCTTCATGCGGTGTGGAAAGCGGGCGGCGACGGTGGTGATATACTTGCCGCTCATGCAATGGCCGACGCAGCCGACGCCGCCCGGCTTCACCATGGCCTGCGCGTCGAGCCAGGCCAGGATTGCGGCGGTATCCTCGGTGACCAGGGCGTTGGTCAGGCTGTTCATCGCCGCCCGGATCACGCCGGACATGCCATCGTCTCGCCGCGGCAGGTCGAACCGGCAGGTGCCGAGGCGATAGTACATATCCGGCAGTACGCAGAAATACCCCGCCTTGGCGATGCGCCGCGCCATGTTGCACAGCTCTTCGCGAAAGCCGGGGGCGTCCATATAAAAGATGATGCCCGGTACCAGGTCGCCTGAGGCTGGAGCGGCGGCGAACGCAGGCATGCGGCCGTGCTTGGTCGTGATGGTGACGTGTTCTTGCCAAAGCTGCATCTCAGGTCTCGCGCGCGGTTGAGAAGGGTCCAAGGCCCATCGCAGGGCCGGCAGCCGGTATAGTCCGCCAGCACTTGCCGTGAGGCAAGCGCAATCCGTTGGCGAAAATGCGGGAGCCGAGATGCGGCTCGACAGAATGCCGCGGCCGGGACTAGGCTATGCTTGGCCCGCGTTTCCAGGGAGAACCGCCATGAATGACGCTCCAAAAGCCCGATTGAACCGCCTGCATCACGCCGCCTGGGTTACCAAGGACCAGGAGGCGACCCGGAAGTTTTATGAGGAGGTGATCGGCCTGCCGATGACCGCGTGCTGGAAGGAAAAGTCACCGGATGGCCGCGAGTACTGCCACACCTTTTTCGAGATCGGCGACGGCGGCGCCATAGTGTTTTTCCAATGGGACGACCAGGACCGGAACCCACCGGACCTGAAGTCCCCTGGTCATCTGGCGCTGGAATGCGACGCTGCAAATCAGGCTGCGATCAAGGCGCGGCTGGAGGCTGCCGGCTATGCCACGCGTTTGACCGACCATGGCTATTGCGTGTCGCTCTATTGCAATGACCCAAACAATCTGCGCCTGGAATTCACCGTCGATCATCCGGACTTCAAGCGCATCTATGCCAGGCATTCGCCGAACGCGCACCGGTACCTGAAGGAATGGATGGCCGGCGACCACAGCATCAACAATGATTTGCGCGATCACTGACGTTTTCGCGTCGCCAGCCGCCGCTCGCGCCACCAGATGAACAGGCCGGAGGCGATCACGATGCCGCCGCCGAGGAAGGATTGCGGCAGCGGTGTCTCGCCCCAGGCGAAATACCCGATCGCAAGCGCAAACAGGATCTGGCTGTAGTCGAACGGCGCCAGCACCGTCGCCGGGGCATGCCGGTAGGCGATCAGAAAGGCGTATTGGGCGGCCCCGCCCAGCCCGCCAATAAGGATAAACACCAGCCAATGCTCCAGGGTGGGCGTAACCCATACCCAGGGCATCGCCATGCCGGTGACTGCAATGTTGGCCATGGCATAGAGGAAATAAATGCGGTTGGCCGGCTCGCGGCGCGACAACTGCCGGATGGCGACGACCGCCATGGCATAGAAAAACGCGCCGACCAGAGCGACCAGGGCGACCAGGTTCAGGTCTGCTCCCGGATTGACGATGATCAGTACGCCGCCAAAGCCGACCACCGCTGCCAGCGCCCGCCGCCAGCCAACGGTCTCGCCCAGCAACGGCACGCTCAGCACGGTCAGGAATAGCGGCATAGCGAAGCTGATGGCGGTGACCGTTGCGATCGGCATGCGGGTCACGGCGTAGAACATGGTGAAGGTTGACGCTATGCCATAGCAGGCCCGGATCACATGGCTGAACGGTCGGTCGGTCCGCCACAATGCCGGTCCGGTCCGCCAGAGCAGCGGCAGGCTCAGCGCCAGGCCGAAGCCATAGCGCATCAACAATACCTGGAATGGCGAATATCCCGCCCCCAACAGCTTTACACAGGCAAACAGGACGGCGAAGGTCAGCGAGGCAAAGCAGACCATCGCGATGGCAAAGCCAAGGCGTGTTCCGTCTTCCCCTTGGGCGGTCATTTGCTGGCCATCGATGACGCGCTCCGATCCTTTGGAAAAATCCACCATTCGGTTGGCGCGACCCTAAGGCGATTAATCCGGTGCCGGCAAGCGTTTCCGTCCTCTCGACCTGTGGCGTTTCCATGCTTAGATGAAGCGCTATGTCTGCCGGCGTCTTGAGGAGCGCGAACCGATGTCCCAGCCACCCGCCAAATTCGGCCTTGGCCAGCCGGTCACCCGGTTCGAGGATGCGACCCTAACCACAGGCAAGGGCCGGTATACGGACGATGTGCGCACGGCCAATAGCCTGTATGGCTATGTGCTGCGCTCGCCGGTAGCCCACGCGGCGATGGACTCGCTTTCCGTTCATGATGCCCGCCAAATGCCGGGCGTGCACGCAATCTACATCTACGAGGACCTTGCCGCGGCGGGTATCGGCGATATTCCTTGCTTTGTGCCGCTGGAAAACAAGGATGGCACGCCGCCCCATGAAACACCCCGCCCGGAGCTCGAGCGCCGCCAGGTCCGCGATGTCGGCGACCCGGTCGCCG
>JAYPXD010000251.1:0-5934 GCA_038135395.1 Alphaproteobacteria bacterium | reverse complement strand
TTGATCGGGGGAAGTTGCTCGCCATTCATAGAGTTAGAGCAGATTCACCCGATCCGTCAGCATTTGATCGGCCGGGCGTTTTACCGGGTACGGCAGCAAAAAACGCGCCAACAGGCGTCACGCCTTGCGGTAGCACCAGATCCACGCTGGCGGCACGTTCATGGCGACAAAGCCGCATCGCTCGGCCTTAATGCCCCATTCCGCCAGCTTGGATAGCGGCACCGGACTGCGAAAGCCGTAGGTGAACTGGATAAAGACCGGGTCCGGGCCGGCATTCAGCGCGCCGGTAATGATCCGACGCTGAATATCCCGTGGCATCGACAAAATCGGCAGGCCAGACACGATGGAGCCGACTTCGCTGATGCCATGGCGCGCCAGCAATTCGGGCAGATCGGCGGCATCGCCCATCGCCAGCGGCGCGCTCGGCACCCGGCGCTGCAGACGCGCAAAGAATACCGGGTCGCGCTCCACGACCAACAAACGGTCAATGTTGGGCGCCTGTTCCATCAGTACCCGGGTAAAGGCTCCCATCCCCGCGCCCAGCTCAATGACATGCCCGGGCTTTGCCCAATTCACCGGCCGCACCATGGCTTGCGACAACGCGCGGCCGCTTGGCGTTACCGCGCCGACGCGGGTCGGATGACGCAGCCAACGCAGCAGAAAAACGGGATCGTCCGTTGAAAGAAGTTTAGGCCTAAGCCTCTGGATTGGCTCTAACACTGTCGCCTCCCGCCGATGAATCACCACCGGACGCTGCCAAAACGGTGCGCGCCAGTTCACGCAACGTATTCAGGGTCAATTACAAGGTTACCCATATAATCCCTGTATCGCCAGAAAGAAGCATTGGATATGGGCAGGCCCCTGCTCAGACTAGCGGCATTTGCGCCGATTCCCGGCAAACGGCTGCCATGGAAACGAACTGGCCAGGTCATTAGATTCGCGTTACAGGGCCGAATCGTCACCTAAGTTCCGTCAGGGCAATTCCCATGGCCCTTGCATCGATCCAGCGACAGCTTCTACAACACTTGCAATTGCTGCGCCGCACCATGAACGAGTTTCCCTTATGCCCGATCTTCCCACCGCTTTGAGCGCGCCTGCCGCCGCCCGCCGCCCCCTGCACACCCGTAAGGTGGAATGCCAAGGCTATATTCGCGAGGACGGCCTTTTCGACATCGAAGGCCGGATTACCGACACTAAGGCATACCCGTTCGACAACCACCACCGCGGCATAGTCGAGCCTGGCGATCCGGTGCACGACATGCTGGTGCGCATCACCGTGGATGACACCCTGACCATCGTCGCCGCCGAGGCCTTTAGCCAGAAAACGCCTTACTCCATCTGCCCGCTGGCCGCACTCAACTTCCGCCGCCTCGCCGGCATCCGCATCGGCGCCGGCTATATGCGGAAGGTAAAAGCGCTCTATGGCCGCGACCAGGGCTGCACCCATATCCTGGAGCTGCTGTATCCGCTCGGCACGACGGCGTATCAGACAGTCTACCCCTACATCGAGAACAAGCGTCGCCTCGAAGGCGAGGGCGAAGGCGCCGCGATGGACGAAAAGCGCCTGCTGAATTCCTGCTACGCGTTTTCCACTCGGCGGGAAGTTGTCCGTGAACTCTGGCCAGACCAATACGAAGGCCCGGAAGAAAGCAACGAAACCGGCGCAGCAGCCTAGGCAGAAGCCCCCGACGTCTTTTATATAGCGGGGTTGACCGATTCTGGCGAAGGAGCCTGCCCCATGGCCGCCACCACTATTCGAGACCTGCTGCGCGCCGGCGAACCCGACGCCCCTGCCATTGGCGCGCCCGAGCGTGAGGCCCTGACCTACGCCGGCCTGGCCAAGCTGGCGGACGATACCGGCCGGGCGCTGAATGACTTCGGCATCGGGCGCAACGACCGCGTTGCCATCGTCCTGCCGAATGGGCCGGAGATGGCCGCGACCTTTGTGGCCATCGGCGCGAATGCGACCACAGCGCCGCTCAATCCGGCATACCGGGAGGAGGAATTCGCCTTCTACCTGGAAGACCTGAGCGCCAAGGCCTTAGTGGTAATGGAGAACGATACCACTGCCGCAGTCGCCGCTGCCGAGAAACTGAACATTCCCGTTTTGCGGGTATCCGTTCCCTCTGGCGCGCCTGCGGGTCAATTCGAACTGTTTACAGAAGGTGCCGCCGCCGGCCAGCCCAGCGCCAGCGGCGCCGCTGCAGAGGAAGACGTCGCCCTGGTGCTGCACACCTCGGGCACCACCTCGCGCCCGAAGATCGTGCCGCTGACCCATGGCAATGTCTGCGCCTCGGCCCGCCATATCGTCGCGACATTGTCGCTGACGGCGGCAGACCGCTGCCTGAACATCATGCCGTTGTTCCATATCCACGGCCTGATCGCAGCGACGCTGTCGTCGCTGGCGGCCGGGGCCAGCGTCTGGTGCACCCCTGGCTTCAACGCCCTGCGGTTCTTTACCTGGACGGACGAGATCAAACCCACCTGGTACACAGCGGTGCCGACCATGCACCAGGCGATCCTGGCGCGCGCGCCGCGCAACAAGGAGGCCGTGGAGCGCCTGAATCTGCGCCTGATCCGCTCTTCGTCCTCGTCGCTGCCGCCGCAGGTCATGCTGGCGCTGGAGGAAGTCTTTGGCGCGCCGGTGATCGAAGCCTATGGCATGACCGAAGCCGCGCACCAGATGGCCTCCAACCTGCTGCCGCCCGGCAAGCGCAAGCCCGGGTCCGTCGGCGTCGGCGCCGGGCCTGAGGTCGCAATCATGGATGACGCAGGCAAACTGCTGGCGCACGGTAACACCGGCGAAGTGGTGATCCGCGGACCGAACGTGACCAAGGGCTATGAGAACAACCCGACCGCGAACGAAGGCGCATTTACCGACGGTTGGTTCCGCACCGGCGACCAAGGCGTGATGGATGATGAAGGATATCTGACGATCACCGGCCGCCTGAAGGAAATCATCAACCGCGGCGGCGAGAAAATCTCCCCGCCGGAGGTGGATAACGTCCTGATGGACCATCCGGCCATCGCCCAGGTCGTCACCTTCGCCATGCCGCACAAGTCGCTGGGCGAGGAAGTCGCCGCCGCCGCAGTGCTGCGCGAAGGCATGACCGCGACCGAAGCCGAAATCCGGGCGTTCGCCGCCGAACGGCTGGCCGATTTCAAGGTGCCGCGCAAGGTGCTGATCCTGGAGGAAATCCCGAAAGGCGCGACCGGCAAGCTGCAACGCATCGGCCTGGCCGAGAAGCTGGGCCTGGGGTCCTGACGCAGGGGAGCGGTAGCCGATGAAAATCGCGATCTACGGCGCCGGCGCCATCGGCGCGCATCTGGGCGCCATGCTGGCCCGGACTGAACACGAAGTCTCGCTCATCGCGCGCGGCCCGCACCTGAAGGCCATGCGGGAAAAGGGGCTGGAATTCCGCTCCGCCGAAGAGACATTTACCGTTCACCCAAACGCCACCGATGATCCGGCAAGCTTGGGGCCGCAGGACTACGTCATCGTCACGTTAAAGGCGCATCAGTCCGCCGGCGTCGTCGATCAGATGCGGCCGCTGCTGGGGCCCGAGACGGCGGTGGTCACCTGCATGAACGGCGTGCCGTGGTGGTATTTCCACGGCCTTGGCGGCGAGCATGCGGGCCGCACGCTCGAATCCATCGATCCCGGCGCGCGGCAATGGCGCGACCTGGGGCCGGAGCGCGCCATCGGCTGCGTCGTCTATCCTGCCGCCGAGATCGTCGAGCCCGGCGTTTGCCAGCACATCGAAGGCAATTCCTACCCGCTCGGCGAGCCGGATGGCTCCCGCAGCGAGCGGGTGATGGCGCTGTCCAAGGCGCTGATCGCCGGCGGCCTGCGCGCGCCGGTCCGCACCTCGATCCGCGACGAGATCTGGGTAAAGCTCTGGGGCAATCTCTGCTTCAACCCGATCAGCGCGCTGACCCACGCGACGCTGCAACAGATCGGCACAGACCCCGGCGTTCGCGACGTCGTGGTGCGCATGATGCAGGAAGGCCAGTCCGTCGGCGAGGCGCTGGGCGCCAAGTTCAAGATCGCGCTGGAACGCCGCGTCCAGGGAGCCACTGACGTCGGCGCCCACAAGACCAGCATGCTGCAGGACCTGGAACGCGGCCGCCCGATGGAAATCGACGCCCTGGTCACCGCGGTGGCGGAACTGGGCGACATCGTCGGCATCGATACCCCAACCCTGGACGCCGTCCTGGCCCTGGTGCAGTTACGGGCGAAAGTGGCGGGGCTCTACCCGACCCGCTGACGGGCCGGCGCTCGACATTCCCGGCTCTATCGCCTGAATGCGCTCCATCCTGCATAGTCACGACCAGACTTGCCAAACCTGTTCGGCGGCCTATCAGGGTTCAATCAGGATGCGGCCCGTGATTTCCACGGCGCCACCCACGCCCAGTTGCAGCACAAACACCTCTCCGGAAGCGGGATAGGCGCCGGCCAGTGCGCTGATATTCACCTGGTGCGTCACCAGTACCACCCGCTGCCCCTCGGGCAAGGCGGCCAGGAACGCCCTTGTCGCCGCGGTCTGCGGTCCAGAGCGTTCATATTGCCCGAAAAACGAGTTGAGGCTTACCAGGGACTCGACCTTGCCGAGACCCAGCAATTCTGCGGTTTCACGGCAGCGGCACCATTGGCTCGATACAACCCGGTCAACGGCGATCCCCTCAGCTCGGAAAGCGGCGCCGATCGATCGGGCTTGCATCCGGCCGCGCTCGTCCAGATTGCGCTGGGTCGAACAGTCATCGATCTGGAAGCTGGCCGGGTCGCCCGCCCCCGGAGCAAGCGCATGGCGCATGACCGCGATAGCCCCTGGTCGGCGCAACGCTTCCCACCCCTCCGCCGAGGCCAGGGCGCTGCCAGCCGTACCCAAAACCAAAAAGGCGACCGCCGCCACCCTTGCGCCAATTGTTCCCATTTGCATCAGCCAATCTCCACTCAGTTTTTTCTCTCGCTCTAGTCTACGCAGCAGAAATCCGCTTGGATTACCATACAATCCATATCCACTTTGGAGACCGAAACCATGTCCCCAACCTGGCGCGACCGCGCATCCGTCCCGTTCGCCTGTGAAAAACGCCCGGCCACCGGTTCGCGCGGCATGGTCACGGCCAACAACCCGCTCGGCGCGCTGGCCGGGGCGGAGATGCTGGCGGCCGGCGGCAACGCCGTCGATGCAGCCGTCGCCGCCCTCTTCACCCTGACGGTGGTGGAGCCGATGATGGTCGGTTTCTCTGGGGGCGGTATCTTCCATATCCGCACGCCGGCGGGCGAGCATGTCATCATCGACAACCAGTCCAAGGCACCGCTCGCCGCCCGGCCGGACATGTTTGAGCCAGTCGCCGACACGCCCGACCGCCGGCTGGAAACCGTCGGGCGCAAGAACACCGCCGGCGTGCTCGCCATGGCCACCCCCGGCAGTCTCGCCGGCTGGGCAGAGGCATTGCGGCGCTTCGGCACCTTCTCGCTGGCCGACGTGCTGGAGCCCGCCATCCGCCATGCCAGCCGCGGGTTCGCCGCCACCTCCTATCTGGCCGAGTGCGTGGACGAGGCAGCGGAGGACATGGCGCTCTGCCCGCACCTC
This sequence comes from Alphaproteobacteria bacterium, assembly GCA_038135395.1. Taxonomy (GTDB): domain Bacteria; phylum Pseudomonadota; class Alphaproteobacteria; order Bin95; family Bin95; genus JACKII01. The sequence continues at coordinate 337 of JAYPXD010000251.1, read as the reverse complement.
TCCGCCCTCTACCTGCCGGGCGGCGCGCCGCTCAAGGCCGGCCACCGCGTCGTCCAGGGCGACTATGCCGAGACCCTGCGCACCATCGCCCAGGACGGCGTCGGCGCCTTCTACAATGGCGCCATCGGCCGGGCCCTCACCGACCACATGGCGCGGGCCGGCGGCATCGTCTCCCAGGCCGATCTGGCCGACTGCGAGCCCATCGACCGCGAGGCCATCCGCGGCACCTACCGCGGCTTCGAGGTGATCGGCCCGCCGCCGCCCGCCGCCAGCGGCGTCCACATCAACCAGATGCTGCAAATCCTCTCGGGCTTCGACCTCGCCGGCATGGGCTTCG
>JAYPXD010000250.1:0-6022 GCA_038135395.1 Alphaproteobacteria bacterium | reverse complement strand
CACTGTCTTCGGGAGGCAGGGGCCGGAGGTTCGAATCCTCTCACTCCGACCACGCAGTTTTCCGCCCCTTGAGGCGGGCTTTGTCCCTCACATTCGCAGCCGGTTAGTAAATATGCGCTTTCTTGTGCAGGGGCCTTGGCGTCATCGGCTCCAGCGTCCGGGCGCTGCCACCGGTTCTGCCGGGGTTCTGCTGCTCCAGTATGGGGCGCACCCAGTCGCCGAAGCGTTTCGCTTCTTCGTGGTGCAGATAGCCGGACAGGCAGAACGAGTGGCAGCCGGCGTCGATGAATTGTTGGAGCGTGTCCGCCACTTGCTGCGGATTGCCGACGACGCCGATGCCTGCGCCCGGCCGAAACCGGGTTAGGCCGCTCCAGAGGTGCGGCGCAATCCACAAGCCTTTTTCCGCCACCAGTTCCTGCACCCGGTGGTTTGCTTTGGAACTGGCGGTGTAGCGTTTCAGGTCCTCGCGCGCGTCTTCAGAGATCGCGTGGATCAGCTTGTCGGCTGCGGCCAGCGCCTCTTCCTCGGTCTCGCGGCAGATAATTTGCAGTCGCATGCCAAAGCCGATTTCCTGTTCCCGGCCATAGGCTACGGCACGATGGCGGATTTCTGCGATGTTGGCCTCGATCTTCTCCGGCAGGTCGCCCCAGAACAGATGCACGTCGGAATGCTTGGCGGATAGGTTCCACGCTTCGTCCGAGCCGCCGCCCAAATAGAATTTCGGATAGGGCTTTTGCAGGGGCTTCGGCACCAGGATCGCGCCCTTGATGTCGTGGAAGCGGCCTTTGAAATGCAGCGGCTCGTCGGCGGTCCACAGCGCTTTCATGATGGAGACTTCCTCCTCCATGATGGCATAGCGGTCTTCCTTGGCCAGCGTAATGCCCTCGGACCGGATTTCCTCGTCCGCCTGGCCGGCGATCAGGTTGACGCAGATGCGGCCGCCGGAAAACTGGTCGAAGGTGGCAATCATCTTGGCCAGCAGCACCGGGTTCATATACCCCGGCCGCGCGGCAATCAAAGGCGCGACCTTCGACGTGTTGGCGGCAGCGAAGGCCCCGGAAATGTAGGCTTCCCAACAATAGCGGGCGACTGGGATCAGCATGTAGTCGAAATTGGCGGCTTCGACGGCATCCACGACCCGCATCAGGTGTTCGGGGCTGGTCGGGATCGTTTCTTCTTCGACGCCATAGGCAAGCGTGTCGCCGCTGGTCGGCAGGAACCAGCCGAATTCAAGAGGTGTCATGACCCGTCGCTCCTAAGGGGGGTGCCAAGCGATACGGTCAGTATGTGCAATCGGGTTCGCCAAAGCCAGTGGTTGCTTTACCGCTGCTTGCGACCTTGTTCAAAACCGGCGTCAATTACGTCGCAAGATAAGCTCGACCCGCCGGTTCTGAGCATGGGCATCGGACGTGCTTTCCGGCGCGATGGGGGCTGAGGCGCCAAAACCACTGGCGAATATCCTGTTGCCGTCAATGCCGGCTCCGATCAGAGCTTCGACTACGGCCAATGCGCGTTCCGCTGACAGATGGCGGTTTGACCGGTAGCGGTTGGAAATCAACGGCCGCTCGTCAGCATGGCCCTGGATCTCCAGCCGCCAGTTGTCGCCCTGCAGGCCCGGTAGTTCGCCCCAGGATTTCACAGTCTCGGCAATCGACTCGAGTAGCTTGCCGGCGTCGGTGCGGACGGTGGCGCTGTTGGACACGAATAGCGAGTCGGCGTCTATCACCAACCGGTGGCTATTGCTGGCGTCATCTACGCCGCGGACGTCGTTTTCCCCAATTCGGGCCTGTCCCTCCCTCTGCAGAGCAGCATGGGCGTCATCATCCAATTCCGACCGGAGCGCTGTAATCCGACTTTCAACCCGGTTGCGTCGGATGCCGAGCGCCTGCAATTGCGCCGCAATGGCGGCCTGTTGCAGCAGAATATCCTGTAAGTTCGTCTCTAACCGCAGCGCCGCACCGCTGGCATTGACCAATGCCTTTGTCGAAGCATCGGCACTTGCAATGTCCTGCATCAGTTGCTGCACGGCCTTGCTTCGCGCCGTCAGGCCGTCGGTCCCGCTGTCATCGGGGGCGTATTGCCAATCGGCACCGCCGCCTTGGCGTGGCTTTTCTTGCGAGAGCAACTGCCCATCCCGCACCAGCTCTGCGTAGCGTACTGCGGCGGCGCCAGGAACGGATATCGGCACTACATCAAAGCGCTTTCCCGTGTCTGTGCGGGTGTGGCGGGTCTCAATCGGCAAATATCGAATAGAGGCAACACGCAATTGCCCGTTCGGGCCGCGCGCCAAATTCAGATAGAGGACAATGGACGTGCGCCGCGGCTCCTCCACCTGGGCGCTGGCGAAGTTGCCCAGTGAGAAGGCGATCACGCCCACCCGCCCGTCGGCGGTCTTGTAGGGTTCGACCGGTTGCACGACATGCGGGTGAGCGCCGATCACGGCGAGGGCCCCGGCCTCCAGCGCCTGGTAGGCAAGCTCGCGTTGCTCACGGGTGGGACGCACGACGTATTCCTGGCCCCAGTGCGGCAGGAATACGACGCCGGCGATGTCGCGCCGGCAGGACAGGCCAGCGATGGTCTCCAGCAACTCGGCCCGGTCTGCAAAGCACAGGGGCGCGCGCTCCTGTTCCGGCGCCGGGACGTTAAAGCCATAGGAGCAGGCAACAAAGGCGATTTTGTCGCCCTCGCGGGATTCTGCGGCGCCCCAACGGGGCGTTTCGGCGGGCGAGTGCCGGGATTTGCCGCCGGCGAATGCCAGGCCATTGTGCTGCAACGCGTCGATTGTCGCCTCAAAGCCCACCAAGCCGCGGTCATAGCTGTGGTTGTTCGCAATCGACACAAGGTCGATGCCGGCGGCGGTCAGCGCATGCAGGGCCGCGGGCGGATAGTTGAACATCGGGTAGCCGGTGTAGACGTTGTTATCGAAATGGCGCACCGGCGCGGCGGCTTTGGTTCTGTTCGGTTGGATATCTTCAGCGACCGGCCCTTCGAGGTTGGCGATGGCGATGTCGGCTGACGACAGAAACGGCTCCATTTTGCGCCACAGGCTGCGGAATCCTGCGAAGTCGGCAAAGCCTTGCTGTTGCAACTGGGAATGCAGAAGCACATCGCCAAAAGCAGCGATGGTGACGTCGCTCGGTCCATGCAGATGAAGGTCGGCTGGATTTGCGCGTTGAGGCTTGGTCACCTGCTCGCTGCCCCGCGTCGCTGCCGCACTGGGGTTTGCGCAAACACGCAACCGCTGGTCACTTAACGCAGAAAGACCGGACCAGTTCGGTTGGTCGGCAGGCGGCGTAGCATTTGCGGGCGGGATGAGCGAGGCGCCGGCAAATGTGATGGCAAGCGCCAGCCCTACCCTGAGGGCGATTTTGGCGGAAACGGGTCGGGCGTATAGCATTGCGAACGCTATTGTGCGCGTCCGGAAACCAGCGTTGCTGGCGTCGGCGGCGCGATCAAATCAGGAAGGTTGAGGATTTCTGCCGCAATGCGGTTGGCCGTTTTGACCTCGCCGACGATCAGGTATTCGGCAATCGTGATGCGGTGCGACGCCAGGGCGGTGCGGTATTCTGCAAGACGTTTTGCCATCGTTTGGGTCGCGCTCAGGTTCTCGGCAATCCTGGCATTGATCGCATCCCAGATTTTCAGCAACGCCACGCGGTCCTGCTCCAGGATTTCCGCCTGTCGGACCAAGGCGATCCGGTCTTCGGCGAAGGCTGCAAGCGCGCGCAACGATGCCAATTCACCGTCCTGATTGAATTGGGTGCGGATTTTGTCGATGTCTGCAATGATCGCATCAATTCCTGCGCGTATCGATGTGACGTAGGCCTCGGGCGCACTTGCCGGATCAATTGGAGCCAGCGTGGCGCGCAGGCTGGATACCGTGCGCCGGAGGCTCTCCTGCGCCTGCGACAGCGTCTTGAATTCGCTGTCGGCGGCCGTCTCCAAGCCGGAAAGCGTAATTTTCGAGGCATAGGCGCAAGGCTGGACCAGCACGATGAGGGCCGTCGCGATCGCAATCAAATTCAGGCCTGTCCGCCGCTGGAACATCCTTCATCCTCCGTCGCTTTGGTGCTGTCGCCCAAGTCCGCGTCTTTGAAAGCTCGAAAGTTGAACGCACCGTATATCACATTTTTGCAGTTTGTACCGATCCGGTCGGAGACCGGCTATCCGCGCTCGCCCCCTCGCGCGCTGTCGTGGCCAGCATGTCGCAGGGGGCATGCCGGAAAAAACAGCGGTCCCCGAAAAATACCCCTTGCCAAGCGCGGCGCGATGCATATTATCCGCGGCTCCTGAACCGGTGACGGCGCGGGAAATGCGGGAGTAGCTCAGTGGTAGAGCATCACGTTGCCAACGTGAGGGTCGAGGGTTCGAACCCCTTCTCCCGCTCCAATTATTAGGCCAAGTTGAGCCGGCATAAGGCTCCTTCGCTTCTAAAAACCCCCTTAGCCTCGCTTCGATTGCTTCGGTTTGAGCCCCCGTATGGTGGTTGCCGTGGACTATTGCCGTGGCTGACACCAGAACTGGTACATCAGGTGGAACAGGTCGGGATTGGCCTGCTCCCGGGCATCCCACTCGGCCAATGGATCGCCGGATGCCGGCCTGCCGCCTTGCCGTTGTCCCTGGTCGGCGGTGATGGCCTCAAACCCCATGAATTCCAGGTCCAGAGCCTGAAGCATGTCGCGGATCTCCAGCAGGGTGAAATCATGCTCGTGGGCGTGCGCAAGCGCGTCCCGGACGCCGGAGAGCGTGTAAAAGTCCAGTTCCTGACACACCGGCGCGGCCGGGTGGTCGGGCGGCAATGCCTGAATGTGCCGCCGCAATGCGCGCAATCCCTCGGCGTCATTGGGAAATTTTACGGCAACTGACTGTGCCGCCTGAATCGCGGCGCGTCCCCGCCGGGAATAGAGGCCGATGCGCATGGTCCCGTTCTCGGCCAGCAGTCCGCGCAATACGCGCCAGCCGGCAATCGGCTCGGCCATGTGGTGCAGCACGCCGACGGATTCGATATGGTCGAATGTCTGCCCGATGGTTCCCAACGCCAGAATGTCGGCTTCGGCAAATCGCAGGTTCTCAATGCCCATGCGTCTGGCCTGCGCCGTTGCGTAGCCCAGCGCGGTGCGGGACAGGTCGATGGCCAGGACATCGGCGTTGGCAAAGCGGGTAGCGACGTCAACGGCGTGCTTGCCAGTGCCGCAGCCGGCTACAAGCACCCGCAGCGGCGAAGGATCGGGCGGCAGTGAGCGCTCAGGCCCGGCAATGGCGCCGGCGACGACGCGGCGCGGCTGGGCGGTGATTGCGCGGGTAACGCTCCAGCGCGGATAGGGCAGGGCGGTGTATTGGTCCCGGACAGCCTGCGAGACACCGTCTGCTATCGGCGTCAACGCCGGCACTGCGGCGATAGCGTCTCGCTCTTCAACCGGGCGGGTCAGGTGGACATCGACGAACACGCGCCAGTCCGCCGGCGCTTCCAGTGCACGCACCTGATGCGCCAGTGGGGCATAGAGCGCAAACCGCACATGATCGGACGTGAGGTCGTCGCCGGACAGGTTGAGTCGTTCGAGTGTCGCCGCTTCCGCCGGCGAGCAGGCGAACGCATATTCGGTCGTGAGCATCTGCGCTGCGAGCGCCCGGACGAAGGGAGCCTTCGGATCGTCCAGGTCTTTGAAACTTTGCAGGGTTTGGGCGCGGGCTTCGGTTAGAAGGCGCTCCCACGCCCGGTCTGCGACAATGGTCCGTTCCAGCGCCGCCAACAACAGTGGCGAAACCGGCAACAGACCCGGATCGCAGCGGTCCAGCGCAGCCTGGGTATCGGCATCCAGGCGGAGCAGGCTGAGGGCTGCGCCAGCCAGCCGCTGCCCTTCGACGTCGTCCCGGCGCAGCAGGCTGGTCACGATCTCCGCCAGGCGCGGGTCCGCCTCGGCAAAGCGTGTGGTGCCGAGCCGGCTGACCACGCCGGTCAGTACGCCTGGATCGTCCGGCAGGTGCTGGTATGCCTCCAGCCAGTGCCGCAAGGCCTTTGCGG
>JAYPXD010000249.1:5349-6027 GCA_038135395.1 Alphaproteobacteria bacterium | reverse complement strand
AATGCTGAAAGTTCTAAATGGTTATTTCGAGGCTCTGGCCGTGGCTATCGCCGAGGCCGGTGGCGAGGTGCTGAAATTTATTGGGGATGGGCTGCTGGCGGTATTCCCAATCACCGCCGACCACCCGCACGCCTCGGCCGCACGTCAGGCCTGGTCTGCCGCGACGCAGGCTTTGGTCGCCCTCGACCAGCTTAACGCAGAGCCGCCAGACTCCCTGGCCGAAATCGAAGGCTGGCGTCCTCTCCGCGCCGGTGTCGCCCTGCACGCGGGTGAGGTGTTCTTCGGCAATGTCGGCGCACCGGAGCGGCTGGATTTCACCGTCATCGGCCCAGCCGTCAATATGGCGGCACGGCTCGAATCCCTCACGAAGGACCTGCAGCGCCCACTGCTGGTCAGCGGGCCGCTGGCCCGAATGTTGGGCCAAGACCTGGAAGCCATGGGCAGTTTCCATCTCCGCGGCATAGACCAACCCGTCCAAGTGTTTGCGCAGCCTTCAGCCGATAAGGACCAATCCTAACATGCAAGTCGAAACCTACCTCCCCCTCGGCAAGACCGACCCCGGGCTGCGCGCGCCGGAGAAAGCCATCGACCTCTCCACCCTGATGGCCGACGCCAAGCAGGTGGAGGACCTCGGCTACGACACCATCGTGGTTGAGGAGACAAAAGACGACCCGTACC
>JAYPXD010000249.1:1490-5339 GCA_038135395.1 Alphaproteobacteria bacterium | reverse complement strand
GTTCATGGCGCTGGCGGCGGCGGGCACCACGACATTAAAGCTCGCCACCTCGGTCGCCATGGCGTTCCCCCGCGCGCCGGCGGTGACGGCGATGAGCGCATGGTCGATCCAGCGGCTCTCGAAAGGCCGGTTTACGCTGGGCCTCGGCAGCCAGGTTCGCGGCCATATCATGCGCCGCTTCGGCATGGAGTATCACCCGGCCGGCCCCTGGATGCGGGATTATATTGGCGCGGTCCGAGCCGTCTGGCACACATGGCAGACGGGCGAGAAGCTCCACTATGAGAGCGAACGCTACAACCTCTCGCTGATGGTGCCGCTGTTCGATCCGGGCCCCATCGACTATGCGCCGCCGCCGATCCAGATCGCCGTCGTGAACGAAGTCATGTGCCGGATCAGCGGCGAGTGCGCCGACGGCATGCGCCCACATCCGGTCTGCACGCCCCGCTATATCAAGGACGTGATGCGGCCGGCGGCGGAGCGCGGCGCGGCCAAGACGGGGCGAAGCATCAAGGATTTCAAGATCGCGATGAAGCCTCTGGTCGCAGCCGCGCGGGATGAGGATGCCCTACAAGACAAAATCCGCGATACCAAAGCCCGCATCGCCTTCTACGCCTCCACTCCCAGCTATAGTCGCCCGTTCGAACTGCACGGCTATGGCGAGCTTGCGGCGGAGATGGCGCAGCTTTCCAAGGCCCAGCGCTGGGAGGAAATGCCCGGCAAGGTGCCGGACGACCTCTACCACGAGTTCGTCACAGTCGGCACCTACGACACCATCGCGGACAAGCTGCACGCCCGCTATGACAACTGCGTCACCAGCATCGAATTCGCCATGCCGGTCGATAACGAGGCCGACGCCGGGGCCTTGCGCGAAGTGATCCAGGACCTGCACCGCAAAGCCTAACCGGGAGACCCGCCCGCCATGTCCAACGCCCTCGCCTACCCCAACGCCCCTGCCCTGCCCGGCGTCCGCTCCCGCTTTGCCGACAACGGCAACGGCCTGACCATGCATTATCTGGAGGCTGGCTGGCAGAATGCCGCCGAAAAGCCGCTGGTGCTGCTGCTGCACGGCTTCCCGGAGCTGGCCTATAGCTGGCGCAGGGTGATGCCGGCGCTGGCCGGTGCTGGCTACTATGTAGTGGCGCCGGACCAGCGCGGCTATGGCCGGACGCTGGGATGGGACCCGGGCTATGACGGCGACCTCGCCAGCTATCATGCGCTCAACCTGGTGCGCGACGTACTCGGCCTGCTGGAGGCGCTCGGCCGGCGCGAAGTGCGGATGGTCGTCGGCCACGATTTCGGCGCGATGGTCGCTGCCTGGTCGGCGCTGGTGAGGCCGGATGTGTTCCGCCGCCTGACGCTGATGAGCGCGCCGTTCTCCGGCCCTCCTGCTCTCTCCCTTCCCAAGCCCTCCCGTGACGTCCACGCCGATCTCGCCACGCTGGAACGGCCGCGCAAGCACTATCAGTGGTACTACTGCACCCGCTTCGCCAATGGCGACATGCAGGGCGCGCCGCAGGGGATGCAGGCCTTCCTCCGCGCCTATTTCCACCACAAGAGCGCCGATTGGCGGGCGAACCAACCGCACCCGCTGCAGGAATGGAGCGCCGGTGAACTGGCCAAGCTGCCCACCTACTACGTCATGGACCTGCACGAGACCATGCCGGAGACTGTAGCGCACGAGATGCCGTCGACCGCCGAAATCGCCGCCTGTTCCTGGATGTCGGAGGACGAAATGGCCGTCTATGCCGCCGAGTACCAGCGGCTCGGCTTCCAGGGCGGATTGAACTGGTATCGCTGCCGTATCGAGCCGCGGTTCCGTTCGGCGGAGCAACTCTTCGCCGGCCGCGCCATCGACGTGCCGACCTGGTTCATCTCGGGACAAAGCGACTGGGGCGTCCAACAATCGCCCGGCGCGTTCGAGACGATGCAGACCAAAGCCTGCACCGACTTCCGCACCGCGCACCTGCTGCCGGGCGCCGGCCATTGGGTGCAGCAGGAACAGGCTGCGGAGGTTGCTCGGTTGTTGGTGGAGGCCGCCTCTGCCTAAGCCGCAACGTCGCGGCTGAACTTTGGCATCAGGCGCAGCAATTCCTGCGTGTATTCGTGGCGGGGATGCTCGAACAGCGTTTCCGAATCCGCGACCTCGCACAGCTCGCCATAGCGCATCACCGCGATGCGGTCGCACATCTGCCGGATCACGGCCAGATCATGGCTAATAAACAGCATCGTCAGGCCCAGATCGTCCTGCAAATCCTTCAACAGGTTCAACAGTGACGCCTGGATTGAAACATCCAGTGCCGACGTCGGTTCGTCGCAGATCAGGAAGCGGGGACGCATCACCAGCGCACGGGCAATGCAGATGCGCTGGCGCTGTCCACCAGAGAACTGATGCGGATACTTGGCGCCGGCGTCAGCGTCCAATCCGACGCGTTGCAGCACCGCCGCCGCTAAATCGCGGGCCTCGCTCTGGCTTGCCATGCCGTGATGGATGACCGGCTCGGCAATAATCTCGCGCACGCGCATGCGCGGGTTCAAGGAACTGAAAGGGTCCTGGAAGATGATTTGCATGTCGACGCATTCTTTGCGCAGCCGCGCGTCACCCGCCAGGTTTGTGATATCCTTGCCGTTATAGGTGATGCTGCCTTCCAGCGGATGTTCCAGTCCGACGATCATCTTTGCCACGGTGGATTTGCCGGAGCCGCTCTCGCCGACCAGACCAAAAGTCTCGCCCTGCTTGATCTGGAACGAAACCCTATCGACCGCGCGGAAATAAGTGTTCCAGCGCTTTAACAAACCTTTGGTTTTGACAAATTCTATCGAGATTTTGTCGACCGACACCAGCGGCTCCTCGCGTTCGACCGCGCGCGTCATGCCGTCGAACCAGGTCAAACGCTGGCTCATGCTGGCGGTGGTGCTGACAGAATCCGCCTCGGCGCCGGCATGCACGAGTTCGAAACGCTCCAGCTTGATATCGGTGCGCGGCACCGCCGCGATCAGGCTCTGGGTGTATTGGTGGCGTGGCCGGTTGATGATGTTATCCGTTGTATCGATCTCGATCATGCGGCCATGCAACATGACCGCGACACGGTCAGTAACCTCGTTGATCACCGCCATATCGTGCGTGATCAGGATGACGCCCAACTGGCGCTGCACGCACAGGTCTTTGATCAGCGCCAGGATTTCGGACTGGATGGACACGTCCAGCGCTGTCGTCGGCTCATCCGCCAGCAACAGTTCCGGCTCGCCCGCCAGCGCAATGGCGATGACGACGCGTTGGCGCATACCGCCGGAAAACTGGTGCGGATATTGGTTGATCCGGTGCTCAGGGTCCGGGATGCCCACCTGGCGCAGCAGGTCCACAGCCCGGTCGCGCAAGGCGTCGCCGGTCAGGCCCAAGTGCAGCTTAACGGTCTCCATGATCTGAAAACCGACGGTCAACACCGGGTTCAGCGCCGTCAATGGGTCCTGGAAGATCACGCCGATGCGCTTGCCACGCACCTTCATCATGTTGTCCTCGGACAGCGCCATGATGTCGGTTCCGGCCAGATCGACCGAACCGCTTTCGATATAGCCCGGATAGTCGATCAGGCGGGTGATTGCCGTCGAGATCGTGGACTTGCCCGCGCCCGACTCGCCGACAATCCCGAGGATCTCCCCCGGCTCTACCGAAAAGGTAACGTCACGCACGGCGGTGAACTTACCTGCACGGGTCGGGTAGACGACGGTTAGGTTCTGGACATCGAGGAGGGCCATAGATGCGCAAGCTTTCCGGTCGGGTTCAATCTGAAGCAACCTAGCCGCAAAATTTGCATCTGTCAGCGCAAAGCATACGGCGCGCAATCGCCTATT
>JAYPXD010000249.1:0-1480 GCA_038135395.1 Alphaproteobacteria bacterium | reverse complement strand
ATTCCGCCCGGTGCACGCCTCGCCTATGGTGTTGCGCAAACTGCCGTACAATAGAGGACCCGCGCCAATGGCTCTCGTCGCAATCCAAATGGACCCGATCGAAAAAATCGACATCAGAGGCGATAGCTCGCTGATGTTGGCGCTGGAAACCCAGCGGCGGGGCCATGAGCTGTTCCACTATTTGCCGAGCGGCTTGTCCCTGAAGGATGGCAAAGCTATCGCGCGCGGCAATCCGCTGACGGTGCGTTATGAAAAGGGCAACCACTTTACGCTCGGTGACGCCCAGACGATCGACCTGACCGAAGCTGCGGTCGTCCTGATGCGCCAAGATCCGCCCTTCGACATGTCCTACATCACTGCAACGCATATTCTGGACCATATCCACCCCAAAACCCTGGTGGTGAACGATCCGTCTAGCGTGCGGAACGCGCCGGAAAAACTGTTTGTCACCCATTTCCCTGGAGTGATGCCGCCCACCCTGATCTCCACCGACCGACGGGAGATCATGGCGTTCCGGGCCGAACATAAGGACATCATCGTCAAACCGCTGTTCGGCAACGGCGGCGCCGGGGTATTCCACATCCGCCCGGATGACGAGAACCTCACCTCGCTTCTGGAACTGTTCACCCAGATGTTCCGCGAGCCGGTCATCATCCAGAAATACCTGCCGGAAGTCCGCCAGGGCGATAAGCGCATTATTCTGGTGGATGGCGTTGCCGTCGGCGGCATCAACCGGGTACCCGCAGCCGGCGAAGCCCGCGCTAACATGCACGTCGGTGGCCAGGCCATGAAGACCCTGCTGACGCCGCGCGAACGGGAAATCTGCGAGATCATCGGCCCGACATTGCGGGAACAGGGCCTGATCTTCGTCGGCATTGACGTCATCGGCGATTACATGACCGAAATCAACGTCACCTCGCCGACCGGGATTCAGGAGATGAACCGTTTCGACGGCAGCCAGATCGAGCGGCTGATCTGGGATGCGATCGAGCAGAGGCTGTAAGCGCCTCTGTCCCCTAGACGAGGACATGGCGAAAGACAATGGAGGTCAATACGCAATTCTGCGCTTGAGTTCTGCGCGAATATTCCATCCCCTGGTGCTCAGCGGCAGAGATGGTTGCAGAACCATGAACCTGTTGCCAAGCCCCATCCGGACTGCAACGCGGTCAATCACGGTTTAGTAATTCGGCATCGGCGCGATTTTGTTCGATCATAAATCAACGCAGTGCCAGACACCCTGAGCGTTCCGAAGCCAGCCCGTAGAGGGTCGGAGATCATGACGAAATGCGCTGAGCCAAATGCGATAGTCGATACTGTCTGCGGGACCTATGGTGATCAACCATCAGCGCTTTTGGAAATCCTGCATGATGTGCAGCAGGCTCTGGGCTACGTGCCCATTGACGTGATTGCTGCCATTGCACAACGCCTCAATATTTCCAAAGCCGAGGTGCATGGTGTCGTCAGTTTCTACCATGACTTT
>JAYPXD010000248.1:0-6029 GCA_038135395.1 Alphaproteobacteria bacterium | reverse complement strand
CTAAACAAGCATTGGTGCTGTCGCCCGGATTTCTAGGCCGGGCTGACAATGTCTTTTAGGTCGCCCACAAAGGCGGCCTAATTTTTTTGTGCTAAGTGAATCATCGCATTTTTTGCCTGGGTCAGGCTTGGTGGCGACGGAAGGCGCGGATCCATGTGCCTGTGAGAACAGCCGGGCGATCAGTTTGTAACACTTGCGTGCCACGCATGTTCCGCCTATGTTCAATTTCTAAGTCAAATTTCGCGCAAAGCGCTGTTGTAGCCTCATGGATCGCCCAGCACCTCCCACTCTATCCGCGCTTGAAACCCCCGATGAACCCGCTCTTTTCCAGCGGGATGAATATCAGGATCAGGCGAACCGCGTCAGCATCGACCGAAACCGGGATGCACTGCTGACCGCGTTCGGGAAGGCAACGCTTGCTGACCGGTACCTGTTGCCCGGTGAATCATTCCAAGACCGATTTGCCCGCGTCGCCGCATTCTTTGCCGACGATTCGGCGCATGCGCAGCGCCTCTACGATTATATTTCACGCCTTTGGTTGATGCCATCGACACCGGTGCTGTCAAACGGAGGGACGACACGCGGCCTACCCATCTCGTGTTACCTGAACGAAGCAAGCGATGATCTGGATGGGATCGTCGGGTTGTGGACCGAGAACGTGTGGCTTGCGGCCCGTGGCGGGGGAATTGGCAGCTATTGGGGCAATCTGCGGTCTATCGGCGAGAAAGTCGGCCAGAACGGCAAAACGTCCGGGGTCGTTCCGTTTATCCGGGTGATGGATTCGCTGACGCTCGCTATCAGCCAGGGAAGCTTGCGGCGCGGGTCGGCTGCAGTGTACCTGCCCATCCACCATCCGGAAATTGAGGAATTTATTGAACTTCGCCGGCCAACTGGCGGAGATTACAACAGAAAAGCCTTGAACCTGCATCACGGCGTTACGATCAGCGATGCCTTTATGCGGGCCATGCTGGCCGATGATATGTGGCCATTGATCAGCCCGCGCGACGGGTCGGTTCAGAAAACCATCTCGGCCCGGGCCCTGTGGATCCGTCTGTTGACAGCCAGGGTGGAGACGGGCGAGCCCTATTTGATTTTTATCGATGAGGTGAATCGCAAGCGGCCAGAACATCACAAGTTGGCCGGGTTAGAAGTAAAAACTTCCAACCTATGCTCCGAAATCACGCTTCCAACGGGAATTGACCATCGCGGAAGCCAGCGGACGGCCGTCTGTTGCCTGTCATCGCTGAATTTGGAGCAGTTCGAAGCGTGGGAACAGCATCCAACCTTCCTGTCTGACATATTCAGGTTTCTCGATAACGTCCTCCAGGATTACATCGATCACGCACCTGACAGCATGGCTCGAGCCAAATATGCGGCGATGCGCGAGCGCAGCGTCGGTCTGGGCGTGATGGGGTATCACTCGTTCTTGCAGGCGAAAAGCATCCCGTTCGAATCGGTGATGGCCAAGGTTTGGAATTTGCGGATGTTCCGCCACATCAGGGCAGGTGCTGATGCCGCCAGCCAAGAACTAGCGGTGGAGCGCGGGGCTTGTCCGGATGCCGCCGACTATGGCATTCGCGAGCGATTCAGCAACAAAGTGGCGATTGCACCAACAGCCTCGATTTCGATCATTTGCGGCGGGGCCTCGCCAGGGATTGAGCCAATTGCGGCGAATGCATTCAACCACAAAACGCTGTCCGGCTCCTTCCTGGTCCGCAACCGGGCCTTGGCCGGGGTGCTGGCCCGACATGGGCGCGACGACACCGAAACCTGGTCTTCCATCACCACGCACGAGGGATCGGTCCAGCACTTAGATTTTCTGACGGACCATGAACGGGACGTATTTAAGACCGCATTTGAACTGGACCAGCGTTGGGTCATCGACCATGCCGCGGACCGGCAGCCTTTTATCTGCCAGTCCCAGTCTTTGAACCTGTTCCTGCCCGCAGACGTGCACAAGCGCGACTTGCATCGTCTACATGTCCGCGCTTGGGAAAAAGGCTGCAAAAGCTTGTACTATGTCCGGTCCAAGTCGTTGCAAAGAGCCGACGTGGTCAGCGTCGCCCCGCCGCCGCAATTGGCGAGGGATGACGACGATTGCCTAGCCTGCCAGTAGGTCACCATGGGACTTTTGGATCCGAAGCCAACCTATAAGCCGTTTTTGTATCCCTGGGCCTATGAGGCTTGGCAATTGCAGCAACGTTTGCATTGGCTGCCCGATGAAGTGCCGCTTGCCGATGACGTCAAAGACTGGCAACGGGTCCTGACCGATGCAGAGCGTAATCTGCTGACCCATATTTTTCGATTTTTCACGCAAGCCGACGTCGAAGTTAACAACTGTTATATGAAACATTACGCGAGGGTGTTTGAACCGACTGAAGTGCAAATGATGCTCGCCGCCTTTTCGAATACAGAAACTATTCATATTGCAGCCTACAGCCATCTTTTGGACACTATCGGCATACCGGAAGTAGAATATTCAGCTTTTCTGCATTATGGCGCAATGCGGGACAAGTATGACTACATGCAGAAATTTAACGTCGATTCAAAACGGTCCATTGCCCTGACGCTAGCCGTGTTTGGTGGATTTACCGAAGGTGTCCAATTGTTTGCGAGTTTCGCCGTATTATTGAATTTTCCCCGGTTCAACAAGATGAAAGGAATGGGCCAGATCGTAGCCTGGTCCGCCCGGGATGAAACACTCCATACCTTGAGTATTATCAAGCTATTCCGCACATTTGTTGAAGAAAATCCTGAGATATGGGATGCGGAACTGATCGACGCCATCAACGACGCCTGTCGGACGATCGTCCGACACGAGGACGCCTTTATTGATCTGGCTTTCGAACTGGGCGGCGTGCAGGGCCTGACCGGCGATGAGGTTAAGGCCTATATTCGGTTCATCGCCGACCGCAGGCTGGTGCAATTGGGTTTAGACCCCATCTTCAAAGTTCCGCGTAACCCATTGCCTTGGATGGATGAAATGTTGAACGCGGTTGAACACGCGAATTTCTTCGAAAACCGCGCGACCGAGTACACGCGCGGCGCGACGCGCGGGACATGGGACGACGCCTTTGCCTGAATACAAAGTCTGCGCCTGTTCGAGGCTACGCTAACAGTGCGGAATCCAGATAACGATGGCGTTTTGATCGGGCGATGCTCTAGACGCGCTTCTGGGTAAAGCGGAACACCAGCATGCCGGCCAGCATCGACGCAACGAATATGAACGACGACGTGGCGCCACCGCTCAATCCGGCAATGGCAGGGCCGGGACACAGCCCGGCAATTGCCCAACCGACGCCGAAAATGAGCGATCCTAGGATGAGTTTGGCATCGATCGTCCGGTTGGTGGGGATGCTTAACGGCCCGCCCAGCAGGGCAGATCCGCGTTTGCGGGCGAAATAATACCCCGGCAGGGTCACCAACAGACCGCCGCCCATGACAAAGGCGAGAGTTGGATCCCAATCGCCGGCCAGGTCGAGGAAGCCAAGCACCTTGGCCGGATTGATCATCTGGGAAATGGTCAGGCCGATGCCGAACAATGTGCCGGCCGCCAAACTGGCGAGAACTTTGAGCATACTTCTAGCCCTCCATCACATGGCGCATCAGAAAGACGGTCGCCAGCGCGACGCTGAAAAAGGCGGCAGTGGCGGCGAGCGACCGCTCCGATCCGCGCGCCAGGCCGCAAATGCCATGGCCGCTGGTGCAGCCGCTGCCCAGCCGACTGCCGAACCCGACAAGGAGGCCACCAAGGACGAGCAACGGGGTATCGACCTGCATGGCAATGACCGGACTGGTTCCCGTCGCCGCTTGGACCAGGAATGGGCCGATCACGATGCCGACGATAAACGCCAGCCGCCACGACAACTGCGACAGCTGGTCGGAAAATACGCCGCCGACGATGCCACTTATCCCGGCGACCCGGCCATTCAGCAGCACAAACGACGCTGCGGAGAGGCCGATGAACATGCCGCCGATCAGTCCGGAGATGGGTGTAAAGTGTTCCATTTGGGTGCCTCTGAAAGATAAAACCGGCGCGAGAGCAACGCCCGATCAAATTGAATCGCCAAGGCGATCAATGTGTCGGGGTAAGATGCTCTCATCATGAGTTTTAGAGCAGATTCGCCCGATCCAATCGGATCGGGATCTGCTCTAGATTGCTGAGGTGCGCATCCCATGCACGCCAAGATAAGGTCCTGAAAAATGAAAGGCATTGATCAGGCTCAAATGGGAGGCTCATACGACAGGCGACAGTACGCTTTGGCGCACAAATCGCCTCAGGTCCGAGATGCGATCCGCCGGCATTTTATTGACCGGTGTGGCCGCTGCGAGGGATAGCCGTCGTCAGTTGCGGAAGGCGATGGCTTCAATAGCCGCGGCGGTCAGGCCGACGCTTTTGGCGGCCGCAATCATTTCCGCCCAGGTTTCGTCATCCACCGGCACGCCATTTGCCTCGCGCTCGGCCTTGGTCGCGCGCTCCGGATCGCCCGGCACCAGGACCGGTTCCGCAGGATTGGCCGGTGGCGAAGCCTTGACGTGCGCCAGGGTCGCGTCGGTCTCGCTGTTGAAGAACGCCTTGGTGACCAGCCGCATCGGATCGATGATGATCGACAGCATGCCATTCAGGATCGTGTCGTGCTCATGCTTGTTTTCCGGACGGCAGGTGCCGCCGCCGGTCAATACGCCACCGAACAACTCGTTGATGACGCTCAGGCCATAACCCTTGTGCTCGCCCATCGGCCGGATCGCGCCCTTGGGCGAGGAATACATGGCGTTGGGGTCGGTGGTCGGCTTGCCATAACCGTCCAGCAGATAGCCCTCCGGCATTTGCTCGCCCTTGTTCTTGGCAACCCGTACCTTACCGCCCGCAACAATAGAGGTGGCAAAGTCGAGAACGGTCGGCGGGTTGTTGTCGGTGCCGGGCAGCACAGCGCAGTACGGGTTGGTGGTAAAGCGCGAATCCGTGCCGCGGAAGGGCGCGACCAGTCCGTCATGGCCGTGCACGTTCACATGATGCATCGATACCAGCCCGGCAGCCGCACATTGCTCACCCCACGCGCCGATGCGGCAGAGGTGGAAGCTGTTACGGATCGCGACGACGCAAACCCCATGCTGGCGCGCCCGCTCGATTCCCATCTCCATAGCTTTCTGGCCGACGATCTGGCCATAGCCATGGTTGCCATCCAGCACCAGCGTCGTGCCCTCGTCACTGATGACGGTCAACTCCGCATTCGGTTTTAGCTCGCCGGTCGGAATGCAGGCGACGTAGCGCGGCAACATGCCGATGCCATGCGAGTCATGGCCGGTGAGATTGGCGGTGACGAGATTGCCTGCCACCTGCAGCGCCTCTGCTTCGGTACTGCCGGCCGCCGACGCGATGGCATGGCATACGGCGCGCAGATTGTTGTGGTTGATGCTGGGCATATCAGAAAGTTTCTTTTGCGGATGATCGTGGCGGAGAATTCAGATTTTAAACTATAGCGGCCCTGATATTTCGGTCCAGGCGCATTCGTCGGTGCGACCAGCGAGATGCTGGCCTGCTCCGCCCAAATTACCGGTGGCGTCAATGGCAATGACGTTTGCAGCAAAACCAGTCGGCACTTGTGGCACGTCAGCTTTGTTGCGCCGCCGGCGCCTGAGCCATTAGCGTTGCCGCTTCTCAGAGCAGCGCGTTATCCGTAGGCCGAGACACGAGCGACCTGCTCGACATCCACCACACCGCGTACCGCCTTTAGCATGGCTGCGACCTGAGGCGTGACGGTGTAGCGTCCAGGCAGGTCGATTTCGACCTCGCGCATAGGGTCCAGCCCAAGCACGATACTGATTTGGCCTCGACCACCGGTCTCGCCACCTAACATCTTCTGGATCGAGGGCAGGGGGGTGGCGTCGTGGACGAATACCTTTATTGCCTCGGTCCGGGTTGCCGCGACTTTCTCCAAGTTATCGACACTGTGCGCGGTAATCTTCAGGCTGTCTCCGTCCAGGCGGACTTCTACGCCCATCAGCACTGGCGCGCCACTGTCCAGGGT
>JAYPXD010000247.1:2595-6052 GCA_038135395.1 Alphaproteobacteria bacterium | reverse complement strand
AAAGCCTAATCGTGAAAATCAATGCCGATTTCAGCCAGCGGGTTCTACTGCATGGCGACAGGATCGATTGGGTGCGGTCGCCAATGCCTGGAGTGGATCGCCGCCCGCTTGACCGGATCGGTGCGGAGATCGCACGCGCCACCACTATCGTGCGCTATGCCCCAAACAGCCACTTCTCGCCGCATGTCCACGATGGTGGCGAGGAATTCCTTGTGCTGGAAGGCGTATTCGAAGACGAGCACGGCGCCTTTCCGGCAGGGTCGTATATTCGAAATCCCCCAACATCGCGCCATACGCCTGGGTCGATGCCAGGATGTGTGATCTTCGTTAAGCTCTGGCAGTTCCACCAGGAGGATCGAACCCATGTGCGCATCGATACGCACAAGTCAGGCTCTGTGGCCGAGATCGGCCGTCCTGGCGTCCGTGTTACGCCTTTGTACGACGATGGCCGCGAATGGGTGCGGTTGGAACGCTGGGCGCCTGGAACCGCCGGAAAGATTGACGCCGCCGGCGGTGGTGAGTTGCTGGTAGTTGAGGGGAGTGCTACCGAATCAGGCGAAGCCGCGCGGCGATGGACATGGGTCCGGACGCCGGTTGGCGGCGGCTTTGACCTTGTGGCCGGACCAACGGGTGCTGTGTTCTGGCTGAAAACCGGCCATCTCCGCACAGTCGACTTTCCATCCGCCTAGAGCAAAAGCAGAGCGGCCAACCCTAGGAACGACATAAACCCGACGACATCGGTAACCGTCGTCAGCAATACCGTTGACGCAATTGCCGGGTCGATCTCAAAGTGGTCGAGGGTAACCGGTATAGCGACGCCGAAAAAGCCGGCCACAATCATATTGGTGATCATGGCGGCGGCGATCACGCCGCCCAACAACGGGTCGGCGAACCAAAGCGCAGCGAAGCCGCCGGCAATCACGGCGAAGCTGAATCCGTTGATCCCGCCGACGATAACCTCTTTCCAAATGATCCGCAGCGCGTTCCGTCTGTTGAGCTGGCGCATTGCCAGGGCGCGCACAGCGACGGTTAACGTCTGAGTTCCAGCATTGCCGCCCATGCTCGCAACAATCGGCATCAAAACCGCTAACGCCACAATTTGCTCGATGGTGGCTTCGAATATGCCGATGACGGCGGAGGCAAGGACTGCTGTACCAAGATTGATGAACAGCCATTGGAAGCGCGCTTTCGTTGTATCCCAAACCGCTTCGTAGAGGTCGCCTTCGCTGACGCCGGCCATGCGCAGCAGATCGTCCTCATGTTCCTCGTCGATAACGTCGACGATATCGTCAATGGTGACGACGCCCAATAGCCTCCCGTCTTCTCCGACAATAGGGGCCGAGGTCAGGTCCTTTTGCCGGAATTCATGGGCCAGATCCTCCTGGTCCATCTCGACGGGGAAGGCGATCAGCGGCGTTTCCATAATTTCGCTGATCTGAACGGGGCGCTTGTTGCGCAGAATGCGGCTCAGCGCAATCTGGCCGATAGGCTGGTGCCGCGGATCGACCACGAAAATGTCGTAAAAATCGTCCGGCAGATCGCTGGATGCGCGAAGGAAATCAATCGTATCGCCGACGGTCCAGAAGCCCGGGATAGCCAGCAGGTCACGCTGCATCAGGCGGCCCGCAGTGTATTCCGGATAAGTCAGGCCTTGCCGCAATAGGACCTGGTCGGCCTCGGGTAAGCGCGATAGCAGGTCTTCGCGCTGCTCTGGCTCCAAATCGGCGACCACTTCAAGCGCATCGTCGGTTTCCAGCTCAGCGACTGCGGCGGCGAGCTCTTCCGGATGCAGCGCTTCCAGCATGTCTTCGCGGACAGCGCCATCAACCTCCGCGAGCACCTCACCGTCGAGGGTATCGCCTAACAGACGAACAAGCGAAACCCGTTCTTCCGACGATAGCGCTTCGACCAGGTCCGCCACATCCGCCGGCGGTAGAGGTTCGACATACGCCTGAACGGCATCGACATCGCCCGCATCAAGCGCCTCGGTGACCTGATCAATCCATTCGGGACTCAGAACGGCAGGCGAGGCTTCAGTTTCAACCGGCAGTTTTGGCTCAAGCTCTTGCGTATCTGCCATAAACTGATCCTCCGGTCTCGCGGCTCAGGTTCGTTCGTTAGCCTGTCTTGTTGAAAATGATATATTGGCTTTGGGTCAGACACGCGCCAGTGCGCGACCATCTGAGCCCCTGTGTTTTTCGGGTGGTGCGGTCGAGAAGACTCGAACTTCCACGGGATTTCTCCCACAGCGACCTCAACGCTGCGCGTCTACCAATTCCGCCACGACCGCCTATGTTCTGAGGCAAGGATACCTAACCCCAGGGGCGCAGCCACCCGTGCTGCGCGAAAGAGCATGTCATCTAACAGAGCGTCCGCTTCCGATCAAGCAATTCCGCCTGCGGTGGAATGGACCATAGGTTCCGGTCTCCAGCCATACCCTGAGGCCGTTGCTGCGATGGAAGACCGGGTCGCCGCCATCCGTGCCGGCGAAGCAGCGGAATGGGTGTGGCTGGTGGAGCATCCGCCGCTGTATACGGCGGGAACCAGCGCGAAAGCTGGCGATCTCCTATCCCCGGATCGCTTCCCTGTGTTCGACGCCGGCCGGGGAGGGCAATACACATACCACGGCCCCGGGCAGCGGGTAGCCTATGTTATGCTGGATTTGCGCGCTCGGCGATTGGGGGTGCGGGACTATGTCTGCCGGCTTGAGGACTGGATTATCGCGACGCTCGCCACGTTTGGACTCCGCGGTGAGAGACGGCAGGGCCGCATCGGCATCTGGGTAGACCGGGGACCGGATGGGGCAGGCGGACGCCGCGAGGATAAGATTGCCGCGCTGGGCGTGCGGGTGCGCCGGTGGGTCAGTTATCACGGCATTGCAATCAACGTCGAACCCGACCTCGGCCATTTCGGCGGCATTGTGCCGTGTGGGATCGCCGATCATGGCGTGACGTCGATGGTTGACCTTGGTTATCCGATTACCATGACGGATTTGGATGCAGCCTTGTTGCAAACATTCGGAGAAGTATTCGGAACATCAGACAGATGACATATTCTGATAGGAAAATTATACAAATAGCGTTAAATTTTATATAAATGTATTGCTCTTAATGGTCAACTCGTTAGACTGACGAGTATAACTAGAGGAGCGGTGTACTATCATATGTAAATCAGCTTTTGCAGGATTGGTGGGCGGCGCATTGCTAGCAGGTGCGTCGGCTCATGCTGGGGTGATTGGCTTTCAGGTGACGCTGAACGGAAATATCAACGACCCGACGATCACTGTGGTGAACCAGAGCGATACGGAGTTGATTACCAATTTCATGATGACGATTGGCGACACCAGCTTCAATTGGGATGCCGTCGTCAACGTAGTCAATCCCGCCGGTGGTGCGAGCGTGCTGAATATGCCCGATGCGAACACTAGCGGCGGTTCGCGGAGCAATGTGATCGATAT
>JAYPXD010000247.1:0-2585 GCA_038135395.1 Alphaproteobacteria bacterium | reverse complement strand
TTTGACCCACTGGAATTCGCCAGCTTCGATGGAGATGTCGATAAAGATAACTCAGATACCTCGGAAGATTTTCGAGAGGTGCTGTTCAACAACGGAGCCGCGCCGAATAGCCATGTAATGGTGTCATTCAGCAATGGCCTGTCTTTGGACTTGGAATTGCCGGATAGTACGCCTGGGCTGACCTCGTACACGTTTTCAGCATCCCAGGACATTCCGGTGCCGGCAGGGGCCGCACTGATGTTCGGCGGTCTGGTTGGCCTTACCTGGCTGCGCCGGCGCGGTTAGGCGCACGGTTCACCGGGTAACCCGATTGCGTAGGGCCTTGAGCTTGCGCGGAATGATGTTCCGCGCACAAATAACTCTGAAAACCCAGCAAATCCGCCAGTAACCAAGCATTTTCGCCGGTTTTTAGCCATTTGTTGATTGTTCATTTGCGCTGTTTTGTTCACCAATGTACGCTAACAGCCATCTTGTTTGGTTAGCAAAACGGTGAGTGGTAATGGCGACAACGGCGCGGAAACTGACACATAATTTCTGCCGGAGCGTGAGCGAGGCCGGCATATATGCCGATCTGGCGAGCCCGGTGCGGCTGGTGGTTCGTGCGGGCAAGCGCGGCATCGCTAAGACATGGGATTGCCGTCTGACCTACGCGGGAAAGCGCGTAACGCCGACGCTAGGGCGTTGGCCTGACATGGGCCTGGAGGACGCAAGGGCAGAGGCAAGCAAGCGCAAGGCCCTGGCCCGCGACGGCGTAAACCCGAAAACAGCGCCTAAGACCGAGCAAGCAACCTTTGCAGATTGCCTACAAGGTTTCTGGCGCGACAATCCTAAGACCGCCGCTGACCCGCAATGGGTCCAGCATTGCCGCGATCACATCCTGCCGGTCATTGGCGATACGCCCGTTGCTGACATCGCTTTAGACCACGTCCTGGCGGTCCTCCGGCCGATCTGGCTGACCAAGAATGAAACTGCCCGGCGGGCGCAAAGCAAAATGAGGCGCGTGATTGCGTGGGCTTGTGTGCATCGTCTCCGGGAACCTTACAACCCTGCGGTCTGGGACGGAAACTTAGAGGCTGTACTTCCCGCGAAAAATGATGTTGCGACCGTCCGGCACCAGAGCGCTGTCCAGATCCACGATGCGCCGCGGTTCTGGGCAGCACTTAGCAAGCGTCGCGGCGTAGGGGCCGACGCATTGGCTTTTCTTGTTTTGACCGTCCAGCAGTCCGGGAACATTTTGAACGCCGATTGGTCACAGATCACGGTTAACGAGGCCGGTGGAGGCCGCTGGGACATCCCAGCCGGCCTGATGAAGGCCGGCAAGCCGCATTCGGTGCCGCTGCAAGCCGCTGCTGTCGATATCCTGAAGCGCCAGCCCGGCTACGGGTCTGCCGCTGGGCTGGTCTTTACCGCCAAGGGCGAACGGATTTCGGAGCACGCAATGCGGCTGGAGATGCGGCGGGTTAGTCTCGCGGACGCGGCTGGCTTTTGGGACGGCGACCGGCACGCCACGCCGCACGGTTGGCGAAGCACGTTCCGCTCCTGGGCCGCAAATCGCGGCATCGAGCGCGAGGCGGCGGAAAAGCAACTGGCGCACGATCTGGGATCCGCCGTCGAAATGGCTTACCAACGCGCCGACATGATTGAACGGCGAGCGGCGATCATGAATGAGTGGCACGCGTTTTTGGAGAACGGCCGATGAGGTACTACCCGCCTAAAAATTTTGATGAAGCCGTCATGCTGGCTCGCGCGATGCTTCAAGCCAAATTCTACGGAAGCCCTGTTGGGAAGCGCGTCGAGATCAGATATTTCCCCGATTTCGCCAATGCCGAATATATCGAAATCACCGAGGAAGACCTATCGATTAGTCGCGAACATGCCCGCTCCGAGGCGAAGTTGGCGGTAGCCACCGGCAAGCCACTATCATCGGAAGCGGCGAAGTATCTGCTGGATGTGATCGCGGAAGATGAGCGGCACGAAAATTTGACGGGCAAAGCTGGGCGACCAACAAAATCTAAAATCGAGCAATGGAACGATTTCCAGCCAATTCACGATGTGATCCGCCGATTAGAAATCTGGGGTTACACCCCTCTCACCCGTACGCCGGATGCCGAGCCAAACTCGATTTGCGATGTCGTCGCTGCCGCAATGAATTTTCTAACTCGCAAAACGCCGAACACGCATGATGCTGTTTACCAAACATACCGGCGAGGGCTGCAAAATTTCGTCAGGCCCAATCGAACGCTTCAATGAAGCTGACAGCACTTTGACATTAATCCGGTTTTTTTGTCAGAGGAATCAAAACGTCCTGCCCGATAGATACTGAGCGGTCCCGCGCAAGGCGGGCATTTCGAACGCTATCGAAAGGCATTCTTGTGAACAGCAAAGAGATTCTCGAAGCCGATCCGTTGTTGAAAACGAGTGAAGTCGCGCGGCTGCTCGGCATTGGCCGAACGCTGGTATATGAACTGATCACGGCGGGCGCTTTGCCCGAGCCCGTTCGCATTGGCCCGCGTGCGGTCAGGCATTCATCGCGTGCGATCCTAGCCTATCGCGAGAGCGGCTACCAAGGCCCCATCGGCAAGTAA
>JAYPXD010000246.1:0-6083 GCA_038135395.1 Alphaproteobacteria bacterium | reverse complement strand
GCGTACAAGTCATACTCGACCAATAGCGTCCGCATCGTCACAACACCGAAGCCGACGCACTGCAACCGGTTCAGCCATTGCCACCGCGGGTGCTCTGTCAGGTATTGCGGCGTCAGATTGAGCGGCGCCCGCTGCGGCCCGCGGCCAGCGGCAAGCTCTGCCTGCCCGTCCGCACCGAAATCGACAAATCCACTGTATTCGCTCTGCAGCGTCGCCCCGTCGTCCGTTTTGATAATCGCGCGAATAGCCGTTACACCGATGCCGTCTTCGCGAACCCGCATCCAATCGCCGCCGACAAGTTCGACCGTTCCGTTGATTTTCGGGCCGCGCACCGTGCCGCCCTCGCCCAAGGGAGACACGATCCGCAATCCGTCCGGCGTGTTGCCGACCATGATCGGCGGCTGTTCCAGCGGCACAGTCACCCGCGCCAAAAAATCAAGCTGGTAGGTAAAGCGCGCCGGCGCGTGCAGTTCTACGGGCAAAGCCGCCGGCGCCTCGACCGGGACGGACTTCAGCACCGAATCCGGCGCCCCGCCCTGCCTCGGGTCCAAGCGGCGACCGGCCCGCGACAGCACTGGCCGCCAGGTCAGTCGCGCAGCGTCGCGCAGCGGTGGAAAATCGATCACGAACGGCTGCTCGCCAACGCCGGACGGTTGCGCCAGCGGAAATCCGCGCGCCGTCCGTTCCGGCCCGCCGTCCACTTGATAGACCCCATGCACAACGTTCGACGGATGCGGTGGCGCGGCCCACACGGCCACGCCCAGGAAACCGCCAAGCCCGATCCGGGCGGCGGGTTCGTCTTCGTCCCAACGAAGCGCTAAGCCATTGTCGCTATAGGCCGGCATCCGACACGCTTACCGGACCCCCGGCGTGCCTTGTGCGGTTTTCAACAGAGCGATGGCTTTTGGCTCCTTCACCCGCAGCACAAACCGTTGCGACACCCGGAACACATGCTTGGCATCGTCGGTGGTTTGCAGGTATCGCACCGCAATGTCGCTGCCGACAACGATCTCCACCGGGTCGCTCAACGTGGAAACCAGCACACCCTGCTTGGGATCTATCGTGCTCGAGCGCAACAACGGACCGTTCAGATACGGCATGATGCTGTCCCGCGGCAGCACCATTGACGCCGCAATCGGCTTGTTGACCGCTTCGAACAGGTCGTCGCCCAATACCAAGGCATAAGGCCCATAATAGCCTGCGTCTTCCAGCTTGGTGACAGCCCGCACGACCCCGCCAAAAATCGACGGCCCGGAGGCCGGGTCAATACCGGTTACGGTGTTGGCGTCATAGCCCATCAAACCCTTGTAGGCCCCGCCGCCACTGACGCGGAATTCCACATTGGTCTGGCCGAGTCCCCCTTTCGGACCGGCATCCGCCGCCGATTGGCCGGTAAAGATGATCGCGTCCTCAACCCGTGCCAGTACGCTGGCGGCCCGACGGAACATGATCAGGGCGCTGGACAAGTCCGGATCGGATACCTGGGCGTTGCGCAAACGCAAGTTCACCGAAACGGTCGCAAGGCGCAACACGTCATAATCATTGACCGCAAGCGCCTTATCGTCTTCCAAGAGGTTCCTAGGAACGGTCTGATCGCTGCTGCCCAACGGCCCGAACAGAGGCAAAAACGACGCCGCGACGCGCGCTCTCAGCGCCTGGTCGTGCACAGCCTGCCGGACCGAGTTCCACTGATCCTGATCCCAGCTAAATGATTCGTCTGACATAGCTGCTCCCTTCATGCCCAAGTGATAAGTCTGGGCCGCATCCGTCATGTGTTTCGTGATGATGCCCTTTGGCCGCCGTACGACAGCCACGATACACGGTGGCCACCCCGACCACACAACCCTCGCGTGTTATCCAAAATATACCGGACCAACTCATCTGTGCCTATCCTCGACAGGCTGGGGCCGAGTCGATTTCCGTTCCAGATCCGACAACGACCGCCTGGCCCAACGCAATAGCGGAACGGCGCCTTGACTTTCAGCAATTGCAATGGCGGCCTCAAAATCCACCCGCGCCCCATCCCAATCGCCGACCTCCCGGCGTGCTTCACCTCGGACACGATACACTTCCGAAAGATAGTTCCGTTCGCCCCGGCGTTCCGCATCGGCAATCGCCGCGCTCATTGCTTCGATGCAGGCATCGCCGTGCCCCGCCGTAATTAACAACTCGCCCACCGAAGGATGGTGCATAACGTCGGTAATGACAGTGCGGGTCGAAAGGAAACGGTCGCGGCCAATTCGAACCGCGTTCAATCCCTCTTCAATCTCGCCTTTAAACGCAAGCGCCAGCCCGGCCTGCACCTCTGCAACGGTCGACCAAAGCTCATATCCCTCATCGTCGGAATAGCGTTTCCCGCGCCCGGCAATTTCTGCGAGGCGGTCCCAATCACGCCACATCGTCAATGTTTGCCCACTAGTGCCAAAGCCATAGGCGCTGGTCGGCGGGTGGTTCAGCGAGGCAACAAACTCCAGCGCCTCCTCAAAGGCGGTATAAGCCTCAGCCTCACGACCAACCATCCATAGGCTACAGGCCCGAAACGTTTGGATGGCGCCCGACGACGACAACTGAAATGTCTTCATGATGTCGATCTCAACCTCGCGGTCGAACCGTGCCATGCCGGCTTCGGCCCTTTCCAAAGCCTCGTGGTATTCGCCCCGCCAGAAATGGGCGTATCCAACCGCGTGGTCTGCCGCCGTCATCAACATCGGCGCGCCAGACCCTTGCGCCATCGCATCGATTTCGCGGGCGACCGCCATGCATTCGTTCAATTCGCCCCGCAGGAACAGCACGGACCAAAGCCCCCACATCGCGGCGAACAATTGCGTGTAGTCTTCCAGTTCGACCGCCAAATCGCGCGCGCGGGCGCAGGCGGTTTCCACCTCTTCCGACGCCCAACCGCGGACGGTCATCAACGACGGCGCCAGCGCCAGTTGCAGCTTCAACTCCGTCTCAGCGCGCCGGCGGCCACCCAGGCCATCGGCGAGATTGGCCAAAGCCGCCCGCAAATATTCGATGGCGGCGATATGAGCGGCGCGTTCCTGCGCATCCCGCCCGGCGGCGTACCAAAACTCTACCGCCTCCGCCGCCATTCCGGCCTCGGTACAGTGCCGCGCGATGATTTCCGGCTCAGGAGAGCCAAAAACCGGATTTTTGGCCAACATCGCTGCTGCAATTACGCGGTGCACGCTGCGGCGGGTGCGGCGCAGCATCGATTCATACGCCGCGTCCTGAACCAGTGCATGGTTGAAATAGAACCATTCCGGCCCACTCGGGCTGCCGCGGAGGACCAGGCCGGCCTCGCACAACCGCGCTAAACCATTGTCGACCGCCCGATGGTCGGATTTGATTTCGTACAGCATCGCAGCGGTGAATTCCCGCCCAATCACCGCGCCCAGCTGCGCGATTTCTTTGCCACCGCGAATGCGGTCGAGCCGGGCCATTAGTGAATCTTGCAACGTCGCGGGAACGGCCGTCGAATTCAAAAAGTCCCCGGATGAGAAATTGTCGCCGCTTCCACCGCCTTCCACGATGGACTTGGTCATTTCCTCAACGAACAAAGGGACGCCATCTGTCTTTTCCAGAATTCTATGGGCCAGAACCGATGGCAGTTTCCGATCCTTCAATATGGCGTCAATCAATTTTGCGCCCGAACTCTGGTCCAGCGTCGGCAAGTCGATGATGCTCTGGTTTGGCTGCAGGCCCCATTTCGGCTGGAATTCCGGCCGGGCGGTCACGATCAACATGGCGGGGGCATCGTCCAGTTGGTCGGCCAAACGCGCAAGCACCTCCTGAGATGCCTCGTCCGCCCAGTGAGCGTCTTCAAACACCATCAGCAATGGGGCTTGCGCTGCAACGCCCTGGACCCGTCGCACCAGCATATCGGCCGAAGCGCGCGCCCTGGCTTGCGGGTCCATGTCCGGTCGTTGCCCGTCGACCTCTATCCCTATCAGGTCGGCGATCAGCGGCAGGTCGGCTGCGGTCATCGCGGAATTGGCCTCCAATATGGCCTCCACGCCGGCCAGACGCTCACTCGCGTCGGCCGTGTGAGCAAAACCAACATGCCGCTCGATCTCGCGGATAAAGGGGTGCAGCGCCCGGTTTGCAAGGTGCGCCGCACAATACCAATTCAATTGCACGGAATGGCCGCCGACTACCGACGCTGCAAACCCCAGCGTCAGCCGCGACTTGCCGATACCGGGCTGGCCGGACACAAGCACCACCTGGCCTTTACCTGCCCGGGCCTTGCGCCAAAGGTCGGAAAGTACCTTTAGCTCACGATCCCTCCCAAACATTGCGGTCGCAACACCTTGCGAACGCGCTTCGAACCGGCTTTCTACGCGGGCTTCGCCCAACACTCTTTAGACCTTCACCGGGTCGGCAAAGCCCTTCAGAATCTCCACCGTAGGGGTCTGATAGGCAAATATCGCGCCAGCCAAACGCTGCGTTGCATCGGCCACTATTACTTCGTCCGGCGCCGCAAAAGTCTGCAAACGGGCGGCCAAATTCAACGATTCGCCCACCGCAAGATCCTGCTCCATCATACCGTCTTTGGCGACGTCGCCGACAATGACCGTCCCCGTCGCCACACCGACCCGCACCTGAAGCTTTACGGTGGCATTCGCATCAATGGCGCGGACCGCCTGCACGATCGCCAGGCCAGCCCGAACCGCATCTTCGGCATCATGCTCGCTGGCCGTCGGATAGCCGAAAAAAACAGTAATCCCATCACCTTGCTGAAATGCAATGTGCCCATTGTTGGCCCGACAAACATCGACACAAGCCTGCCTATAGAGCATTAAATACTCTCGCAGATCTTCTGCATCCATTATTTCTGAAAGATGGGTTGACCCAACCAAATCGGCAAACAACACAGTAATCTGGCGGCGTTCCGGCACAACCTCCTCGGGCGCGGCATCAGTCTGCGCCAGTGAAGCTATGGCTAACACAAATCGCTTGCGCTGCCCGATCGAAAGCCCCAATTCAATCAGGTCGCTTTCCGTCAGCATTTTGGCCAATGTCAAGTCAATGTCATCAGCAACAAAAGTATCGTAAAGAATCCCTAACCCAGATGCTTCGAGAAAATTTTTTAGATCGACCGACATACTATTTCCAATATCACTATAAAATCTGCGGCCATCGACTGGCACACGACTTATCGATCAAATGACTCCATGCTCTAAGCTTGGTCTTGAACGGCTCACACACTGCATTCCCTCACGATTCAACGCCATAGACGCGCGAACTGCGCGAAAATCTTACTTATATACGATATGGTATCAGCTAGAATGCGGAATGCAACACATCCTTAACCGCTATTTTGCGCAATTTTTTGCTGGATAGGCAACTGAAAGCAGACCGAAATTCCCGACAGGACCTCGATCAGCGGCTCCCGGCGTCTAGTCGGGGAGTACCTTGACCCGCATGTTGCGGAACTGGATACCGTAGGTATGCTTTTGAAGGGCGAATGTACCCCTGGTCGTCCGATTATCGTCGGGCGGTATCTGCCAATCGACCATCACAGCGCCATTTATTTTTGAAATGATCCTGTTTCCGTTCACGATCAAGTGCAGCTCAAACCATTCATGATCGGCAACCGGCGATTGCCGGACAGCGACGGTCTTATGCAGGCTGCCAGTCTTGTCGCGTTGGAAATGATCGTTGTTGAATTTTATTTCAAATGCTCCTTTCGGCCAGCCAAAATCTTGCATAGCCGCGCGAAAATACAATCCGCCGTTCGCCTTTTCCGCCAGCTTTACCTCTATCTTCACTTCAAAATTGTGGAAATCCCCTTTCTGAACTGGGCCAACATAATACAGATGCGCCCGGGACGTTTTATCCGTCATCGTCGATACGACGCCGTCGGCGAATGAGAACACCTTTTTGCCCCGATAACCTGCATTCTGATAAAATCGGCTTTCATGCCAGTCGGCGTCCCACTGATCGCCGAACATCGGAATCCACCCGTCCCCACCCGCACCTGGTGCGGCAACAGCGGCTCCAGCCGCTGCGTACAGCATGACCGCAACTACGGAGGCCACGCCCGACCTTCCAGAGAGGCGGCGAAGCAGCGTGCGCAGTAG
>JAYPXD010000245.1:0-6139 GCA_038135395.1 Alphaproteobacteria bacterium | reverse complement strand
GGGCAGACGGCATTAACGCGCACGCCGACCTTGCCGAAGGCGACCGCAAACTGCCGGGTCAGGCCCACGACACCGTGCTTGCTCGCGACATAGGAGCTGACCGCCTCCAAAGACGGACGGTCGTCGTGATATTCCACCGGCCGCATCAGCGCGCCTAGGCCCGCGACCGAGGCGGTGTTCACGATCGCTCCGCCGCCTTGCGCCGCCATCATTGGGCAAGCATGGATCAGGCCCCAGTAGACGCCGTCCAGGTCGATGGCGGTCGTGGTCTTCCAGTCCTTGCCGGCAATGCCGGCGTTGTTCATCAGCACGTCCAGCCGCCCCAGGTCGCGACGGGCTTTCTCCAGCGCTTCCTTCACCGCTTCCTCGCTGGAGGTGTCGAGCGCGGACACGACGGCTTTCGCCCCTAACTCCTCGACGCGGGCGGCTGTGGCCTGGGCGCTTTGCTCATTGATATCGGAGCAGACGACCGTCGAGCCCTCAGCCGCCAGTTTCAGCGCCATGGCTTCACCGATGCCGGAGCCAGCGCCGGTCACGAAGGAAATTTTGCCGTCGAATGCGGACATGAGCGGGTTCCTCTTGGGAGTCGTAATTATAGGAGCGGCAGCCTAGCGCGCGAAGTAGCCGCCATCCACCGGCATCGCGACGCCGGTGACGAAGCTGGCATCCTCGCTGGCGAGGAAGGCCGCGGCGGCAGCGATTTCCTCTGGCTTTGCGGTGCGGCCCATTGGCGTCAGGTCCGTCATATAGGCCAGGCCCTCATCGGTCTTGCGCATGGTGCCGGTCATCGGCGTCTCGACGAAGCCCGGGCAAACCGCATTGACCCGCACCCCGACCGCGCTGAACGAGACCGCAAACTGCTTGGTGAGGCCGACAACGCCGTGCTTGCTGGCGACATAGGCGGCCATGCGCTCGACCGAGCGTGGGTCGGTGTGCTCGATCAGCACCGGCACCAGTCCGGCGAGCCCGGCAACCGACGCGGTGTTAACCACTGCGCCCCCACCCTGCGCCGCCATCAGCGGGCAGGCATGAATCAGGCCATAATAGACGCCAGAGAGGTTGACCTCCTGCGTCGGCTCCCAACGCTTGTAGGCAACGCCAGCGTTGTTCATCAGAATGTCGAGCCGGCCATGCTCGCGCGCGGTCTCCTGCAGCGCCGCCTTGAACGCCGCCTCGTCGGTGACGTCGAGCACCCGCGCCTTGGCCTTGCCGCCTGCGGCCATGGCGACGGTCTCGGCAAGCCCATCCGCATTCACGTCCGCACAAACGACACTCGCGCCATCAGCCGCAAGCCGAAGCGCCATCGCCCGGCCGATGCCAGAGCCCGCGCCGGTAACGAGAGCGGACTTTCCGTTGAATCTTCCCATGGAATTATAGCCTCTTCATCCGGTCCAGCGTTTCGCGCGTGCCGTCCAACAGATCGGCGAAGATCTCCGCAGCGGGACGGCGCTGCTTGATCATGCCCGCGCCCTGGCCGCCGGCGTTCATGGTGATTTCATAGCGCCCGGCAGCCATGGCGGCTTCCTTGAAATCCTCCATCAGCACGCGCTGGTGCGGGGTGGGCAGCGCCGGCAGGCCGCTGTCGGCCCAGGCCTGGGCGACCTCGTTGTTGACGGCGCGCACCGTCTTGCCGGTCCAGTAGGGCGAGATGCGCATGTCGCCGGTGGAGGCATCGACGATCTGGTCCTTGAGCCTGTCCGGCAGGCCGCCCTCGTCCGCGACCAGGAAGGCGGTGCCGACCCATACGCCCTGCGCGCCCAGCGCCAGCGCCGCGGCGATGCCGCGCCCATCCGAGATGCCGCCCGCGCCCAGCACCGGAATGTCGCCGGCGGCGTCCACCACCTGCGGCAGCAGGGCGAAGCTCGCGACCTGGCCGGTGTGGCCGCCGCCTTCCGTGCCCTGGGCGACGATGGCATCGACGCCGGCCTTGACCTGGCGCACGGCATTGCGAGGCGAGCCGCAGACGCCCATGACCTTCATGCCGATCTCACGCGCCTGCGGCACGACGATGGCCGGATCGCCCAGGCCGGCGGCAAACACCGGCACGCGCTCGTTCAGGGTGACCTCGATCTGCTGGGCTATGAGTTCGGCGGAGATGACGTGGTCGTGCTGGAACGGGCGCTCCGGCAGGTTGAAGCGGCGGTGCAATTCTTCCAGAAAGGCCCAATGCTCCGGATGGTTGTCGCGGATTTCCTGGCGCACAGCGGCGCGGGAGCCTGGGGCCTGCTTCAGCGAGGCCGGCAGGAGGAGATCGACGCCAAAGGGCTTGTCCGTCAGGCGGCGGACCTCGCGAATACGCTCCTCCACCTCCTTCGCCGCGAGGTTAGAGCAGCCGAGCACGCCGAGTCCGCCCGCATTCGAAACCGCGGCGACCAGCGCCGGCGGCGTCGCCATGCCCCAGGAGCCCATGCCGGCGAGGACGATGGGATACTCGATCCCCAGCAGGTCGCAGAGAGGGGTGTGGAGGGAGGTCATGGGTATTTCCTTTGCTGTTCCCCGGAGGTGTTTGCTGTTCCCCGGAGGTGGCGAAGCCGCCATCCGGGGCCGGTGTCATCCTTCGAACACAGCAACCGAATGTGCTCGCGAGCTATGGCGGCCCCGGATCGGCGCTCCGCACCGTCCGGGGATCATGTGCTATGCGCCGGCAATCGCCCTTACCTCCGCCACCAGCTTCGCCGGCAGCACGGCACCTTCCTTCGGTATCCTCGCCCGGTTGGCCAGTCGCCGGTCGCCGGGCAGGCGGGCATCGCCGTCGGCGAGGACGCGTTCGAACAGGCTCTCGACCCGCTCCAGGAAACTGTCGGCTCCGAACGCGTCCGGGTCCATGGCGATGACCATGTGGCCGTTGTGGGTGGGGCCGCCGTGGCCAGAGTATTGCTCGTCGGCCTCGTAGGAGAGTTCGCCGCCCGAGAGCCCCGCCGCCAGGATTTCCACCATCAGCGCGATGGCCGCGCCCTTGTAGCCGCCGAAGGCCAGTTGCACCCCCTCCAGCACCTTGTTCGGGTCAGTGGTGGGCTCCCCATCCGGGCCAAGGCCGAAGCCCTCCGGCACGCTGTGGCCGTCGCGCGCCGCGATCATAATCTCGCCGCGGGCCGCAGCACTGCTCGCCTGGTCCCAGACCATGGGCGCGTGACCGCCGGCGCGAGGGCAGGCGAAGCTCATGGGGTTCGTGCCGTAGAGCGGCTTGCGGCCGCCCGACGGCGCGACGAAGGCACGGGAGTTGACGAAGCTCATCGCCAGCAGGCCATGCTGCGCCAGCGGTTCCACGTCCGGCCAGAGCGCTGCGAAATGGGCGGAGTTGCGGATCGCCATGGCGGCAATCCCCTGCTCGCGCGCCACCTGCGCCAGCATCGGCCTTCCCAGCGCCATCGGCAGGGGTGCCAGCCCCTTATCGCCATCGACGAACACCACGCCGGGGGCCCGGCGCTCCACCTTGGGCGCAGCGTTGCCGTTGGCAGCGCCGGCCTTCAGGATCGAGCAATAGCCCGGCACGCGGAAGACACCATGGCTGGCGCAACCGTCCCGCTCTACCCGCGTCACCACGTCGGCGACGGCGTCGGCGTTGGCCTGGTCCGCTCCGGAGGCCCTGAGGGCAGCCTGGGTCAGCGACCGCACCTCGCCGAGGGTAAGAGTTTCGGTTTCGCCTGCCGATGCGCTCATGGCCTTAAGCCGTCCGCTCGCGCGTCCAGGCGCCGAGTTTGGCGATGGCGTCGGCGCCTTCGGAGAGCATGGGTGCGAAAATGTGCCAGATGTGGGGCATGTCGTCCCAAAGCTCCAGCGTGACGTCCACGCCCTGGCCACGCGCCTTCTCGGCAAAGCGGGTGGAGTCATCCATCAGGATTTCCGCCGTGCCGGTCTGGATCAGCATGGGCGGCAGGCCGGAGACGTCGGCGTACAACGGCGAGGCCAGCGGGTCGCGCGGGTCCGCGCCAGCGCGGTAGAGGGCAGAATAGTTGTGCAGCCCTTCCTCCTTCACCATCGGATCGACATCGGCTTTCGACTTGATGCTGTCGCCGGTGCCCTCCAGGTCGGTCCAGGGCGAGATGCAGACGGAGCAGGCCGGCAGTTGCAGGCCGCGCTGCTTCAGCGCCACCTGGGTCGCGATGGTGAGGCCGCCGCCGGCGCTGTCGCCCATGATGCTCATGCGGGCCGGGTTTGCGCCTTGGGCGAGCATCCATTGCCAAGCGGCAACCGAGTCGTCCACAGCCGCCGGGAACGG
The DNA here is from genome assembly GCA_038135395.1 of Alphaproteobacteria bacterium. Taxonomy (GTDB): domain Bacteria; phylum Pseudomonadota; class Alphaproteobacteria; order Bin95; family Bin95; genus JACKII01. The sequence continues at coordinate 1,920 of JAYPXD010000245.1, read as the reverse complement.
GTCTTCCGGCGCCATGCGGTAGTCGAGCACCAGGCAGCGCCCATCCATGGCCTTGGCGATATTGTAGGCGAGGTTGCGGTGCGAGTTCGGCGAACCGATCACATAGCCGCCGCCGTGCAGATAGAGCGCCTGGCGGTTGGGATTTGCGCCAGGGTGGGAGACCCATTCAGCCTTGCAGCCGGCGACCGTGATCTTCTCGACAATGGCTTCCGGCGGGGCGGGCATGCGGTCGCCCATCTCCTCGGTACGGGCGCGAAAGGCCTCCACCGTCGGCGGATCGGGCTGCGGGCGCGTACGCAGAATGGTGCAGAGCTTTTCGAGTTGTTCTTTGCTCATCGGTGGTGACTCCCAATCGGAACCGTTCGTTGACGAATATTGTGGCCGCGTGAGGCGCGGTTTCGCAAGGTGCTGCGCCTAAGCGGTCCGTTCACGCGCCCAGGCGCCCAGCTTGGCGATGGCGTCCTGACCCTCGGAGAGCATGGGCGCGAACAGGTGCCAGACGTGGACCATGCGGTCCCAGACATCCAATGTCACGTTCACGCCCTGCGACCGGGCCTTGGCGGCAATGCGGTTGGAATCGTCCAGCAGGATTTCGGCGGAGCCCACCTGGATCAGCATCGGCGGCAGGCCGGTAAGGTTGGCGTAAAGCGGTGAGGCCAGCGGGTTTCGCTTGTCCGGCGCAGCGCAATAGTAATCGGCGAACCAGCGCAGGCCTTCCTCCGTCAGCATCGGGTCCTCGGCGGCTTTTGACGTGATGGTGCCGCCGGTGCCCTCCAGGTCGGTCCAGGGCGATATCGGCACGGAGCAGGCCGGCAACGCCATGCCCTTGTCGCGGAGCGCCACCTGGGTGGCGATGGTCAGGCCGCCGCCGGCGCTGTCGCCCATGATCGCCATGCGGGCGGGGTTTGCGCCCTGCTCCAGCATCCAGGCCCAGGCCGCGACCGCGTCATCCACCGCCGCGGGGAACGGATGCTCCGGCCCCATGCGGTAGTCGATCACCAGGCAACGCCCGTCCACGGCCTTCGAAATACCGTAGGCGAGGTTGCGGTGGCTGTGCAGCGAGCCGATGATATAGCCGCCGCCATGCAGATAGAGCACCTGCCGGCCCGGGTCCACGCCCGGCGCAGACACCCACTCTGCCGGGCGGCCCGCCACGGTGAGGCGCTCGATCACAGCGTCGGCCGGCGGGGGCATCTTATCACCGAGCTCGTTGATGCGGTCGCGCATCGCCTGAACCGTCTTTGGGTTCGGCTGCGGCCGCTCGCGCAGCAGGGTGCAGAGCTTGTCGAGTTGTTCCTGGCTCATCGGGCGTTTCCATCGGCTTCGCGTGAATTTTGCCAGGTAGTCTGCCTGTTTCGGGCCGCCTTACGCAATGGACTTGACCGCCATGCCATGCAAATCGTCCGCAAGAACCCCGGCTCGAAAAGCGTCCCGACGCAGCCGATGACGGAGAGTACGCGGGCGAGCTACCGCGGTCCGATGACAAGCAATATCAGGTTCGGCAGCAAAAAAGCCGCCGCCCCGACGGCAAAGCTGCCGATGTCGGCGGGCTCCAGCCAGACGAACACGCAGAAGGCCAGCACCGTCGCCGCAACGCCGGCTAAAGGGGCAAGGAATGCGCGCATCCAGAATCTCGCCCCAAGCCGCTTTGCCAGGCGCTCGGCATTGGCCGCGGTGAGCGCCGTCCAGGCGAGGGTTGTTGTCGCCAGCAGGGTGAAAATCGCCTCACCGCCATCCGGGCCGCTGCCTGGAATTTGGTCCCGGAAATAGAGGTGCACGGGCCAGAGCGCCCAGGTGAACGCCGCGCAAAGCACCAGGTTCCAGCGTTCACGTCGTAACGATGCGCCCATATGGCCGGCCCTCAAATCACGCCGTTACTGATTGCTGGCATGGAATTTGCGCAGCGCATCCGTCATCTCA
>JAYPXD010000244.1:0-6237 GCA_038135395.1 Alphaproteobacteria bacterium | reverse complement strand
GTCCAGGGCGTGTCGACGGCTTTCGCCCATGCTTCGGTGCGGGTCACATCCGGCGATTCCAGATGATAGATCGCCAGGTATTTGTGCGTGGTCACTGCGTCGGCCGGTGCGACATACCGGCGGGCGCAGATGGTGCCCGGAACGGCGGAGAGCAAGGGCAAATGCTCTTCTTCGTACCACTTGTTGAAATCGTCTTCGCCTTCTGGGGCGCAATTCATGGCGTTCAGCAGAAAGCCGCCAGCCCCCGCTGGCGCGGCCATATTGCCGGGGACCGTCTGGTTGCCTTCGAACCGGACGAGGCGCTTGCACATGGCGGTGACACGGTTCGACCAGGGCGAGAGATTGTCATAGGCGACGGCCTTGTAGGCCTCGCTCCGCAGCACAGCGAGGTTGTCCAGGTCATAGATCGCCAGAGCTTCCGTCGGATTATCGACGCCGATAAACCGCTCGCAGAGGCCGAAACCGGGCACGCCCTGGCGTTCTGGGATGTGTTCCAGGTCGTACCAGTCGTGAAACTCATCGGCGTAAGCCGTGGCGAAGTCGAAACCTACGGCGAGTATGCCGGATGCTGTAGCCATGAGACGATTGCTCCAGTGGGTGGGGACTAAGAGCCTAGTCTAAAGCGCGGTATGGCAAAGCGGTAGCGCAATGTCGGGGAAAGGGCGCGTCCTCTGCTTTGGTCTAAAGTATGGGCTGGTGGCAGAGCAGCGGCCTGCCGTCTGTTCCGGATATTAATCTTTATCCATGACTCCGATCGAATGTGGCGGATTATGGCAATTTGCAGACGACTTGTTTTATTTGAGCCGCGAACTTGGCAAAGACTCATGCGGTCGAAGATGTCGGTGCGTTCATTCCGATCAATATTTGGCTAAAACCTTTGGGTGGCGCGAATTATACTAAGGAATAGGGTTGTATTTTTGCTCAGAACAATCACATATGTATGTATCGCTTCTGTAGGCAAAAGCGCTGCAGAGGTTAATAAATAAAGCTGCAAGGCAGGGTGGCATCTGCCGCGGCGGCTTGAAGCGTTGAGACCGTGACCGCAGGGATTCAAAGGATTTGGGGTTGGCGCTTTTTGGCGACACTGGTGACGTGTCTGGCCATGATTTGCCATGTCTCGCCGACCATAGCCGGGGACGAAGCTTCGGACCCGCCGTCTGTGCCGGCCTTGCTGCGGGCATTGGGGCCCTATACCAATTGGTACCCGGATCAGACCCAGTTGTTGGACGCGACGGCCGCCCGGCCGGCCAGTGGTTGGCGCGATGTCATCGGCGGCCCCGTGTTCGATACTTCCGGCATTGGGGCCTATTGGAGCGATGGCGCACTCCATTTGGCTCTGGTCACCAATTTTCCGAACAAAAATGTCCAGTCTGCCGGCCGTAATGTTTCTCCGGCGGATTTGGCGCTGGACCTCGATGGCGACGGCAAGTTGGAGACGGCAGTCATTCTGTCCGATGTGCGGTCAACCGGCGACCGTGGGCTGACCCGCAGCGCTTCGATACGGCAGGGCCAAGTTTATCGTGTGAGCCGGTGGCTCTATCCGGGTGATATTTTGCAGCACACTTATGGCCACGGATGGCGGTGGTATGGCCCAGGCAGTGAAGAGCCGCTGGCCCAGGCTGCTGTTCCCGTGTGGATGGCTGATGGGGTTGAACGTTCGGATTTCCGCGCGACTGTTGAGTGGCAGGATGACCCGCGCGGCCGGGGTTATATTGTTTTGGTGACCTTGCGCGGCGTGAATAACGGCAAAACGCCTCAAAATCTGCCCCTCGTTTGGGGGACTGCGGTGTGTGCTAACGATGTAACGTTCGCAAGGATTTCGCGATTTGACGATATGGTTCAGACCAGCGGAGTCATTTCGGATCCGCCAAGGAGCGATCCTGAGGATGAGATCGGTGAGCGGCTGCCGCGTTGGAACCAGCCGTTCCGGCAGGTCTTCGGTCCCGAAACGGGGGGAGGCGCCGGCATCTTCGGATCACCGGGATCCAATGTAGGAGGCGGTGGGCCAACCACGCAAGGTTCCACCGGGCACGGCTCTGGCGGGCAGAGTTCGGAAAACGAAGATCGAGACAGCGATTCCGGAACCAACCCAACAGGTTCCGGGGGGGAAGGCGGTAAAGGTGGCAGCGGCAGCAATGGCAGTGGCGGGGCTGCGTCTGGTGGCGGTGGTGATCCGGCCAACCCTCTGCCTACCGGTGGTCCAACGCTTGTTCCAGTTACTGTAGGCGACCCGACAGTGACGATCGATACCCTGTCGGAGGGAGGCCCACTTGGCGGCACAGGAGGAGGTCCGGCAGGATCTGGCGACGGCCAGACAGCCCAGCCGATTTCGGAGCCGGGCTATATGGTCGGTTCAGTGGCGACGGTATTCGTTCTGATTGTGCTGATGCGGCGGCGCCGTCGTTAACGCCGTGCTCTTGCTCAGGCGTCAGGAGCAAGGCTCGAGCCTGATTTTAGCGTTTGAAGCATATAGGCAACAAATTTGTCGGTATACCAGCCAACCCTGGGGGAAGTGGCGGAATTTGGACCGGTATCGCTACAAAAATTTCAGGAATATTGACCTATTGCGAGGCGCTGCATTAGGAGTAAACAGCGCGCGTCCAGTTCGGAAACCGTGTGCAATCTGTCGATTACAGCGTTGCGCCTTGAGCGGTATGTCCGCCTGGATTTTCGTGGAATCTACCAATGTCTGTAGGGTTGCCGTCGATTGTCGAACTGGTGTCTGGCTTGATGTGTCTGGGCCTCGCCGTCGTACTTTTCTCCCCCATGAAACGTTACTATGCGGCGCATAAGCCGGTTGCCGGAACCTCTGAGAAAGGCGGCAGCGAAGTGTTCCTCTTGGCCTGGGGAGTGTTGGTCGCAGCTGCCATTATCCTGGTCCTCTACCCCTTTATCTAAGACGCTATCATTGCACCGGTTGAATGCGAGGATTTCCCCCGCTTTTGACCGGTGGCAAATCGAACGATCATCCAATTTGTACGGAAAGTCACCACGATGACGACAACATTACTACACTATATTGAGCTAATTTCCGGTTGTGTGGCGCTTCTACTGGCGATTATCAGCTGGCGTCCAATGCAGCGCTATTACAGCAACTCTAGCTCGATTGCTCGAAATGATGAGATGTTGGTAGTCGGCTGGCTGGTCGTCTTTGTGTTTGGGGCGACCATGGTGATTTACGGCTTGTTGTAGGCTGTCGTCACAACCGTTTGGATCGGTGTGGCGATGTCGCGGTTGGTCAGCCAGCTAATGCGCCAGCCAATCGCGGATTTGTGTTTCGCCGGGCAGGGTATTGATAGCGCCGGATGCGGCGAACGTCGGTGTGCCGGAGAATATCTGCGCCGCGAGGTCCGAAACCTTGGTCGCATCCACCGCTTCGATTTGGGCCACGACTTCTTCCACCGTCTTGCGGCGCCCAAAGGCCAGTAACTGGGTTGCCGCCTGTTCGGCTCGCTGGCCGGTGCTTTCGCGGCTCATCAGGATTTGCGCTGTGAGTTGGGCGCGCGCGCGCGCGGTCTCGTCTTCGGTCACCGTGCCGGCAAGCCCGCGGCATTCCTGGGCGATGATCCGGCAAACCTCGTTCGCATTCTCTGGCCCGCTGCCGGCATAGATGCCGAACAGGCCGTGGTCCAGCATGCCGCTGGCGAAGGAATAGATCGAATAGACCAGGCCGCGTTTCTCCCGCACCTCCTGGAACAAGCGGCTGGACATGCCGCCGCCGAACAGGGTGGAGAGCACCTGCAACGTGTAGAAATCGTCATCCAAATAAGACAGCGCCGGGAAGCCCAGGACAATGTGCGCCTGCTCGCTGTCGCTTTCCGCCAGGGCATAGCCGCCCTGGTAGCGGGCAGGTTCGGGCTCCGCACAGTCGCCGGCGCGCCCCGAGCCGACCTGCGCCTCGACCTCCCGCGCAAAGCGGTCGTGATCGACCTTGCCGGCGGCTGCCAGGATCAGCCGCGACGGCCGGTAGTTCTGCTGCATGTAGGCGATCATGTCGGCCCGCGGCAGATGCTCGACCACATCCGGGTCGCCCAGCACCGTGCGGCCGACCGCCTGGTCCGGGTAGGCGACGGCCTGGAAGGTATCGAACACCACATCCTCCGGCACGTCGGCGGCCTGGCCGATTTCCTGCAGGATCACCTGGCGCTCACGCTCCAACTCGTCCTCGGGGAAGGTGGAGTTGCAGATGATGTCGCCGATCACGTCCATGGCGAGCGGCGCATCGTGGGCCAGGACCTTGGCATAGTAGGCGGTCTGCTCGCGGCTGGTATAGGCGTTGATGATGCCGCCGACATTCTCGATGGCGACGGCGATTTCGGCAGGGTTGCGCCGGGCCGTGCCCTTGAACGCCATGTGCTCCAGCAGGTGAGAGACGCCGTTGACGGCCTTCGCCTCATGCCGCGTCCCGGTCCCGACCCAGACACCCAGCGACGCGGTCTCCACATGGTCCATCCGGTCGGTAATAATGCGCAGGCCATTGGAAAGGGTGGAGACAGTGATGGTCATGGAGGGGTGGGAGTCCTTTGGGGGATGCGTGCGTGAGTGCGTATATGGGATGCATAGCACGGTTGACGAAGGGATGGGGAGGGGTGAGCCCGCACGGATATGGCTATCAAAGTGCGTCTTGCTGGCAAACCAAAAGAGGCTCGAATGCGAACGATGACGCCGGAATTCAGATGAGCCCAACCATGCGGTTGGGCGGATGCTGGAATAGTTTATGCTTTACCCAGCCCAACCTAGTGATGGCCTTTGTAGTTCCGCAGGAAATGCGCCGCGCCGTTCTTGTCGTTGATCGAGGGCGCTTCACCGAAAATACGTTCCTTGGAACTGCTGAAAAGTTCCCTGTTCGCTCCGAGTGGAGCCAGGCGCCCAGCCTCGCCCATCGCCACATCGAACAGCGCCTCTGCGGTTGCGGTTGCCGCGACGAAACCTGCCGCTTGCGCATCTGGCCCGGTCCAGCGGCGCGCCAACTGGACCGTTTCGAAAAATGCGCTTCCGGACATTTTGTGCCGGAATAACGCCAGTTCCTCATCCGGAATCCGCATGCCCAGCGCAATTTCGTTGGCGCAGAGAAAACCACGGTCAGCGCGCATCATCCGAACGTCATGACAGAGCGCAAGCATGAAGCCTGCGCCAAAGCCATGCCCATTCACCGCGCAGACCGTCGGTATGGGAAAGGTGATCAGGCGCGCCATCAGCGCCATAAATTCTTGGGCAAATACCGCTTTCTCGCCCCCATCGCCATCGCCATCGCTCCGGCGCCAGTCGAGGTCCAGCCCATTGGAAAAGAACTTTTCGTTGGCTGAGGTCGTCACCAATGCGGCTGGCCCCGTAGACGCGACGACCTCATCCAACCGAGCGTCGAATTCCCGGACAAAGTTCGTGTTCCAGCGGTTCTCGCCAGCATTCATGGTCAAGACAAAGATTTCATCCTGACGATCGATTTCAATCATACGTTTCTACCTAAGCTGGGATATTTTGCCGGGAACAAGCCGGCCCCTACCCCGCAATGCGCACGGGCAGTTTCCTGATTCCGCGGATGAAGTTGGAGGCGGTGCGGGTTGGTTCGGCCAGGACCTCGATCTTGAGGTTGCGTTGCAGGATTTCCTCCCAGAGGATCTGCAATTGCAGGTCGGCCAGCCGGTCGCCGACGCAGCGGTGGATGCCGGCGCCATAGCTCAGGTGCTGGCGCGCCCGCCGGCGGTCGACGATGAAGTCGTCCGGCCGGTCGATCACCTCCTCGTCGCGGTTGCCGGAAACATACCACATCACCACCTTGTCGCCCTTGCGGATCTGCTTGCCGCCCAATTCCGTATCCTTCAGCGCGGTGCGGCGCATGTGGATGACGGGGGTCTGGTAGCGGATGGTCTCGGCCACCAGCTTCGGCAACAATTCCGGATCGGCGCGCAGTTTCGCCCATTCGGCCGGGTATTTGTTCAGGTAATAGAGGCCCCCCGACATCGAATTGCGGGTGGTGTCGTTGCCGCCGACGATCAGCAGCGCCATATTGCCGATGAACTCGCGCAACGACATGTCCCTGGTTTCCTCGCCATGCGCCAGCATGGAGATCAGGTCGAAGCGCGGCTCCTGGTCTTTGCGCTCGTCCCAGAGCACTTTGAAATACTCGGCCATTTTCTTCAGGCCTTCAAAGCGCTCTTCCTCCGACTTCACCATGGCGTCGGGCGCGTCGAAGTCGGTGAAAATGGCCAGGTCGGACCAATAGGTCAGCTTGCGCCG
>JAYPXD010000243.1:5200-6251 GCA_038135395.1 Alphaproteobacteria bacterium | reverse complement strand
CGATCATCGCAATCGGCAGCGATTTGGCCGCGATGGCATTGGCGGTTTTCATCGCCTCTTCCATCAGATTGTCCAAGGGCACCACCCGCGTGACGAGCCCGCAACGCTCCGCCTCTTCCGCACCCATCATGCGCCCGGTCAGGCACAAATCCATCGCTTTGGACTTGCCGACGAACCGCGGCAGGCGCTGGGTGCCGCCGGCACCCGGTATCGTGCCGAGATTGATTTCCGGCTGACCGAACTTCGCGTTATCCGCAGCGATGATCAGGTCACACATCATGGCGAACTCGCAGCCGCCGCCCAGGGCAAAGCCGGCCACGGCGGCGATGATCGGCTTGCGGGTCTTGGAGATGCATTCCCAGCCGACGGTGATGAAGTCGGCCATATAGACATCCATGTAGTCCTTCGACTGCATTTCCTTGATGTCAGCGCCGGCAGCAAACGCCTTGTCGGATCCCGTCAACACCATGCAGCCGATTTCCGGGTCCGCCTCAAAGTTGGCGATGGCGTCCTCCAACTCGCGGATCAGCTGGGCGCAAAGGGCGTTGAGCGCCTTCGGTCGGTCCAGGCGGATCAGGCCAACCCGGCCTTTGGTTTCAACGACAATCATTTCATAAGCCACAGGTCAGGCTCCTCAAGAGGCGAGAAAATAGGCGATGCTCAGCACGCAGACACGGCGGATGGAATTTTTAGGTCAGGTCTGGCAGGCCGGGCAATAGAAAGTCGACCGGCCGCTTTGCACATGGCGGGCGATCACGCCGCCATTACCGCAGCCGCACGCCTGACCTTCGCGCCCATAGACCCGCCAAGCGTGCTGGAAATAGCCCAGCTCACCGTCCGTTTGGACATAATCGCGCAGGGAAGACCCTCCGGCGGCAACTGCCTCTTCTAACGTCGCGCGAACCTCCGCTGCGAGTCGCGCTGATTCTTCAGCAGACAGGCTGCCCGCCTGACGGAATGGCGACAGGTGCGCGCGGAACAGCGCCTCGCACACATATATGTTGCCGAGGCCGGCGATCAGGCGCTGATCCAGCAAGGCCGCCTTCAACGG
>JAYPXD010000243.1:0-5190 GCA_038135395.1 Alphaproteobacteria bacterium | reverse complement strand
CCTGTAGAGCCTCCCTATCGAGGCTGTGTCATCATACACTACTTTCATATTCCTTCTAAGGTCCTTCGCGATGCCCTTCGCCATCTCCACGATATCTGGCCTGTTCTTCAGAAGAGGAAATACGGCCGCCTTCACCGGCGCCAGCTTGCCGGCGCACAGGTCCGCCAGCGCCGGCCCGTCGAGCGCCGACGAAAGCGGCTCGACCCCAAGGGTTTTCAGGCGTGGGTGGGCTTCGAGCGCGGCGGCGTCCGGGACCCAATCCATCGAGCCAAAGCGGCGGGGGTCCTGGTACAGCACCAGGTCGCCGGCTTCGGTCGTCACCAACACATGCACATGCGGCTCATCGCGGCGGCTTTCGACGTTTTGCCCGGCGGGCTCTGCGATCATCCGACCGGACATGCCGAGGTGCACCAACCAGAAGGCGCCATCGTCCAGGCAGACGACAATGTATTTGGCCCGCCGATCCAACCGCGTGACCCGCCGTCCCGTCAGCCGCGCCTCAAGATCATCCGGCAACGGCCAGCGCAGATCGCGCCGGCGCACCTCGACCCCGGCGATCTTCGCACCTTCCAACACCCGCGCCAGGCCGCGGCGGGTGGTCTCGACTTCAGGTAATTCTGGCATGAAGGGATGCTAGCCGAGGATTTGTGCCTTAGCTATGGTCCATCCACAGGTTGGACGAACTTCATCCCCAGGTTTATCCAACCCCTGTTTGTCGAAGATCGAAAAAGAACGCTATGGCCAAAACGCATTTCGGATACCGCGACGTCGATGAAGACGAGAAAGCAGGCCTGGTACGCGGCGTGTTTTCGTCCGTCGCGGCCCGCTATGACGTCATGAACGACCTGATGAGCGGCGGTGTACACAGGCTTTGGAAAGACCGGCTGGTCCGGCGCATTCATCCGCGCGCCGGCGAAACCGTGCTCGACCTGGCCGGCGGCACCGGCGACATCGCCTTTCGGATTGCCAGAGCCAGCGAGGCCGAGGTGATCGTCTGCGACATCAACGAGGCGATGATTGGCGTCGGCCGCGACCGCGGCCTGGACCGCGGCCTGATCGAAGGCATCGAATGGACGGTCGGCGATGCAGAGACTTTGCCATTCGCCGATGCCAGCATCGATGCCTGCTGCATCGCGTTCGGCCTGCGCAACGTGACCCGGCCGCCGGTAGCGCTGGCCGAAATCCTGCGGGTGTTGCGGCCCGGCGGGCGGTTTTTCTGTCTGGAATTTTCCAAGGTGCTGCTGCCGGGATTGGACCGGCTCTACGACGCCTATTCCTTCAACATCCTGCCCAAAATCGGCAAGCTGGTGGCCAATGACGAAGCTTCGTACCGCTATCTGGCAGAGAGCATACGGCAGTTCCCCGACCAGGAAGGGCTGGCGGCGATCATGCGCCGGGTCGGGTTCGCCACTGTTGGCTATGAGAGTTGGTCCGCTGGTATCGTCGCGTTGCATCGCGGCCGCAAGCCTGCCTGACGTCAAGCCATGTTCCTCGCCCTGACACATCCCCTGCGCATTGCCCGCATTATCTGGGTTCTGGCCCGGCACGATGCCCTCTATTGGCCAATGCTGATGGGCGAGAGCCCGGTTGTGCGCTGGCCACTACGTCTCTGGCGACGCCGCGCCGGCCTCTCCGGCCGTCCTGGAGAGCGGCTGGCGGAGGCGCTGCAAAGCCTGGGGCCGACCTTCGTCAAGCTCGGCCAAGCATTGTCGACCCGGGGCGATATTCTGGGCGAGGCGGTCGCCGGCGACCTGGCGACGCTCCAGGACCGGGTGCCGCCGTTCAAAGGCGCGGACGATGTGGTTTCGCGCGCGCTCGGCGCCGAGTTATCCACACGATTCACCGAATTCTCCACCGCCCCGATCGCAGCCGCTTCGATTGCGCAGGTGCATTTCGCCGTGACCAGCGATGGCGAGCCGGTGGCTGTCAAAGTGCTGCGTCCGGGCGTCGAGCGCCGGTTTGCGCATGATCTCTCGCTGTTTGCCTGGGTCGCCTGGCTGGTGCACGCCTTGTTTCCCTTCGCCCGCCGCTTTCGCCCGCGCGAAGTGGTCGCCGTGTTCGCCCGCTCGGTCCGGGTCGAACTCGACCTGCGGCTGGAAGCGGCGGCGGCGGCGGAGCTGGCCGAAAATTTCGAAGACCACCCGGGCTTTCATGTGCCCGCTGTCGATTGGCAGCGCACCAGCCGCCGGGTTTTGACGTTGGAGCGGGTGGAAGGCCTGCGCATCGACAACGGCGCAGCCATCCGCGCTGCCGGCCACGACACCGGGCGGATCATGGGCATTGCTGCGGAAGCATTCTTCCGCCAGGTGTTCGTCGATGGTTTTTTCCACGCGGACATGCATCCGGGCAATGTCTTCGTTCGGCCGGACGGCGGATTGAGCGTCGTCGATTTCGGCATCATGGGCCGGCTGGACGCCAAGGGGCAGGACTTCATGGCCGACGTGCTGGTCGGATTTTTGCGTCGCGACTACCGGCTGGTGGCGGATGCACATGTCCGCGCCGGCTTTCTGCCGCGCGGGCAGGACCCGGCATTGTTTGCGCAGGCCCTGCGCTCGGTCGGCGAGGCCATCCTGGACCGGCCCATCGCCGAAATCTCCATGGCGCGATTGCTGCTGCAATTGCTCCAGGTAACCGCGCAGTTCGACATGCCGGCCCAACCGTCGCTGCTGTTGCTGCAGAAAACCATGCTGATGGCGGAGGGGCTGGGGCGGAATCTCGACGATAGCGTGAATATGTGGACGATTGCCCGGCCGCTGATCGAGGACTGGATGATCCAGAATCGCGGCCCGGATGCCCGTCTGGCCGCCGGACTGCGCGAGGCGCAAGCCACGATCGAGCGGCTACCCCGCCTGCTGGCTCAGGCGGAGGCCATCGGCGAACAGGCGCTGGAACGCCGAAGCGCCGGCTTTTCACTATGGTGGATTGCAGCCGCGGGCGTCACGGGGCTGCTCGCCGGCATTCTGCTGGGATAACGCAGCTACCGGGCGTACCGGTCGATGGCGAATGGCGAGAGATCAATGTCCGGCGCCCCTCCGGCGATCAGGCTGGCGATGTGCCGGCCGGTGATCGCGCCGCCGGTCAGGCCCAGATGGCCATGGCCAAAGCCATAGGCGACGTTGCGGTGTTTCTTTGAGCGTCCGACGACCGGCAGCGAGTCGGGCGTTGCCGGCCGGTTACCCATCCAGGGCTTTGCCTCGCTGACATCGACGGACCGGAATATTTCGCCCGCATGCCGCAGCAACTTGTTGGCGCGCTCCCATTTCGGCGCTGCTTCCAAGCCCGCGAATTCGACCGTTCCGGCGAGGCGCAGGCCCATTTCCATGGTTGTGCACATGAACTTGCGTTCGCCGAAGCTGATCGGCCGCGACGTCACGAAGCCCGGATGCGGCAGCACCATGTGATAGCCGCGCTCGCTCTCCAACGGGAACGGTTCGCCCAGTTGGGCCGACAGGCGGTGCGACCAGGCGCCGGCAGCAATCACATAGTGGTCGAAGGCGCGGCTCTGGCCGTCCGCCGTCCGCAACGCCCTGACACCGTCGGCGCCCGTTTCGAACCCCACGACGTTGGCGCGCAAGTGCGCCCCGCCGGCGGCCAGCACCATATCCGCCAACAGGCGGCACAGTTCGCCCGGATTGCGGCAGTGGGTGCCGTCCGGATAATAGCCGGCGCGCACGAACTGCGGTCCCAGCGCCGGCTCCAGCTGACGCAGTTCGTCGCCGGTTAATTCCTCGACGCGATGGCCATGGCGGCGGGCAAGTTCCCGCACGATCGCATCGCCGGAAAAACCCGCCTCGGTCTCGTAAACAGACACGCTACCGGTCTGCTTCAGCAGGTGATCGGCGCCGGCATCGCCGGTCAGGGTCAGATAGGCCTCGCGCACCGGCCGGTACAGCGCCGCCAGTGCGGCCGCCTGGGCCTCATAGTCCTTGGCCGCGGCCATAAATTTCATCAGCCAGGGCGCAGCCTTCGGGGCGTAGCCAATCCGCACCGCCAGCGGCCCCAACGGGTCGAACAGCCAGCCAGGCACCCGCTTCCAGATGCCGGGCAACGCCATCGGCGTCACGCTGTGGCCCGAGATTGCGCCGGCATTGCCGAAGCTGGTCATTGTTCCCGGCTCCTCTGCATCGACCAGCGTCACCCGGAACCCTTCGCGCTGAAGATAAGCGGCGGAACAGATGCCGACAATCCCGGCGCCGATTACTGCTACATGGCCTTTGGATTGATCGGTCATCGTGATGGCTCCATCCAGCTAGAACATTGCGCCCAACCCAAAGGCAGGCGACACTCGCCCCGCAATCTAACGTGTCCGCCGTTCATATGCGAGGAAATGCCATGGCCCGGAAACTGATCGATATCTCCATTCCGCTGACCAACAATATCGTCTGCGATCCGCCGCACATGCGCCCGCAGATCGAGTATTTCAACCACCACGATACGGCAGCGTCGATGGCGGAATACATGGGCGTCAGGATCGAGGACCTGCCGAACGGCGAATACGCGGCGGTCGAGAAGGTCACGCTGTCCACCCACAATGGCACGCACCTGGACGCGCCCTACCACTATTTTAGCCGGATGAACGAGAGCGAGGTTCCGGGCGGGGTGCCATCGGCCAAGATCGACGAAATCCCGTTGGAATGGTGCTACAACCCCGGCGTCAAGCTGGACTTCCGTCACTTCGAAGATGGCTATGTCGCGACCGCGGCGGATGTCCAGGCCGAGTTGAAGCGCATCGGCCACCAGTTGCGCCCCCTGGACATCGTCCTGGTGAACACCTCAGCCGGCGCGGCGTTCGGCCAGCCGGATTTCATCGACCGCGGCTGCGGCGTCGGCTACGAGGCCACCTGCTGGCTGTTGGACCAGGGCGTGCGGGTGACCGGCACCGATGGCTGGAGCTGGGATGCGCCATTCAGCACGACACGCGAAAAAATCAAGGCCGGCGGCTCGCCCGCCCTGATCTGGGAAGGGCACCGCGCCGGACGCCACAAGGGCTATTCCCATATCGAAAAGCTCTGGCGCCTGGACCGATTGCCGCCGAACGGCTTTGAGGTGATCTGCTTCCCCTGCAAAATTGAGGCCGGCTCCGCCGGCTGGACGCGGGCGGTCGCAGTGATCAACGACTAGAGCAGATCCCGATCCGATAGGATCGGGATCTGCTCACAGACTGCTGACAAAGTCCTCGCGTTGATCGGG
>JAYPXD010000242.1:5860-6305 GCA_038135395.1 Alphaproteobacteria bacterium | reverse complement strand
AGCGTTTGCGCCGTTGCCAGCAAGCCGGTGGTATTGACGCGGAAATTGCGGTTGAAGTCATCCAACGGGATATCTTGGTACCTGCCGCGGCTTGCCAAAGTGGCGTTGAAAATGACGACATGCGGCGCGCCCCGCTCTGCCTTGATTCGCTCCAGCGTGGCGACAAAGTCAGCGGTTTCGCCGATATCGGCGGCATACCCTTTCGAGCCCGGTATTTCGCCCTCCCAGGTCTGCAGGCGGCCGGCGTGGCGGGCGATCATCGATACGCTGTAACCCTGCGCCGCAAAGTGCCTGACCACGGCTAGTCCGGTACCCGGGCCGACGCCGATGACCAGACAGTGCTTCGCAATGCTCACTTGGTGGCCTCCCGGAAGGCCGGTCGGTCGGTTACCCGCTCGTACCAGCGTTGGATATTGGGCGTGAACGCTTCGTCGATCTTCAGGCG